>NZ_JBQNBW010000001.1:0-106253 GCF_052169735.1 Treponema sp.
TTTTGGTGAAGTACTTAAAAGAAGCACACTATTACATTCCGGACTTAGACGGCAATGTTGAACTCAATGAATCAGGATTGGAAACGTATCGAGCGGCGGCAGAAGATGCACTACCCATTCTCTTTCAAGCAGGATATTTAACCATAAAAGAGTATATCAGCGATGTCAGACTGTACCGGCTCGGCTTTCCCAATGATGAAGTGCGCTACGGCTTTTTAGAGAATCTGCTGCCTGCATATTCTGCTATACCGCTTACCCAAGGGGGAGCCTGGGTTGCACGATTTGTGCAAGACATCCGTGGGGGAAAAGTTGATAGCTTTATGGAGCGGATGCAGTCGCTTATTGCCGGTATTCCGTATGATAATTTTACGGAAGAAAACTTGAGGTTGAGGGAACAGAACTACCAAGCCGCGGTATACCTAGTCTTTAAGCTGATAGGACAGTTTGTGCAGACGGAGGAGTATTGCAGCACAGGTAGAATAGATTGTGTGGTATACACGGCTGAGTGTGTTTACCTTTTCGAGTTTAAGCTCACCGGCAACGGTAGCGCAGAGGATGCGCTCAACCAGATAAAAGAGAAGCACTACGCAGAGAAATATCTTGTAGACGGGAAAAAGATAGTGCTCATCGGTGCAGGATTTGATGAAGTGACACGAACGATTAGAGACTGGAAAGTAGAACAGCTATGATAGATAAATCCTGCACCGATCCGCCATGGACGGCGGTGGTTCCACGCAGTAGCGACGTTTTTGCGTGAGCAAAAACTCGACGTCAAACAAGGTCCACGGACGGACATTGTTTGACAGGGTTTCGACGAAGAAAAGCGTACCGTCAAAGAGTGGAAAGTAGAGCTATTGTGATACAGGCTCAGCAGCGATATGGAGAGCATCGCTAACAAATGTACTTGCTGAGTACATTTGTTAACTCTGTATCAAGAAAAAACGCTAAAAGATAGGGCAAATCGCTCATTTTATGGCGTTTTAGTACATATTTTTAATTAGTTATCTTACACTTTATCTGTCAAAAAAATGTGTAACTCTAACTTTTTTTGTATTAGGCTATGAACGTATTCTTGTCAATCATGCGCATTCGGTTAGTTTTTAGCTGCAACTAATCAATATTCATTGTAGCATTGCTTTTAGCGAAGTTTCCAATACTTGAGAAAAATTTATACCTTGCATTTCTGCTTTCCGTTTTAGCGTATACGGAATAGTACAATTAGTTTTAACTCGCCGATTATCCATTTGATTTTTCACAAAATCAGGATAAATAGTAATTGCATATACTATATCGCCTGCATTTGTTTGTATATCAGAAAAAGTCTCAATAGGCAACGTATCACCGTCTTTTTCCATACTGTATATATGCAATTCGAGCGCTTCTTGTGCCATTGCTTGCGCCTCTTGAAAGTTTTTTCCGTAACTTACACAACCTAAGACATTCGGAAAATAGACGCTATAGGCGCCGTTTCCTGCCGGCTCAAAAACTGCTAAATAAGTCATTTTACGCATATATCGCCTCCTACTTTAATCCTGCTTGTTTTAAGACGCTATTCAAAGTGCCTGGTTTTAAATCACCGCCGTGCATAGGAATAGTTATTTTTCCTTGCTTTTCAGGATGCTTGAGCTGAAAGTGAGAACCTTTTGTTTCGTGCACATACCAGCCATTTTGGTTTAATAGCTTTAAAACTTCTTTTGCAGTCATAATTTTATAATACGTATTATAAATACGTATGTCAAGTTACCGCATTGCCTCACGTTAAATCTAACCGAAAAAGAAATCGCTACGCTTCCTCATGCTGCAATAATTGACAGTTGCTTTTCCGAAATAGGAATCAGCACCCCCGTTTTAACCTACCATTGCGGACAAACCGATAGGCGTGATGTTTTCCGGAGTTCTCTCTAGCCTTCACGCGGCACTTCTACCCGTACTTCCGTCCCCGTTTCCGGTTTACTGGTGATGGTGAGCGTTCCGCCTAATAGCTTTGCCCTCATTTCCATACCCCTCATGCCAAAGCGCAGCCCGCTTTCAGCATACAGTGCCGTTGTATCAAAACGTATAACCACTATATCCGCTTTGCCTTTTTAGCCGGCTATAGCGTTACAGCCTTCTTGATTTATGTACAAGGATGATGTACCATAAGGATGTGGAGCGGAATACGGATTTTGTATATCTTAATACATTTGTATGGGATACGGAAAAGAATGAACTCAACAAGAAAAAACATGCAGGGTTGTCTTTTGAACTTGCAAGTCGTGTATTCAACGATCCGTTACTGTACAATGTGTATGACTACTCCCATTCCGATGATGAATATAGAGAGAAGTACATTGGCAAAATTGAAGGGCATTACATCGTAAGTGTAATCGCAACTGATAGAGACAATTTGATACGGCTTATATCTGCCCGCAAAGCCGACAAAATGGAGATACGATGCTATGAAGAGAACGCAAAGAGAATACAAGGTTATTGATTTTCCACCGTTGACAGCGGAAGATCGGGCAGTATTAGAAAAACTAGATAACATGCCCGATACTGAAATAAATTATGAAGATATTCCTCAAAGTGCCCCTGACAGCACTGGCGGTTTTTACTATTTTCAGTCATTAAAAATCCCCAAGACCGATATACATACAAAAATTGATAATGATACCTTAGCATGGCTGAGAAAGGATGGAAAAGGCTATCAGTCGCGGCTTAACAATGTGCTGCGGTGGGCGCGGATGAACGGATGTCCGATTGCATCAATGTAAAAAGAGGTCAATATGGCGTACGAAACCGCTACCCATTCGCCGGCACGTCTACCCGTACTTCCGTCCCCGTTTCTGGTTTGCTGGTGATGGTGAGCGTTCCTCCCAATAGCTTTGCTCTCATTTCCATACCCCTCATGCCAAAGTGCAGCCCGCTTGCAGCATACAGTGCCGCTGTATCAAAACCTGTTCCGTCGTCAAAAATCATGATGCGGATCTTATCATGGTGAGGCAAGGCTGCCCCATCTTTTCCCGAATATTCAACATTCCTAATAACCACACTTGTTTCTTCTGCTTTTGCATGAACGTTATTACTTATACCCAATACTGAACCCATTATTATAATAAATAATGACTATTTACAGTAAAGCCCTTATACAGATTAAGTGTAAAAGAAACCCATCAAACAAAACCCAGACATTCCCTCGATATTCTTATAATACCCTTATTGATCTCCTAGCATCGACACCTTTATAATAGATTTCTTTCAGAAGAATCGTTCTTATAGAATTTCCACCCCTTTGCTTTTGCTGCATTAAAAGCACTCGCTAATTCAGCCGGCTGTGTAAAATCTTTGTAGTTATAATCGCCATTGCAATAGAGAAGGGCTCTTCCACTTTTGTTAGTTTTTGCAATATTGATAAATATATCCTTAAAAACATCTGCGGTAAGCAGGTTGCCGCAGCATTTCAGCGATTGCAAAGCAGACATCCCCTGCACGCTCAGGCTCTCCATCAGGTTGTCGGCGCAGGACAGATATTGCAACGCAGTACACCCTTGCGCGTTCAGGCTCTCCATCAGGTTGTCGGCGCAGGACAGATATTGCAACGCAGTACACCCTTGCGCGTTCAGGCTCATAAACGTGTTGCGGGAGCATTCCAGCTCTTGCAACGCAGAACACCCCTGCACGTTTAGACTACTAAGCTCGCAGCGGAAGCAGTCCAGATATTGCAAAGCGGACAGCCCCTGCAGGTTTAGACTCGTAAGTGGGTTGCCGAAGCAGACAAGGTCTTGTAACTCAGTACACCCTTGCACGTTCAGGCTCGTAAGTTGGTTGTAGTTGCAGGACAGAGTATTTATATCACGCCCTTTGATAGTAACATTCTTCCCCGTGTCTTTGAGTAAAACCTCTCCCTCCTTATCGCTTTTCAAGACCGCTACTTTTTCACCGGCGTTCCATACTTCTACATCACTGCCTGTTAGGGTTCGTACTGTTAGTTTTATAGTCTGCTGTGTCGTTCGTAATACTACCGTATTTTCTTGTCCTTCTTCAAAGACGGTAACGCCGTTAAAGGTTCCGCTCTCAATAGCCGTGCCATTGAAGTTAACATGCTTTATTGCTGTTCCGTTGTATGTAAGCATTTCAAGCCGCCTCCTTACAGCTGCATTGAGAGTGTAGAACCGGTAAGGTTGAATGCACTTTTAGGTACCAAGGTTTTTAATTCTTGCTGTAGCGTTTCAAGCAGCGCTCTGTTTTCATCTGCCTTATACTCTGCAAGGCTATATCGTTTTACCGGATAATAGGGATTGCTCCCCAGCCATTGCACTTCCGCTTCTGTTAAAAGCCGGTCAAAGAAAAGAAGGTTTGCAAGTGCCCCTTTTACGGTTTTTACATAGGGGCTTTCTGCCATATCATAATGCAATTCGTCGTTTTCCAAAAGATTGGAAAACTTTTCTTTCGTTATTGAATCTATTACTTTTTCTTTGTTAATATATACGATTTTTCTACAGTAAGTAGCCTGCATATCGGTCATTGTAACGATATTAAGCCATTCGTTTTTGGGAAGTTTTTCAGGAGATATAGAAAAAGATTCGTAAGGGACATACCTCAGACTGGTTGTTACATAAAAGGACTCTATATTTCCGTCCTCATCTGTAAAAAAATACCCACAATCAAATTTACTATAATCCCATATATGATTAAAAGAATTTTTAGGCTGCGTGGTATTTATTTTTACCCATCGTGAATGACTCCATTGTTTGCCTATGCCCATGCAGGGAATCGGAGCTCTTTGAGCGCACCCTCCTTTAAAATGAATAACAGAGCCAACCGACGCATCTTTTGTTTTTTCAAAAGTGCCGGTTAAAATGCTTTGCTGCATATTCCCAGAGCTATCAATAACCGTTACGGCTTTTACCTCTGTTATGGTAAGTTTTTCTATCGTTACGCTATCAGCCAGCTGAACCTTATAGCTTTCAGAGCCGTGCATCCAGATACCCAAATAAAAGACACCTTCGGACGGTATCTCCACGTAAAATTCTTGTGTGTCATTTATGTCAGCCCCCCAAGGGCTCTCTTTCCCATCAGATCGAAATACCATAAGATACGGCCGGGCATCTCCCGTCCACTTTGAAGTAATACTAATATGATAGCGGGTATTTGTTTTTAGCGGCATTGCGCTGTTTCCGTATATTTTAGCTTCTTTCTTTTGAACAATAGGAGCTGGAAGGGTGAACAAAGGCGTTTCATCTAGTGCTATATCCGCCATGTCGTAGGCGCATACGGGGTTTAAGGGCATACGGTTTTCTCTGATCGCTTTGAGCGTTTCGATGTCCTGCTTGTTTTGATTTGCGCGTGTTGCAAGTTTTTTCAAGGTATTTAAATCCTCTGGCGCATTATCAATAAGCGCTTTTATGTTTTTATCAATCGTATCAAGCGCTTCTTCTTTTGCTTTTTGTATTCTTGTTTGTACGTCGTTTTTTGTCGCTGTAATAGTTTTATTTATTTGACCGAGTGTCGTAAGCTCCTGTTCGTCTGTTGCGTCTGCGGCTTTCAATGTTCCCGCTTCGCTGCGCAAGGCTAGGGCTTTTGGATAGACGCTTTCTTGTGCGCCATGAGGAGCAGTATCCTTTTGATGTGCGGCAAGCTCATTTGTAAGGTCTGTTACTTTTTTTGAAAGAATATCTGATTGTTCTTTGACTTGTTCTGTATTTTCGCTGATTCTGTTCAGCATATCTGCGCTCACTAAATCGCCGTAAGAATGATAGTCGATGTACGCCTGCGATACAGTTTTTAAGAATATAATTGCCCGATAGCAGTCTTTATTTGAAAGCTCGGAAGCAACAGAATCAATGCTCGCATATTCATAATCGACATTAAGGACAAGCCGCTTTTTCCGTGCTGCATCTTCAAAAACGGTCAGCGATTGTGCAAAATAGATGCTGTGAACAACATAATAAGGATTATTCGGAATAATGTTTGTAATGTGTTCATCCCGAACAAAATTATCCGGGTTTTCCATTAAAATATCTGCGTTAAATACCTTCTGCATAGCAGCTCCTTTTCTTTTTTCACCTTCTTAAACGTAATGCTTTTAGGCATAGTCTGTTCCTCGCTTTGAAATGACCGGGCGATCATTAAAAACCATACCGAGAAAAAGCCGTGAATCGCGCGAGTGCTTTTTGGTTTGCTTGAGTTTTATTTTTTGGGTAAGATAGCCCTTATATTCCATTTCAATCTCATCAATAACGCCTTGTGTAAATCCGTAGCCGCGCAGACTTTTAAACGCTACGAGGTCATAGAGTGAAAGGCGCGGGTCTGCCCATGTTTGAATGGACGTATCGGTTGAAAAATGCCGGTAAAAGTGAGCCATCTTTTTTAATACCTCTAATGCAACGGTATCACTTGCAAGCGGGCCGACTTCAATATTTTTGATAATTTCTCCATTACGCTGAATATCATCTTCATTGCGTGCAGTAATGGTTTTCTTTTCCTTTCCGGCAACGAGGCGATTGCCATAGATATTGACGGTAACAGTTTGCGGATGATGCGGGAAATAATTCCATATTTTAAGATGAATCCCCAGTGCTGTCATTCGATACGAAAATTCAAACTGACTTTTTAAAAAAAGGTTTGCGATTTCCACATGGGAGATATTGACGCAATCTTTCATTTCAATTTTATATTCCAATGGTTTATTCAGTGCATTATGGGACTCAACTGCGGCAGCATCTCCTTGATTAAATACTGCGTGTTTATCAGGGATTTGATAGTCTTGCGGCATTTTCGGCACCGTAATCTGCTCAGCTTTAAGGAGAATATGATCAGGCTTTTCTTTTACCATAATGCAGATCGTTAGTTGTTCTCCTTCATTTTTATCAACAAAATTCCAGAGGCTTATTTCTGCTTTTATGGCTTTGCCCGCATCGTCATACTGATAGATGATACGATATTCAAATGCTCTCGGGATAAAGGGATCTGAAAGTTCAATTGCCGCAAAGGTTGTAGGCAGTATATATCGTTTTGTAAAAGACGGCTCAAGACCTCCCCCTACCGGATACATGCCGTACGGTACATTTTTGTAGGTATCTGGAAATGACTGTTTTTTTATGCGCTGATAGAGAATAACGTCTTTTGAGCCGATGTGATATTCATCTTCATATTCATACTGCGAATATGAAAGATTGATAACATTCGGCGTATTTTGTGCAGCCGCTCCTTGTTTGCCTCCTGAATATTCATTCAAAAGAAAGTGCCTGACCGGATAGCGCAAAGCCGCATGACGGGAGAGTGTTTCCGTTGCAATGAGAGCACTTCCGGTTTCATCGCATGCGCAGAAAGCATTCGTTAAAAGGCACAAAGCATTAAGAAGCGAACTGACGGTTCCATTGAGTGGCATCCTTTTCAGCCGTATCCGTTTCAAAGCTGTGTCGATACGGGTTGTTGAAAGACTGAGTGCGTTCGCTATTTTCGCAAAACAGGCAAACGCATTTGTCTGTTCTTGTATACCGAGTGTCAGATAGGTATTTTTATTGACGCCGATGTAATCTTGCGCTTTGATGGTAACCGTTGCATCTTTTTCATTGTTTTGTATTGTCATAACAAAAAAGGTTCCCAAATCAACGAAGAAAGGCTTATAAGAATCAGGTTGTTTGAGCAAAAGACGTGCGGAGCAAATTGCATTGGTATTTAAATAGCCGGCGATCGGACTTTTGCTATTTTTATTGTCATAGAGCCGGGTGATGTTATTCAATACCATATCAATTGAGCTGATATAAAGCCTTCCGATTGAACCTTCTTTATTTTCCGTCTTTTTCTTTTTTGTTTTGATGCTGATAATATCTTTTTCGGAAATAGAAAATTCAAAGCCCGGATAAAAGGCGATAATCCATATCCGTTTGTTTGGCGTATGCTTGATGATATGTAGTTCTAATATTGCCGCATTTTGTGCCGGTAGGTCAAAGCTGAGTGTGTCGGCACTATTGTTTTCGATTTGGTAGTGCGCGAGAGGTATCCCTGTTTTTGTCTTTGCCGTAATGAGAGCTTGTTGTATGATTCTATCAGGGTTTGTTTTGAGTGTTATTTTTCTTAATTCGATCGACGGCATGTATAAGGTAATTGTATCGCTGACACTTCCGTGTATATCTGCTTTTGCTCCAATGTACCCAATGCGTGAATATGCCCGATTTTTTACCGGATGGAGCCTACCATCTTTATGTTTATTTTCCGGGTTGGGAAACAGGCACCCTCTCATCATACTCCTGGTAAAAAAACGATCTTCAAGATGAGAAAGATAGGGATAGACAATCTGATCGGGTACCGATCCATTTTGCGCATTCGAGGCCTGTATTTTAATACTTTCAGGGGCTCTGCATGATAAAAAACTAAACACAACAGCGGCCGTATAGCGGCGGTTATTTCCCCGTATGATACGTGCAGTCTCGTCTCTGACAGCTTTCATCAGTCGCTACCCGTTATAGACATACCATTCAACGGTAACATTGAGCGGGCGCGTTTCTTGCGAATGGCGCGCATTATCGTCTTTCGTGGTATACGCACTCCGTTGTTCATCATACATATATCGCGTATAACTTTGACTTGAAGCACCTGCCGTTCCCGCCTCATGCCGTGATGCATTATAATCTTCATACCCGTGGGTATGTGATTGTATGGTATCAATCTGTCCGCCGCCTGTACCGCCTACTCCGGAGTCATGGCTTATTGCGGTACCGGTTGCTTGAAACTTACTGGCGTTCCCCCCTGCAAGCCGGAAGAAATCTCCCGGATATCGCTCATGGATAGCCGCCCACTGACTTTTTGTTGTTCTCGGATATTGTTCCCATGGCACTTCCATACCGGGTAAGCGAACATAAGAAAAACCAACCGGCGGCACATCGGGATTTTCCGAACGGATTGTCTCAACGGCTTGTGTCAGAAGTTTTATCGACGCGCACATATTATTCCAGTTACTTTCTAAAAGAGCATCATCGGCAAGTACTGTTTGCGGCACACTATTTTTAAGCTGTACAATCAGTTGATCAAGCTTTGTTCGTAACGCCATAGCCGTTTTATGCACCTCCTGTTAATTGAATTTTAATGCAAGCCCTTCATAAAGGAAGCAGCCGTTTTTTCTCATGCGGTAGCTCATCTTTTTCGGTTGTACCGTATCAATTGTAATGCGGTCAAAAAGAAGCCGTACCGCATCAGGAGGCGCTATCGGCGGCATCCGCTCTTTTTTGAGATACAGGTATTTTCCCTCATCATAAAAAGCGCTTTCAATTTGTTCGATAATGTGTGAAAGGCTCTCATAGCCTTCTTGGGTTAAAAGATTGTATTTAATCGAAACGGCTTTGTAGCGGCGGATAATATCTTTGCGCTTGGAGCCGTCTGCTGTGGTAAAGGTGGTGCTGACTTCTTTGTCTTCAATGGAAAGCTGTCCGCCTTTCGGCAGCGGATAAAACGCATCGGCAATACAGATAAAGTCCTGCGGATAATAGTGTGCAAGGTATTCACTTTCTTTCATCTTTTTACTCCCCGACATACCAGCGCTGTTTGCCGTCTTCAACAATATGCAGCAATTCCCGGTCATGGGAGCGGAGCATGTTAAGCATATTCTCCTCAAGAGAATCGTGCTGGTTTTGTGTGATCTCAATGTGATACGACGGATTATAGCTGACCTGTTGGGAATTATCCTGCTGCTGGTGCACTCCTGCCGCTTTAAACATTTTTTCGAGGTTCGGCGTATTAAGCGGTAAAATAAGTTCAGCAAGCCCCGCCTCTCCTACAAGACCGGGCGCTCCTCCGGGGAGCGTTATGCCGGTGCCGTCTTTTGATGGAAGGACGATTCCTCCTTGTGCGAATTTTATCGGGCGGGGAGCAGCGGGAAGCGGCTGCTGGATATAATCGGGAGGACGTGGTTGAGCCGCTACCACACCGATTTGAATCCCTGCGGCAATAGCTGCTGCTGTGTGTGCTGCCCCGCCAATCGGATCGGGTATCGCAAAACGCGCAACTGCTTGAGCTGTCTCGATAGCGGCCTGTATAGAAAGATTGATAACTCCTTGAGCTTTTTGCCATGCGGCCGTCTGTTGTGCCGCTTTTGCAGACGCCTCTCCTGCCGCATTTTCCGTTTGAATACGGGCAGCGGCATACTCATATTCTGCTTGCGCTTTTGCGTTTAATAACTGCACCTCAGCGATACGCGCTTCCTTCTCTCTCTTCCGTTTTTCATCCGCTTCTTTCTTTTGTGCTGCAGCTTCCGCTTTCTTTTGCCGTGCCTCTTCAAGCTGCTTTTCTAAGTTCCGGAGCTTTTCAAGGTTTGTCTCTGCTTCAAATTGCCCAGACAATTCTTGGATTGTTCGTGTTCTGTGCGCCTGCTGTTTTTCATATTCTTCATTCCGCCGCGCCTCTTCCCGCTCGACATCCTCTGCTTGCTTTTGCTCTCTTCTTTCGGCAAGCTCATTATCAAGTTCAAGAAGCCGCTCATTTTTCTCTTTTTCAATTTCTGCAAGCCTCAACGCTTGTTCCCGTTTGCGCTCCGCTTCTTTATTGTCGATAGCTGCTTTTCCCGCCTGAGCGATCGACTGTACAACCTGCTGGAGAGCGCTTCCGATTTTCGAGAACGCATCTGCGACTTCGTTTGCCGCTTGCGCAAACGATTTCCCTGTTTCCTTTGCCGCATCTTCTTCCGTCTGCTTCATCTCCTTTAGTTTCTCGATCTGTTCTTTTATGGCTTGTGCCTTTTCCTTTTCTTTTTCATTGCCTGAATCTTTTAAGCGAAGGTATTCGCGGGAAAGTTCATTCTGTTTTTCTAAATACCCTTGTGCCCGGGCAAGATGTTCATTACGCGTACGCTCTGCATCCGTTTTCCCTTCTAGAGTCTTGAGTTCTTTTTTTAAGGCGACTTCTGCGGTAACGCTTTTCTTTGTCTCCTCCGCTGTTTTATGTATGGCTTCAATTTCTTTTTTATGCCGCTCATCGGCAAGGCGGGCAAGGTCGGCGTTCGTTTGTTCCGTTTCTTCTTTAATGGATTGATGCGCTTTCCCGACTTCTTTTACTAAGGATTGCTCTAAGGTTAATGAGATATTTCCATTTTCTTTTAATTGTTCCGTAACATTTTCTTTATGAAAGGTCTTTAAGAGGTTAAGCCGCTTTTTGTAATGATCTTCTTCTATTTTCTCTTTTTCCGTTTGCTTTTGTGCTGCCGTGAGGTTTTGTTTTTCAAGCAGTTCAATTTCCAGTTTAAACGTCGCATCAAGTTCTGCAAGACGTTCCTTTTGCGTCTTGTCTTCTTTTCCTTTTTTGGTCTTTTCCGGAGTATTTCCTGAAGAGGCAGCCTCTGGTGTCGCGGCTGACTCCGGAGTGAAGGACTCTTTTGATAAGTCTTTTAAAGAGGCAATACCGGCTTCCGTTTCTCTGATGTCGGTTTTAAGCTTACTCATCTCGTCTCTGACCTTGGTAAGTCCCTCTTTCGCGGACGTTACCGTTTTAAGGGAAGCCGGTAATAGGGCAAAATGCTCTAATGTTTCTGCAATTGACCAGGCGGTGCTTTCGCCATATTCCTTTACCTTTTCTGTCAGCGCTTCTTCCGCCTTTTCAAGGTCATTCAAGACTTCTTTATTATGCGCAAGATCGCTTTCTTTGAGGGCTGCCAGTTCATGTGCCCCGCTTACAAAATTTTCAATGCGTGCAATCGTTTTACCGGTAATCTCATCGACAACGCCGGCTGATTGTCCGGTAATTGCTGCCAGCTCTTGCGCAATTTCTTTCATGCGAAGCGATTCTTGATTGGAGAGCTTTTGCTTTGCTTCAAGCGTTGCATATTCTTTTGCAAGAGCGCTTATTCCTTGCGCCTTTTTCATAAAGGCGGCATTCTCGTCCATTGCTGCTAAACGAAGGGATCGCTCTTTTTCCGCAGCACGGTCAAGCCATGCGCACAGTTCTTTAATCGCCACAACCGCCGCTGTTACGCTGATGACAATAAGACCGATGTGATTCGTCTGTAAAGCTGCATCGAACGCCTTAAACGCTCCTTGCACTTTTTCGATAGCCCCTTTCGCTTGAATCATTGCCGGGATAACACCCATGACAGCAGCAGTAACTGCGGTAACTGAAAGAACAATTTTCCCCACACTGATAATGTTTTGTAATGTTGCGCTATCAAGTTTTTGCAGGTATTCAGCGCCTTGAAAAAGCGGCTCAAGAAGTGCTTGTACGGAAGGAATGAGCTCTTGCCCGATTTTAATCGCAAAACTTTGTGCATGAAGGGCAGCCTGCTGGAGCTGAAAACCAAAGGCATTCGGCCCCGCTGTTGTCGCCTCGGTGAACGCTTGTTCCGTCGCTCCTGCCGCTTCCTGCATGGCGCGTAAATCGCTCGTAAACTTTTGAGTGCCCGCGCCTGCCGCATACAGGGCAAGTTTTCCCGCTTCGGCGCTGCCAAAAAGATTGCTGACCGGCTCTCCGGTTCTGGCCGCTTGCTCTTTGAGGGCGGTAAGCGCTCCTTGGAGTCCGCCGAATTTTTCAATAAGTGCATCTCCGGAGACAACGCCGAGTTCCTGAAAGGTTGCCGCTAAACGCTCCCCCGGTTTTTGCAGCTCTGTAAGCACCGCAGAAAACTTTGTTGAAACTTCCGCAGCCCCGCCGATAACGCCGGTACCGGAAGAAAAGACGGCAAATAGTTCTTCTTGACTAATGCCTAAGGTATTACTTTGACTCGTTACCCGCTGGATAGATGCTGCCAATTCCGGGAAGGAGGTCTGCCCGAGTTTGACCGTGGTAAAGGCTAAATCCGATACTTTTTTCTGTGCCTCGTTGGAGGTGTTTCCGTATGCTTTGGTAACGGCTGAAAGGAGCTTGATGGCATCTTTTGTCGTTGCCCCTCCTGCCGTCGCGCCCTTTGCGGCAAGTTCAAGATGTTTCGCACTATCGGCAGAATCGCCGAATGCAGAGATTATTTCATATAAGCCATCGGTTAAATCTTTCGTTGTTTTTCCCACTGCGGGGGATAGGTCTAGGATGTTTGCTTGCAGCTGTTTTATCCGCTCTGTTGCGCCGGGAATAAGGGTTTGCACCATAGCGAATCCTGCATTAAAATCACGGGCAAGCTTCGCCGCAGCCATACCGGTTGCTGCAATCGCGGTTGTTGCAACGGCTGCTTGTTTTGAAAGACTTGTGAACAATTCACTTGCATCCTTCGTAGCCTTTTTAAAGTCTTCAAGCTTTCTTGTTGTCTCTGTAACGCTTTTATTAAAGTCGGTATTGTCTGCAAGGATTTTTAAGGTGATTTCTTTTGCCGTAACTGCCATAGCTTTTCTCTTTTCTGCTTTAGTTATACAGGTTCATAAGCGCTATATCGTCTCCGACTGAACCGCCGGTCTCTTTTGCTTCTTCCCGCACAATACCGCGCTTGGCCAGTTCAAAGACAACGCCGTGCCTAACTTTTATGACCAATGTTTCAAGCGCCCAGCTTTCCAGTATCAACTGCTCTGAAACATGGTACAGCATCATCGCTTGATCAATGAGTACACCCCAGTCGTTTTTTTTTCTGTGCTCTCATCTGCTCCGGTCTTTTCATCCGGTACTTTTTTCACAAAGTTTTCATAGATTGCAAAAATGAGCATCGTATACATTGAATCAATTTGCGCTTTTGAGGCATGCTTTCTTAAAAAATCTTCCGTAAAGGCAGAATCATAAAAGGAGCAAAAAAGAGAGACGGCGCGGATTTCATCGCTCATAATTTTTTCTTTGCTATCGCTTTCCTTTTGCTCTTGGATGTCTTTGTTGTGATTTTCAATTAATGGGATTGCAAGCCCTGAAGGGATATAGCCGATTTCAAATTCATGCCCTAAAAAAAGTACTTTTCGGCTTTCTGCCCGAAGCGCATCTAAATTAATAAGCTGCTGTGCCACTTTTTTTTCTTCTCCCGATTATGTTCATAATGCCAAGCGGGTCTCCTGTTTTATCAGAAAGCCCCGCTCTCCTTTTCTCTTGTAACAACACCAATACCCTCGCTTATCGCATTGAGTACTGCGCTATACTTCCGGCGTTTCGCGGTACAAACTAAACGGCTCAAAATCCTCATCCAACACTAAATCGGGGTGCGGAGAAAACTCAAACTTCATAGCGACTTCGGCAACAGTATCCGCATCGTTTTTGCTCTTAAACGCGATGGAATCTTCTCCGTCATAAAAGCCGTAGGGGAAATCAAAGGTGCGGCTAATAATTCTGCCGTCTTGCGCTTTTCGCTTATTGGTAAGCCGCATCGAAACCGGCTGCACAACGCCGCCTGAGCCCTTACCCAGTGAGTACGCTTTGATTGGGGTAATTTCGTATTCAACCGTTGCCGCCTTAGCGGGATCAAAGTCTCCTGCTGCCGTAAAAAGATAGCCCCATGTTCCGGCGGCTCCTTTTTCAATCGTGTAATCGGCAGGACTGGTAAGCGTTTTTGTTCCCTGCTTAATGACAATGTTTTCAGGTCTTTCTCCGTCATAATTGGGGTGCTGAAATTCATAGCGTTTATCCTTTATCGCGGAGCCTGCATTGAGTTCATCGATTTTTTTACCCTTCGTGCCGGGGATGATCTTGACCGTTGCAATGCCTTTCATAATCTGCCCGATCAAGGGGACATACCGCTCAAGTAGCGAAAACTCAACGCTCGCTTTCATGTCTGTTTGCCCTTTCAGCGGCACCGTTCCGTTATCCGCTTTTACATCGATTTTGCTTGAGCTAAAGGCAATCTTTACCCCGCGGGCAAGCCCAAGGTCAGAAAGCTCTGTAAGCTCGTACGTTTTCTTTGCCTTGTCGATAGCAATATCCGCATTCGATAATTCGATTTTTACCGAAGCGAGTACCATACTGTCAGGATGCTGCGCCTTTGTTACGTCCATTTTTTTCCTCCTCAAATCGCACGAATGCGAAAGTACCGTGGTTTGCTTTCATCAATCTTCGTTGCTTAAAAAGCGATTGCGCTTTCTTTCACTTCAAGCTCAACAAGCCAGCTTTCCCGGTAGGAGTACTGACCGTCCCGCTCATTCAAATCAGTAAAGAGTTCATCATCTTCTCTGATAGCAGTATGATATGCCATGCCGTATTCTTTTGCCCCGTCATCGGGAGCGCTCCCCGTTCCTTCATTGCAGAGGGCAAACCCTTCCGCGTGGTCGAAAAAGAGGGCTAAGCGAATGGAGGAGGCAAGGCAGTCGTTTAAGGCTGCTTCTGTTGCCGCGAGTTCCGCACATGCCGTTGCCCGAAGCCGTATCCTGATTGCGCCGTTTCCCGGCACAACCGGATGCGGTAACAGGGCAAGTTCAACATGGAATTTATCGCTTTGCACTTCTGCCGGTAAAAGGATGGCTTGCGTTTTACACTCTTTTTCAAGGTGCGCCATATATGAGGTGATAATATTAAGTGGTGCTGTTTGCATAATACGTTCCTACGCGGTCAAGCATTGTTTCAAGGACAGCATCGGGGATAAAGAGAAAGGGACGGGCGGGAATCTTTACGCTCTTTTTTAAGATAAAAAGCGGGATAGACGCGCCGCGCATGGTTTTACGGGAAATAATTTTCTTTTGCGCAAAAATAACATTGCCGGGCTTTCCGTTTTTAAGCGGCCGAAAGACGCTGTAATTATCTTTTTGTAATCCTTTGATAACCTCGCGGGCGGAAAAACCGTAGCGCCGCTGAAAGGTTCTCACCCGTGCACTTGCCGGAATTGCAAGGCTCTTGCCATTCTTTGCTCGGATAATCGTTTCGCTTCTGCCGTCTTCCCGGTTATGTACTTGGGCATACGGGACATTCGTTCCGACGACTGCCTCAGTGTCAGAATGCCGCGCAGTAAGGCTTGCCCGTAAGTGTCCCGTATCGCGCAGTGTCTTGTTTCCTTGTTTTACTTCCTGCGTCAGCGCTGCGTTTGCCGGAGTAATATCTTTTTCAATATTTTTCTGCACGGTAGAAAGCGCCATAAGAGAAAGCTCTTTCATTAAAGGTTTCGATGAGCTGATATTCCGTACAATGCTGTGTCTTTCTTCAAGTTTGAAGTGTATATGCAAAAAGCGCCTCCTTAAAAAAAATCGTTAGAAAGAAAAAGGAGGCGCTTCTTGTCAGGGTTAGTGGGTTATGTCTTTCTTGTGCAGCGCCTCTGTTTTAAAACGTGAATATCTTTACTTCGTCCGGTACACAGACGGCAGCGCACGGAGCAGCATACTCGCGTTCGGCTTCTATTGAGCCATACCGATCACTTAACAGCCGCTCTGCTCTTTGCAAAAATTCTTTTCTGCCATGCGCGTCCCCGTTATACTCATAGAGCTTTGAAACGGTCATCAGCTTCACCGCTTCCCGCTGTGTGCGGCTCCATGCGTTAAACGGTTCTTTCACTAAGGCGAGGAGCGTTTCAAGGGTGTCGTATGCTTTGCTGATGCACCCTTCCGTAACCGCTTCGGCGCTCTGCCCATTCGTCCACGAAAGCTCTCTAAAAAGCTTCGGGCTTATGAACGCTTGTATCTCAGGAACGGAAACCCTATCAGGGCTCCCGCTTCCTTGTCCCTGCTGCACTGTGTTTTTTTCAATTCCGTGCATTGCTCCTCCAGCTTCATACGGGGATGCCGGAAGCGAGTTAAATATTGCCGTTTCTTCCATCGTACTTTTTTTTACGCAATGTATTTTTTGATCGTCGATTTTGATACGGCAAAAGCAGGAAGCGGCTTTGACGATGAGATAATCTTAACCCGTGAAGGATCACTTTTGTACTCATAGGCGGCAAAAAACGGCAAAGGCTGCACGCGCGCATCAAACTCATCGAGGGCGGCATAAAAGAGCTTCCCTGCATTGGCAAGGTCTACCGTCTGCATTGACTTTGCTTCAATGACTTCGGTAATCGACCCTGATCCGGGCAGCTTATAGGTGCCTGAGACCGCTTGTATTTTATACTTGCCGAAAAGAACACACCCGTAATCAGTCCACTGGATAGGAGTAGCTCCGGCGTTTTTGGTTACGAGCGCAACGACCAGTGCGTATGCATCTACTCCGGCTAAAAAGCGCACATCGCTTGACGCTCCGGTCAACTGCTGTTCGATGTACTGTGCTTCAAGCGCTTTTTGCAGCTCTCCTATATCAGAGCCTACAGTCAGGGCAGACGCGGTAAGCGATTTTAAGGTGCCGATTTCCACCTGATACGTGTCGCTCCCGCCGCCTTCCGTGTGAGCAGGATATGCAATCTTGCCTGAAAGGGCTTGGCATGCGAGTATCTCTGTTGAGGTACTCGTGCGGTCTCGAAGGTTTTCGCTGATTTCGGTGAGCTTTGCGTTGAGCCCATCGGTCATCCCCATTGCAACGAGGTTATTGAGCTCGCTTGCTAAAAGCACCCTGTTCATGGAAAGCGGCATTACCTCGACAAGCCCTAAACTCCGCTTATCTCCATCAACTGAAAAGGATTGAGTACCGCGAACAACCACCGGCACCGCTCCGGTTTCTTCCTGTACATCGGCAACGGCAATATAGGGACTGGTAAGCTGCTTGCGCTTATTCTTCGGAAATAACAGATCAGTCATCGGCGTTGCCGGTTTCGGCAAACTCGTAATGACATCCGTAAAATTTTTAACCGTAAAAAAGGCGTTTAATGCGCCCGTCATTCTTGCATTTAAAGGCATAGGTTTATCGACTCCTTTTCAAAAACAAAACATCCAAAGCTATTCACCCGTACGCACGTGAAGCATGAGCACGGGTGAATAGGCACACGCTTCACGCGCATATACTACAGTGCGTAGATACCGTTTTTCCGCAGTTTCTCAACAAGCGTTTCTGTACAGGCTGTTGCGCTTTCCGTATAAGTTACCGATTCTTTTTTGACCGCACCGAATACCACCACCTGCGCAACGGCTTCTTTACTTTTGCCGTCATCGTCTCCTGTAACAGTATTGTACAAAATGCCGACGGCATCATCGGCATCGGTTGCAAGGTGCCTCACCTTCCCGTTATCAACTTTGACCGCCGTTCCTGCGGTAAGCCCTTTAAGCCCATCTGCAACAGGGTATGCGGCGATAATGTGGTTACTGCCTGTGATAACTGATTTTTCTTGAAGCGTAACGCTTCCGATTTTTGCATTCATAAAATTCTTTTCTCCTTAAAATTTCCTGTAAACGGCTGAAAATAAAAACAAAGACGCCGCTTTTTAAAGCGCGCCGAGCATCCTCATTCCACAGGACGCAGCCCCTTCTTCTTTAGTACTGCTTGCGCTGTCGCTATAATCAAAACCTGCATCCCCAACACTCACCGGCTCCGGCCAGTGCATTAAAAGAGCGCCCAAGGCCTCAAGCTCTGTTCCTTGCACATTTGTGCCGTTATCGGAAAAGTTGAACGCATCCGTGCGGTCTGAAAGCCGCTCGGCAAGGGCTGCCGCTTGAGAGGCAATCCCCGCAGGAACCTTCCCCTCAATCTTTGCCTTAAAGGCAGAAAGCCTACTCACGCGCGCTTCTTTTTCAAGCCGTTGCATCCGGTCTGCAAATTCTGCAGGGATTGCCTCTTCTTTTTTTTCTTCCCCTTCCAAAGCCGCAAGTTTTTCTTCAAGCTCCTTTTTATCTGCCGCTGCCTTTTCATTGACAGCCTTGAGTTCCGCATTCTCTTTTTCTAATGCGGCTAGTTTTTCTTGCAAGGCTTTCACCTCTTGCTCATTCATTATATTTACCTCCTCTCCTGCGCATTCACTACAGTTCCCCGAAAACTGAAACACCCGCTTGACATCCCCGTCGGCATAGCTGAACGGCTTTACCTCAAGTTCTTTTAAGCCGGGTATTTTCGGCGGCGTTGCTCCCAAAAAGGCAAGATGGTGCAGGTACGCCTTTCCGTCTTTCGCCCGCTTCGGGATGCTCACGCTCCAACCGTCATACGCGCCGGATGTGTACAGTGTATCAAGGGCATCGGTAAACTCGACATCCCCGGTAAGCGTTGCCCCGCCATCCGAAAGCGCAACGCTCCACACGTTCCCGTATTTCGGCGCATCATCGCGCCGCATTGCCTCATGTCCGATGCCGACAGGACGGCGCGGCGTAAAGGTTTCGACAACTTCTTGTAAGTCTTGCGCCGTAATCGGATCGGATGCCATTCCCCATTCGCCGACTTTTGCGAGCTCTAATGTCCTCACTGTTCTCATGCCTTTGGTTCCCCTTTCTCTTGTAACGCTGCTGCAATCCGCTTTTTTGCAATATCAAAATATCCGTCGTCAAGCTCTATACCGATGAACTTACGACCGGTATTGATGCAGGCAACGCCGGTTGTGCCGGAACCCATACAATTATCCAGAATGATATGCTGTTCTTCCGTATATGTTCTTATTAAATACTCCAGTAGAGCCACCGGTTTTTGGGTTGGATGATTTACTTTTTCATGAGAATTGCTGACAACGCCCGGAAAGGTAATAATATTACTCGGATATTTATAGTCTGCATCGAAGCTAGACCAATCACGTGGTGCGTACTGTGTTGCAAAACATACTTCACGAGAATTGTTTCCATTTGTTCGCCATTGTTTGCTTTTGCCTCGTTGGGCTTGACGCACTCGGTCTGATATTCTCGGTTGCATTTGCGGCGTATATATATTTTTCCCGTATGAGAAAACAACAATATCCTCGCTATATTTAAGATGCATTCGCTTTGCATTTCCCATATTACTCGGCTTATGTTTTTGCCACGTTAATTTCTCGCGAAACATTTTTTTATTACTACAGATCAAATCACTCGTAAAAGGTTCGTTTCCGAAAAGGATAATAACTCCGCTTTGTTTCAAAATACGTTTATATTCTTTCCATAATGAATCAAAAGGAATCTGTATATCCCACGCACATTTTGTGGTGCCATACGGCGGATCGGAGATAATAGCGTTGATACTGCCGTCCGGTATTTTGGGCAAAAGGTCGATGCAGTCACCGTGCAATAGTGTTATGTTTTCTGAAAGGTTCATAGCCGCTATGATAGCGCTTGAGAAAGCTGAACGAGGCTCCTCCAGAGCGCCCCTCATGCCGAGCGTTTTTTGCCTAAAAGGGGGGTGTTTCTTCCTGCGTCGGCTTATTGTGTGAAAAAAGGTGGTGCACCCCGTGTACACTAGTGCATTTTGCCCCTCGCGGGGTGTTTTAGCCGGAGCCGATGTGCTTAAATGCAGCCGAAAGGCGTTTTTTTGAGAAAAGGGTAAAACCGCCTCAAAAAAGCCCGCGTTGTGCTTGCTTTTTTCTCCTCTCTGTGCCATACTGAATGCATAAGGTAGAGGTGTGGCCGCGGGGTGGGTGTGACGCCGGTCTCCACATTGGGCTATCATAAGGCATACTGAACATTCCGAAAGCTATCGCACGCGGAGGTACGGAAAGCAGTATGCCTTTTTTATTTTTTCACTCTGATAAGGTCTCCATTCAACAAGAGCCACACTTCCTGCAATGTGTCCGGTATTTTTTCTTCATGTAATGTTTTCCGCGCAGCTTCTATGGCTTGCTGTTTTGTGTACGGTTTTTCCCCGCCAAGGTGGAGGATTGCAATTTCAGGATGTTGCTGTGCCGCTTCTGTAATTCTCTTGCCGATTTTCTCGATATTGTTGCTATCTACTTTTTTCATCTCGACAATTTTATTAAGTGTGGTCTCAAGTCCTTCCGGATTTTTTATCCCTTGGATCAAATGATTTTCCGGGGTAAAGACAATTTTATAGCCCTTCTTTTCTAGCGCTTCGGCGATTGCTATTTCGTGCTGTTTCGGCTCTGCGCCTTTTATTATTGTCGCATGATATTTCGTTGTACCAAGTTGCCGTTTTTCTGTTTTTTCAGACGCAAGAGAGAAGTCATAATTTTTAAGCCCAACTTGATGAGCACACGCATTGACCTCATCTGCAATGTCGTATTTGACAATCCGCTCTTTCATCGTATCGGTAATACGCCACCAGCTTTCTTTTTCAATCGGGTTGCCGCCAAATCCTTTTTGAATATGAATAGCGCTCTGCAATGTTTTGATCGGCACATTCTGTACAGCCGCATCAGTGTCATACACTGCGCGGAAGGTAGTGCGGCAGTTAAAGTGATACGGCGGAAAGCCGTATTTTTTCCAAAACGGATGATTGGAAGGAAGCGCCCTCCCATTCCCAATAAGAGATGCAATACCCTTACAGGTATCGCTTGTCCTTCCGTCTTCAATGACTAAAAGCTCCCAGGCGCGAGGCGGATTATCCTGATACTGCATAAGCCGCCCGGCGTTATAGGCGGTCTGGACATTGGTGCGGTAGACTGTTTCAAAATAGCCGGGAGCAATATCTTCTCCGCGAGTATTCAAAGTTTCCCGAAGTGTTGCCCATTTTTCTTGAAAGCCGTCTCCTTTTTCAAGGGCGGTTACAAGCGTTTGCCGTACCTTCTCGATATGGTCAAGCTCTGCAAGGCGGGCAACGGTAAAGGCGCGGAAGCGAAGCGGCTTTTCAAGCTGCTCCCATTCCCCCTTATGCATCGGCACCGTCCCTTTTAAGAAGTCAATCGCCTGTTCAAAAGGAACCGCCTCACGCGAGCGGATAATCTGTAAATCATCATCGGCAAAAGAATCGCGCGGCGCTTTTGCGTGGAGTCGCCCTAAAAGGAGTGCCCCCTCTAAGACGATTTCGGTAATGGTAAAAAGCTGCTTATTGACAGGCGGAGCTGTGCGGGATTTTTTGAGTGCTTCTTTTGAAGGCGGTGTATCGGTAAAGTGAAGATCAAACCATGTGGTAAGGCTTTCGCGTACCGCCTTTTTAAAGCGCGAACGTCCGGCGCTGCAAAAAGCATTAAGGAGGCGCTGCTCATCTTGTAGCTGCGCGCGCTTTTTTTGGAGCAAAATCTTTTTTAGAAAAAAAAAGCGTCGGCGCCGTTTTGTCCTGTGCTTTTGCCATCGGCAAAGTCTTCTCCCGCTCCAGCTGCTGGAATGTCAGAAGAAACAGGAGCGGTTTCACAGACAAAACTATCCGCCTCGTTTTCAGGTTCCGGCAGTTTATAGCGGTTATACAGCGCCCGCTTTGACACGGGGATTTTTAGCTCAATCGCGCGGGTAATGGCATCCCAAGGCGCTGCTTCCCCTGCGTCAATTTCAAAGGCAAGCGGCTTCTTTCCGGGGAAATTGATAGCGGCAAACCAGTCATAAAGCTGCTGGATGGTACTCTGTAAGGCTTGCGCATCTTTACTGACAACGGCGGCAAAGGTGTCATCATGCAAGACTGCATTCGCGCGCGTGCCGTATTGCGCTTCATTGGTCGTTAAACTTTGCCCGGTAAGCCCATACGATATTTCCGTATTGCAAACAGCGATGAGCGTGTCAAAGTCTTTGATTGCCCCTTCTGCATTGAGGTACTTAACATCTTTGACATTGCCGAGGGCAAGGCTTGAGCCGCTTCTGATTTTGTGCAGTGCATCTGCTAAGGTTTTTGCGCGCTTCCTTGCATCAACATCGGTTTTTGTTTCAAAGAGCGCTAAAATACTCGGCACTCCGATCCGCTCCGCTGCCATTACCCAAAACTTAAAACCGAGTTTTTTGAACTGCCACGGCCAATACACTGAGCGTAAAATACTCACCCCCGACGGCTTACCCGTACCGCGGTCGTTTCGGTGGATAAGGAATTTATAAGGAGTATCGAGCACGGTGTTTGACACGGTTAAAACCGGCGTCATCGGGTTCCCTTCTTGGAAGGGCGGAAAGGAATACAAAGAACGCGGGATGTGAATAAAGTCAGAAGGAATAAAAAGACCTGCTTCTTTTTTCCAGACTACTTCACTGACTGCAACGCCATAGACGAGGGCATTTAAAAGCTGGATCGCTATTTTTTGTATCGTATTAAAGGGGAAGGCGGTGCGGTGCGCTTCATTAAAAGCATCATCTTCTGAATCGAGGTGCCCCATATCAAGACGGAGCACTTTATCCTGCCGGTTTTCAACCAGGCTTCCGATCCGCGCATCGGAAAGCATCTCAGTAAAAAGATTCGGGTTATGGAGCTCCTGCATCGTCCACGGCTCAATCTCATCGAGCGCTGAAACAATGGAGCGAAACCCATTAAGATCAACGAGCTGCGAGGTGAGCTCTTTTTCCGTTACCTTCTTTTTTCCAAATACCATTTAATACCCCTGAAACATACTCGCATCACGGGGGTGCGTTTCGGCACCATAGGGAGCGGCGATTTCCCCTTCTTCCAAGAGAGCATCGACACAGAGGGCTAAGGCAACCGCGCCGTCTCCATGCCGTGCGGCTCCGGTAGCGCCTTCGCGGATACGCTCTGCAATTTTCGGGATTCCGTTTACGAGCTGTACCGCCGAAAAGTCAGAAAAGAGATAGTCATCGGAAGGGATAAGACAGCCTTTTTCTTCGAGGAGACTTTTTACCTGCGGCATAACCCTGGCATACCAGCCGGAACTAATCATCACCTGATCGCAAAAGCCGGGGAAATCAAGGCTCAACTTTTCTGCAATCATCTGTCCGTTTCCCCGTGCGTCGCACTTACCATGTACGAGGGTTTTCACATTTGATATGATCTGTGTCAAAAGAAGGTACTGCTCGTCAAAGGGACAGTTGCGCAGCTCAAGAATAAGACGGCTTTCAAGCCTTTCTGCTCTTTTTTCACAGAGCCACAAAACGGATAAATCCCCTGAGCGGGCAAAGTCAAACCCGAAATACGCAGGGTCGGTGATGTGCCGTAACGCACTCCGTATCTTTTTCGTAAAGAGCGTTTGTATCGCCGCTTCTTTTTTCCCTTTCCGCTCATGGACAAACGTATCGGGGAAGCGCTCCCGCACAATCGCGCACCCATCTCCTGTGCAGCCTTCAAGCAACAGACGGGAAAAATAGCGTGTTCCGGCTTTGAGGGGAATACAGCAAAGCTCCTCATCGGCGTTGTCTTTATAAATGTTATAGATGGTACGGGTAAAGGATTGCTCCCCTTCTCGTGTCCAGTTCCGTTGTTGCACTTCACAGATTTTCCGGTATAAGCCCTGCGCAATCGCTTGGTCAAACGTCGTGAAGTGAAGGCTCCAGTCTTTTTCTGCGCCGCTTTTGATTTTTTTGATAAAAAGATTAAAGGGGTTATCTTCCCCGTTATGCGTTGAAAGAATACTAAAGCGTCCGCCCCAGATTAAAAGCGCGAGCGCTGCTTTTTTTACCCCCTCAAAGTCTTCCACGAAGGCTGCCTCATCTAAGATGACGTTTCCCTGTTTTGAGCGGAGGGAATACTCAACGCTCGGAAGGGCGGCGATCTCTGCCCCGGAAGCAAAGACAATGCGGAAGACGGTAATGTCTTTTTTATCGTTCGTGATAATCGTCTCTTCAAGCTGCTTCGCGCTCACCTCAAGACGGCGGCACCAATAGGCGGCATCTTTAATAAATTGCCGCGTCATGTCTTTGTTGTAGGAAAGGTAGTAGGTATTGCTTCCGCCGGTTTCCATACCGTTTAATACCGCTTCTAAAGCAAGGGTATAACTTGCCCCGATACGGCGGCTTTTTTCCCACAGGCGAAGCGGGTTTTTATCGGTAATCCAGTGTACCTGATAGGGTAAAAGCTCTGCCGAAACGGGAGCGGCGGTACCTTCTTGTGCTTTCGGTGCGGAGATGGACTCGTTCAGTGCTCTCATTGTTTTAATCCTAATTCTTGTAGTATTTTTTCTGCTGCCGGTTTTGACACCCCTCCTTGCTGCACGACTTTTTCAATCGCCTTTTGCGCACAAAAAAGCCCTTGCTTGTAGCCGCGCTCATAGTCGAGCGATACTTTCGCAATATCTTTTTGTGCCTTAACAATGCGGGCTAATTTGTCAAGAATTTCCCCTTCCGACAGGGCGCTTAAATCTTCCATCCCCTGAAGCTCTTTTAAGAGCATCACCATGGCAATGTCAGTTCCTGCTTTTGCCATCTGAAGCCCGGGGGTGTTTTTCGTCGCTTCGATAAAAATTTCCGTCTCTTTGAGCTTTTTTTGAAACTCTTTTTCAGATAATTTTTTTGCCCGAAGAGCGCGCTGCACACTCGACGTTGAAATGACATAGCCTTCCTGCCGGAATTGCTCTGCAATCTGCTTATTCGTCAGATGCGCAACATCATGGAGGTAAACCGCCTTTTCAATGAGTCCTTCTATTTCAACGGTACTTTTTTTCGGCATGGTCTTCTCGCTGTTCGTTCAGTTTGTCGACTGATTTGCGGACATATTCCATATCCTTTTGTAAGCCGATCAATACCGGCATGAGCTCTTTTTGCATGTCCTCTAATCGGGAGACTTCAACCTTCATTTCTTTGAGTTCTTTTTCAATATTACTGATCCGGTTTTCCGTTACCCCTTTCCAGTTGCCCGTCTTGATGGCAATGGTAATAAGACCGACCGTTTGCGCCAGAAGCCCTAAAGCCTGTATAACCGAAAAGGTATCACTCATCTTTTACTCCTTACTATCTCGGCAATCGTAAAGCCGGTTACCACAAGAGCCAGCGTCACCGTTGCCGTCATCCATACGACTTTCTCTTTCTGCTGCTTCCTGTATGATTCGCTCAATGCACTGAACGCTTGCTGTAAGCCGCTCAACGCTACTCTCGCTTGCACTAATGCACTCTTCGATTGTAGCAAAGCTTTCTCCGACTGTTCCAATTCGTGAGAGGCTTTCGCTAATTCCGCTTCTGCTTTGCTCAAGCGCTGCAAGGCCTCCTTTAATTGCTGCTCGGCTTTCGCCAGTTCGTTCTCTTGCCCTTTCAATGTCCCTTTCAGCACTTGAAAGTTCATCTGCAAGGCGGAGAGCTCTCTTTTCATACTCGCTATCTCGCACGCTATTTGCTCCGCTTCCGCATCGGTTAAGCACAGTGCAAAGCCCATATACGGCGCACAAAGCAGCGATACCGATAAGAGCATACTTAATCCTTTTTTCCACACTCCATCCCCCCTTCTTGTATGGTAAACCCAATCGGCGCTTCTGTCGTTTCATCCGAGCCTGTTTCGTCTTTTGGGACGTTGAAAATCTTATCAAGCCAGATAGAGCCGTACACCGGAACCCATCCGGCAATAAAAAAACTGCCTGAACTGATAATATCACTCATCGAAAGCCCGTATTCTCCTGCCCCAAAAAGCGGGAAAAGCGCTTTCATGATACTGTGAACCGACACCCACACGCCTGCGGCAATAATCGCTTTCCTCGATTGCTTTTTTGCAAGTGCTGCTTTCTCTTGTTTCTTGTCTTTTTGCTCTTTTTCTTCCATACCTATTTACACTCCTGCCTTTTCGTATTTTGGAATGAGATGCGCCCGTTTTTGCGTGCTGCCTACCGGCTTAAAAAGCGCATAAAAATCCTCTTTCGGCATGAGAATGTCATCGCCTTTATGTACACGGTACAGCGAGTGATAATCTCCCCACGGGTCATCAATCATGATCTCCGTTACCGTGCCGCTGTTATCGCACTGGTAGCCAACTCCGGTAACGATATGTCCGATTGTACCGCGCTCACTTTTAAACTGCCCGGAAAAAACGGCAACGCCTCCTTTATCAATGAGGAGCTTAAAGTCAAGGAGCGTACAATCGTCGCAAAAGGTAATGATGTTTTTGCCGGTAATGCCGTTCGAGATAAGAAAGCGGTTTGTTCCCATACACAAAAGCGAATGCCATTCATTCGGCGGATACTTTCCGTGCGGATCAAGGCGCTTCCATTCTTTGAGGATAACAATGTCATGCCGGATAAAATGCAGCAACGAATCTTCTGGCTGCCGGTACGCACCTTGCGGGAGCGGCCAGCCTGCACAGATGAGCCCTTGAATCATCGCCGTTACATTACAGCTTGATGCAGGATTGAGCTCATTATTCCGCTGTGTATAATATGGTTTGCCCTTTGAGTTATTTTTGATCATAGGTACTCCTTGTAATAGTTCCGCATTACTGCGGCGCTTCATGTACAAGAGTACCCGATAAAAAGAAACCCCCGCCTTTTCTCGGGGCGGGGGTGGGTTTTCGTTTAATGTATTAATGATGATTCTATTGTCAGTTTATACATGTAACAAAGTACAATATTCTTTAAATAATGCAAGATCAGTATCGCAGGTAAACTTGAACGCTTCATTTTGGTAGAAATTATTTTTATCAAGTAAGGCTATATAAGCAAAAAGCGATGCCCGATATTCTGCATTGGTAGAAGACGGTTTCAATAAATGCTCGTTTACTATATGCCCCAGCTCATGGGCAAGAACAAAGCGTTTTTCGTTCGGCTGTAAATAATTGGCATAATAAATAATGCATCCGCCAGGCTTCTTTGCAAGGCGTCCTTTGCGCCCTTTTGTGCTTGGCAGCGGTACAAGGCTAATCGAAAAAAAACGAAATCTTTTTTGATTACACAACTCTGTCCATAGATCAATACCATTTGGATTCGTTTTAGTCTGCTTTAATTGCTCTAAAAAAAGCGCCTTTTGTTCTTCATTGATCATATCTTCAATGCTTGAAACTAAATGAGAAAGATACCGGATGTTGATTGCCGGTTTGAGCTTGTCATTAAAGAGCTGAACCATCTGATCAATGTCAGCCTGACAGACATGGAACGCTTCTTTTAATTTGCTGCAAATCGTTTCATCTAGCTTAACATTCTCCATGTGCCCTCCACAAACATTTCACATTCAAAGTCATATTCTTGCTCAATGGGTAATTCTTCGGGGGTGTTAGCCATTTCCTCAAATCCCATGCATTGGTCAAGCAGTTCAATTCTTTCCTTGAGATTTCCTATTCCCTCCGAATCAAAAAGAGCCTCAATTTCTTCCCGTTCAGTACATATAAAAAGGCGTTCTTTGATACTGTTTATTTTCTTAAATATAGCGACTTCGCTTTCTCTCTTTGCCATACAAACCTCCTCACTTTTGCACTCTCCTTTTATTATAACGCACTAAGAGCCCTTTGCCAATATCTTCTACACCACCCTGATAAACTTCGCCTGTATTGCCCAATCGGGGTCGATAAGCTCTATCTTTGCCCGTGAGCCGTCTTCATACAACAGTTCCCATCTGCCGTCATCCAGCTGCTTGAGCCGTTTGAGCGTTGTCTGATTTTCATAGCGGGCAATGACAATGTCCCCGCTTTCCGGGATGTCCTTTGCTTCTAAAAGGACATGGCAGCCGTCGGCAATACCCGCCTCGGTCATGCTGGTTCCGTGGATTTTTGCGACAAAATATGTTTTATGCGCCTTGAGGTATGCAGTCGGCACCGGATAGGTTTCATACGTGTCAACCGGTTCGCGCGGAACGCCTGCGGCAAGGTTTTCGATAAGCGGCAAGCGGGTCGTTGGTGTTTCCTCCTCCTCCTCCTCCTCCTCTTCTGTAAGAGCCGTGTAGGAAGGTTCAGGGTCTTTCACAACCGATATATCAGGCGCTGCCGTATAAAGGGGCTTTCGCTCGTGAGCCGTGTCCTCAAGCGGCTGCCCGCTTAATGCTTGCAGCTTCCGCAGCGCGGCGCTGATTTCATTGAGCTGCTGCGTATGTGCGGCTAAAGCTGCCGTATGCGCCGCTAAAACGGTCTCGGATTGCGTTGTATGTGCTGCCAGCGTAGTTACGGTGTCCGTTATCTTTTCTTCAATGGCTGTTAAGGCAGGAGCAATCGCTTCCCGGGCTAGGGCTTCAATGCTTCCTGAAACAGCCTCTTTTACAGGACTGGCTGCGGGTTCTTTACTGTGAAAAATTTGCGCAAGGTGAGGCAGACTTGGTGGCTTATCGTTTTGAAGATTTGCGGCTTGTTCTGCTTCATTTGCAGATGTCTCTGCGGGTGGTTTTGGTGGGAAAGATTTCACATGGTGAGGCAAGGTTTCTTGCTTGTTTAGAAAAATTGGAGGCGTTCCTGTTTCTAGCCATTCTGGGTTTACTTGCAGTTTGTTTATTAACATTAAGGCTAGCTTTGAGCTTGGGTTTTTAGCTTTTCCGCTTTTTATATCAGAAATTATACCTGATCGAACCCCTAAAAGCTTTGGAAGTCCTGATGCTTCTCCTTTGTTTTTTAGTTCTTTTTCTAAAATACTTATTTTTTCACTCCACTCCATTACGCACCTCTTTTATACGACATATCTTAAAAATAATACTCGATTTTTCGTATATTATCACTTGATATATCAGAATAATCGAGTATTATAAGATATATCGAAAAGCAAGGAGCCTTGCTTTAGAAAAAAAAAGGAAAGCGATCCCCGCCAAGAGATTTCGCTTTCCCTTAATACCCCTTTAAAGACAGGAGGCTTGTTGTGATTATAAGAAAAAATGAGCATTTTAACAAGGTGATTGATGTCTTGTTGTTTTCTAAGTGCTTTTTAGGTACTCCCTATCAGGAGGCTGCCTAAAATGAGAAACACCAAAGTTCTTTTTAAGACTCTAGAACCTCGACTTCATCCTACTATGCAAGATGGTCATTGCATTAAATACTTTTTAAAATTAAAAGGGTTTTCTTTGTCAGCGATTGGATGTCGTATTTGTGTCAAGGGCGAAACTGTTTTAAATGTCGTTTGTGGCCGCCGCCGTTCCCGCCGTGTAGAAGCGGAGATTGCCCGCATCTTAGGTAAAGAGAGCTGGGATGATGTCGTCATTGAAGCGCGGCTTGCCGTCTCAGATCCTGCCTATACCCCCAGCGCGGTAGATGCACTACGGTCTATATGGATTCTGAAATGTTTCGCGGTTTAGGAAATGTGCTCTTACTCCATTTCTTTCAAAAGAAAAATCCGGTCTTTCGCCTTTCGCTTGATGGACGAGTAATAACCGGCTTTACCCGTGAGGAGTAAAAAAAATGCCTTTTAGTCCACGGATGACAACCGCTTTTAATCGGCTTGAGCAGTCGATTAAAGAAGCGGAAGGGATACAGGATGTGCCGTTTACGCTTGAAGCCGAAAAGCCAGCCCCTGCGGTTTCGATTGGAGCTGAGCGGGATGTCGTTGTAAGCATTGTCCGCGGCTGGTGGACACATGCGCGGTATTCGGGAAAGAAAACGGCGCAAAGAGAATGTGAGCGCGTACTCGCATTTATTGAAAAGATGTGTCCCTAAAAGAGGGCATGAGGAGGTGGGAGAACATGAGAGTAACAGCACAAGCCTATGAACTTTTATCCGGCACGCTGGATGAAATCCGCATTGAAGCGGCTCGCGGTATTCACGGGAAAGAAACTCGTGATGCGTGCCTTAAAATATACGGACTTATCCAGCAAGCACAACAACTATTGCGCGAGAATTTAGTGCTTTCCAAAGACGAAAGCGCAGTATAAGGAGCATAACACTATGAACGAAAAAGAATATATGAAAAACGCCCGCGGCGGGTATGACCCTATCAGTATGATAAAACCGATTGACCTGGCTCGGGACAGCTTGGTCAAGGAGATTGTTGAAAAATCACAGGAAATGTCGCGTCAGATTGCCGCCTTGAAAAAAGGCTTTTTTGACGACATTGCCGCCTTTGATGCTATTGACGAATATCTTCGATCATTCGGTGAGGTTACCGACCGGCTCACGGCTGCTTGTAATCTGTCGTTTAAACTGCGCGAAGCGGTCAACTATTATACTGAACTTGATATGCTGCAAAGTGAACAAGCGGAGATGGCACAATGAAAGAAGGCTTAGCGGTATTTCGTACTGATACCAAGCATCAGCTGAAAGTCTCGGTCTATGAAGCGTGGAGAAAGCGTCCGGCGGGCATTCCTTTCCGCCGGGCGGAAGCGGCTATTGCCGAGCGGTTTTGCCTTTCGGTTTCTTCCGTCCGCCGCTATATCAAAGAGATTGAGCAAAACGGCTATCTTCCTTTCGTAAAGCCAAGCCAAGGGCGAAGCGTCTACGCATGGGATGCGGAAGCCTTACGGTTTATGCGCTCTTTTTACCTTGATATGTACCGTAAAGTCCGCTGGTGCTCCCGCCGGAATGCCTATAGGGCAACGTGCGAGGAGGCAAAACTGCACGGCTGGCGGGTGGGTTCAGAGCCTTCGGCGTATAAGCACCTTGCGCAGCTGCATCCGCTTTTAATCGAGTATGTCAAAGGCGGACGGCGTGCACTTGATAATTACTTTTATATTGCTCGAGACCTTTCCCATCTTGCTCCCTTTGAGGTTGTCGTCGGCGATCAGCATATCTTTGATTTTTGGGTGATAACCGATACGGGAGAAAAAATCCGTCCTGAATGCTACGCGTGGCTCGATATGTGCACCCGCCTGCCATACGGCATTTCCTTTGAGGCGGGGCCGTATAACTTCCGTACTGTTGCCCGCTCGCTTCGGGAGGGGCTTATCCGGTTCGGAAAATTCAACGCAACCTATAACGATAACGGAAAGCCTGAAACAGCGCACAAAATTACCTGGCTTGTCGAATCGCTTCAAACCTTTGGTATGAAGTACACCGATGAGGCGGAGCTCTATAAAACCGAAGACGGCCGCTATGTCATCGAAGATGATTCAGGGGCTGTCATTGCGGTAACTGAGACCGCGGAAGCCTGGCATAAGAAAAACCGGCGTATCTTTGCCGAAGTCAAAAATGCCAAGACCAAACCGATTGAGCGGTTCTTCCGTACCCTTGAAGTGCTTTTGTTGGATCAGTGTCTCCCGGGCGCTGTCCGCGATTTGACGCTCAGCGCTGCAGAAGATGAGGAGGCGGAGCGCCGCTTGGCGTGGCAGGAAGCAAACGGCTTTTTGCTGCACTATAACGAGTTTATTCTTCAAGTCCAGCTTGCCCTTGAGCGGTATGAAATGCGCGTACACAGCACTCTTAAATGCAGCCCGCGGGATGAGCTTATGAAAGCAGTTCCCCAGGAAGGCTGGCAGCCGACGCGCCTTACCCCAAGCGATCTTGAAATTTTATTCCTTGAACCTTCCTGGAGAAAGGTTCGCAATAACCGCGTCATTGTTGACGGCATTACCTTTGTCGGCCCGCCTTTGACCGCTGATATGGTTAAACTGAACCGCTCCAATCTTGCCGGGTTTGAACGGCAGAAGATAGAGGTGCGCTATAACCCCGAGCACCCTGAACACGGTGCCTATGCGATTGATCCCGTATCTCAAGAAGTCATCTTTTTGACCCCTGAAAAGAAAATCGACTTTTTTAATCAAGATGAGGTAGAAGCGGCGATTGCCGAAAAACGGCGCAACATGAAAGCAGTAACCGATGCCTTTTTTGAGCAGACAAAAGGCTTTGGGCATGTGCTGACCTCGACGCGGTATAAACCGCTTGAACAGGCGAAAGAGACCGCGGAAAAAGCACTCCTAGAAGACCGCGCCTCCTTTGCCTCTCCCTGTGCTGCTCTGCCGGATAATCGCACCCCCTCAAGTGCGGCGCTCTACAATGAAGATTCTGATGCTGAGGAGCTTTCAGCGGAAGTTTTTGCCGAAGCGGTAAGCGCACGGTTACAGACGGTCTTAAAAGAAGGACACAATGCGCGTCCGGTCTACGCCTCAGAGCGTGAGCGGTATACCGCGATCATTGACGCGCTTATTGCAGGCTCACCCCTCTGCGATGCGGATATGGCTTTTAAAGTCCGCTATGAGCAAACATTAAGCGAAGATGATGCGCTTTTGTTTGAAAATAAAATTCGTTTTGCCTTAGCGCAAAAAAAGGACTACTGATGGAATTACAACAGCTTTTAACGCAGCACCGCCTTTCAATCGGCGCTGCAGCAAAAATATTGAATTTAAGCCGCTCAACGGTTTCGCGGGTGGCATCTCACGAATACCCGAATTGGCAAAATAAAGAACAGGAAATGATAGAAAGCCTTGAAAAACAAGGGTATGCAGTATCAGAAAAACAAGCGGAAGCGGGTATGCATTTTGATCCCGATGCTTTTGTTATCACCGATTCGGTCGCCGCCTATAATGATTTGGCGCACGACCTCACAAACCCTGAATCGAGCTTATCTTCAAGCCTCGGTATGGTTATCGGCACTGCTGAGCGCGGCAAAACCTTCACCTCTAAACGCTTCGCCGCCCTCAATCCGAATGCCGTCTATATCCTGTATATCGACGGCTCCTCGATTACTCAAGTGTTACGCGATATGTGCTATGAACTCAGTGCAACCCGTCCGCATTCGATGAGTAAGTGTATCACCGTGATCGAACAGTCCTGCCGGTATCAGCGCCGCTTAGTCATCATTGATGAGGCTGATAAGTGTCCCATTAAGCTTCTTGAAACACTCCGCGGTATTAATGAGCGCTGCAATCTTCCCTTTTTGTTTGTCGGGGAAGAAATGCTCAAATCAAAAATAGATCAAGTGCCGCGTCTTCGCTCCCGTATCCGTAATCCGATCGTAGTGTTTAAGCCGGTTCATGAAGTGGAAATTGCAACGTACTATCAGATGGCAGCAGGAGTAAAGCTCGACGTTACCAACGCAACGCTTTTATCACGCCGAGCCCGCGGCGGCTTTCGCACAGTCGCAAATGAAGCGCGCGCCCTCATCAATATCGCCAATGCTTCCGGCATCCCAGACATTACCGAGCAGATGATTAACCAACTATAATCTATAGAGAGAGAGGAGGAAAAAATGCCGTATACAATCCCCGAAGCAAAACGAAAAAAATACTTGTCTCTGATTCATCTCCAAAAGGCAAAAGCGCATCTTGATGATGAACTGTATGTGACCTTGTTATATTCATGTGCGTCCGTTGATTCGGCTGCAAAGATCACGACTATTCAGCAGTTTGAAGCAGTCGTTACCGCATTGAATAAACTCCTTGCCGCACAAGGGCACGCCCCGCTGGGAGACCGAAATTATATACCACATGGTTCTGCTTTTTTGCATACGGTAAAAGTCCGCGCGTGCCGTATCCTCGGCCCCATGTGGGAACAGCGGCTTACCGGCTATCTTAAAAAGATAGGACAATCACAGCTTGAAGAATGCTCACATCCCCAATTACGCCAGGTGATGGGCTTCCTGTCAGCCATTGAGCGGGGCAATCGATAAATGGCACGTGTGGAACTTTTTGATAATTTAAAGCAGTATCGGTGCCCGCTTTCTGCTGCACAGCGGGATGCTTCCGTGCGCTTCTTGATTAAAAATGCTCGCATTGCTCTAAAATATTTTTATACAATGAAAGAGTCGTGTGCATTCCTTCATTGCTCGATAGATGAACTACAGACTTTGCTCCATTTTTACAAGGTTGACGCGATCCTGTTCAGGGATGCGTACCGTGTTCCGTGGTATAGTTTAGCAGGCTTCCTTTTAACGGAAGAACAAGACACCTTACGGGAGGATGTCTATGCCTATATCAGAACTATGCCGCGAAAACCTCGGCCGATTCCCCTACCTCGAACCGGTCGACATTGACCTATTGCCGAACTGTCCGGCTTTGTTGACGCAGCAAGAAGCCGCCGCAGTCTGTTCCGTTTCGGTTCAGACTATAAGCCGGATGGTTTCCTCTAAAGTATTGCCGGTCAATTGTGACGGAGAAATTCTCAAGGCTGACCTTATTTCGTATATTAAAACTCATGCGCTTGCTGATATTCCATTGTTGTAAGCGTCATGTCTTTTGATGGGAAAAGTGGTTAATTTATGTGCAAAATAACCGTTAAAACGCATTAAAAACCGGAAAAAACCGCCTTAAAATATTCAAAATTGATTATAATTAGTGGTCAAGTTTGGTGATAATTGATAAGCACGGACATTGTTCAAGGCTTCCTGAATAATGCGCAAAATATGATGTTTTTGTTCGTTTGTAAAATCTTCAAGCGCCGCATTTTGTTCTACAAAAAACGTACAGGGAAGCCCCGACTGTTCGGAAAATTGTTCGCACAAATCGTGTATAACCGTTTTAAACGGCACACTGTCTAATAGCGGAATTGAAAGGTTTTGAATAATCGCGCGAAGTTCTTTTTGATTCTGTTTTTCAAGACTGATGATCTTTTCTACTTTTTCGATTGCAGATTTGTCCGGCGCAGCTGCATCGTTATTCGGAAAGTGAGCGTTTGTGCCGTTGATCTCTGACAAAAATCTTTTTTGTTCTATGAGAAGCGTTTTGATATTCTGGCTTACCGTGTCGTGCAGCTCTTGACTGATGCGCTTCCGCTCCTCTTCCTGTGTCTGAATAATTTCGGAAATGAATGTACGGTTTTCTTTGAGCAGCTTTCTTTTTTTGATATTGTTGATCAGAATCACCAAAATGGTAATGAACGCAATAAAGCACACCACAATGAAAAAGAGGAAAAACGAAGCGTAAAGGTTTAAGGCGGAAAGCAAATCATGCAATTCTTGTTCTGTCACAATTTCCGCCTCTTGTATGGAAGATTGCGCAGCGGGGCGGGGGGGGTATTTTCAAAAATTACTTTTAGCATGCAGTTCTCCGCTCAACAAGACGATAAAGACCGAAACCTGAAAAAGTGCAAATCAATCTGTCCAGTACAGTGATGGGAATTCTCGGCAAAAGATAGGACAAAAACATTCCGAATTTTAATTTTTGGAAAGGGATAGAAAAAACGTCGATTGGAAAAAATCTTAAAGAGTCGTTAAACAATGGACGGATGAATGTGTCCAAAGCGCTTGCGGAAAAACAGCTGAGAAACGATGACACGAATACAATTATCAAAAGATACAGCACGGTAACGGTTCGGTTAAAGAAAAAGTCTTTTTTGTTTCGGCTAAAAATCCATGTTGAAAGCGCAATCAGCATTCCGCAAACCGCATACAGAGAGCCGAAATAGAATAGGTCAGTTCCGTACATCACAGAGCGAATGAATGTCCTAATCGGATTGCGTAAAACTGCAACAATTAAGCCGGGAACAAGCCCTGCATAAAAGGTAATGGCTACCGTAAAAATAGTATCTAAAAATATCGGTGCATGAAGGGCGGACGCTAAAAATGATGTTGCGATATTCCCTAAAATGGAAAGAAGACAGAAAACCGCTATCACCCCAAACTTCATTCGGGAGCGATAGCCGCTGCTGTCAATTCTGTCAGCGCCACGTGATAAATGATGCTTATTAGCGTTTTCCGCGTAATGATTTTTCATAGCCGCCCCATTTTTTGCAAAAATTCAAGTTTGTTTTTAACGCCCGCCTTGTCATACATAATGGTAAGGTAGTTTACAACGGTTTTTTCAGTAATGCCAAGTGCTGCTGCAACTTCTGCATTTGTGTTGTAAATCGTAAGCGCCTCTGCAACACGTTTTTCTTTTTTGGTAAAGGTCTGCGCTATATCGCGAACTTCAAGCAATCCCGTAACAAGCTCCGCTTGAATGTATGATTTCCCATTCGCAACAGCATTAATCGCCGCAAGCAAGATGGTTTCGTCGGCATTTTTTGAAACAAAACCTTTTGCACCGACTACAGCACTCGTTGCGTGTTCTACAAATCCGCCGGAGTCATGACTGGAGTATGCGATACACGGAATACCCAGTGCAGTCAAACGGCGGATAATTTCAAAACCGCAATTTTCTTCGTGGGCGGCAGTCGTGTATTCCGCTTTAAACGAAATATCTACGATGGCGATACTAGCGATACAGCCGTTTTGTGCTTCCGGTGACGGCTCCTCATTCGCCCGTAGTTTTATTCGTGCGGAAGGTGTACTAGTTGCTGTTTCTCGGCTGCACTCCGCAGCGGAGGTGTTGATTGACGTAATCGTTGCAGCAATAGAATCTATTATTTTTTCACATTCCGCCCACGTGTCGGCTTCGTGCGTAACCTTGTAGGGTGAATGAGTTTCTATCCAGCTTTTTATTCCGTTCCGTAACAGCGCGTGGTCATCGCAAAGAATAATATTTTGAGACATAATGGTATTCTACAGAAATAACACGGTAATTTATAGGGAGTTTAGTCCCGAAAATATGATGAAACTATCCTATGAAAACTCAAAGACAGCGTTACTGTTTATGCCTAATCTTACACAGGATCGTGTTTTATGCTATACTAACGGCATGTTGGAAACTGTAGCGGATAACCGTAACTATAAAGACTCCGTTTTTGTCGATCTATTTAGTACTGATGAAAAAGCAAAAGAGCGCTTTTTGTCGCTTTACAAGGCTTTGCACAGAACACAGCTGCATGATGTTACCTTATTAGAAAATATTAAGCTCGAGCAAGTTATGTATATGAGCCGCTCAAGCCGATACATCCGTGTATCGGCTTGAGCTACGAGTTTTTGCTCACGAAAAAACATCGCTGCTGCTGAGAACCACCGCCATCCATGAGGGTACTGAAGAACTTTTGAAAAGAGACGATGTAGATGCTAGGATCCTAGTCGAAATAAAGCGGAGACGTACTTTTTGTACGTCGAGCATTTATTTCGGCGTAGCGACAACGCAGATGCGTCGTATATTTTCAAAAGACCGGAATTTTATGTTTTTTACAATGGCAAAGAGCCGTATTCGCGGGAAGTAACACTTAAATTATCCGATGCTTTTATAGAACCGGTTGAACACCCAGATTTGGAATTGATTGTAAAAGTAGTAAACATAAATCGGCATAATGAACATCCGCTATTAGCGCTGTGTAACCCTATAAACGAATATAGCATTTTTGTACAGACGGTGAGGAAGTGGAAAGCGATTGATCCGATACAAGGATTTCAAAAAGCAGTTGAGGAGTGTATAGCACATAATATTTTGCGTGAATATCTTGAACGCAAGACAAAGGAGGTCATAAATATGCTGCTTGCCGAATATAATTATGAAGAAGACATTGCCGTACAGCGTGCAGAAGAACGTGAAATAGCCTTTGCTGAAGGAATAAAACAAGGAATAGAACAAGGCAGAACTGAAGGAATAGAACAAGGTAGAACTGAAGGAATAGAACAAGGGTTCCATAAAAAAGCTATTGAAAGTGCACGGATTTTAAAGCAGCTGCATTGTGATACTGCAATGATTATACAAGTCACAGGATTGAGCAAAGAAGAAATAGAAGCGATTGGCTAATGGATAATTGAAGAAATGAGCAAATTATCGTGTAGAGTATGATAATAACAGCCTTATAACTATAATGCGGAATCCCTGCCATCTCTTTTCCCCAATCTTGCAGAAGGATTCTAAATACGCTATAGTAAACCTGTTCAGAAACTTCCGTTTCTGAACGGGCTACCTTGAAATGCGATGTTTAAATCGTACGATTTGTGCGATTTAGAACTCGTCGACCTGTTCGACAACACAGTTATCGAACAAGGTCGAGTACAGGTATATTCTTCATCCCGCACAAAGGAGATCAGGCATGAGTGAAGCAAAACTCAAAATTCTCGGATGGATGGGTACTGCATTATCGGTTACCATGTATGTTTCGTATATTCCGCAGATTATCAATAACCTGCAAGGAAATAAAAGCGTCTTTCTTCAGCCGATGGCGGCAGCAATTAACTGCACAATCTGGGTACTATACGCCTTATTAAAAGATAAAAAAGATTATCCGCTTGCTGCAGCAAATATGCCGGGGATTATCTGTGGACTGATAGCAGCTATTACCGCGCTATAAAAAGCAAAAGCAGTATGTTCTGTGTATCGTAAATACGGAACTGTATTTTCCTATTAAAACAAAGCGGCAGCTGAAAAGCTCAGGTTAGTTTTTAGCTGCCTGTCCATTGAACACCAGAGATTTTTGTGCAAAAAATTGATGAAACACTTCTTGTGCGCGAAGCGGCAGCAGGTCTTTTTGCGCAGATAAACGCTGCCAATTACCGTCAGCTTGCATTTCAAAAGCCTTAACAGTGTCTGAAAAATATATTTTGAGAAAATATGTTAAAAGACTTCTATTATGCTCGTCAAGAATGGGGAACAATAATTCCACCCGGCGCTCCAAATTCCGCGGCATCCAATCCGCACTGGAAAGGAACCACTCAGGGGTACCGCCGTTTTCAAAATAAAAAATCCTGCTATGCTCTAAATACCGATCAATAATACTTATCACCCTGATATTCTCACTGATTCCTTTCCGTCCGGGAATCAGCATACAAATACCCCGTACATTCAAGTCGATATGTACCCCTGCTTGAGAAGCACGGTACAATGCAGTAATAAGCTCTGGATGGGAAAGGCTGTTCATTTTTGCAATGATACGAGCCGGTTTATGCTCTAGTGCAAAGTGAATCTCCCGCTCGATATATGCCAAAAGTTTATATTTCAGCCGTTCGGGCGCTGTAACAATGTATTGAGGATTTTCTTTTGTATACTTACCGCATAATTGCGAAAATATGATTTTTGCATCCTCAATCATGCGCGGATTAACCGTAAATAGAGACAAATCAACATAAAGCCGGGCAGTAGTATCATTATAATTTCCGGTAGAAAGGTGTACGTACCCCTGCTCACCTTGCCCTTCCTGCCGCATAATCAGTAATAGTTTTGCATGAACTTTTAGATGCGGCAGATCATACACAACACGGACACCGTACTTTTGCAGCCGTTTTACCCAGCCGAGGTTCCGTTCTTCGTCAAACCGTGCTTTTAATTCCACAAAAACAGTTACTTTTTTCCCTTGCTTTGCCGCCGCAATCAACGCCTGCGCAACCGGGGAGGTTTTACTGGTACGGTATAATGTCATTTGTATAGAAAGAACAGCGCTGTCTTGTGCCGCATCCTGCAAAAATCTGATTACCGGCATATAGGATTGATACGGGACATGCAGCAGAATATCGTGTGCTTTAATACTTTCCCACAAGGTACCCTGCTGTGGTAATAAGGGATGCTCAAAATGCTCCCATTTTTCATTCCGCAGTTTTTTAAAACCCTCTATCTCTGCTATTTTTGCAAAAGAAGCTAAGCCAATAGGTGCTTCACTTAAATAGACATCTTTTGGATCCAACTGAAATAAATCCATAAGCCGCTGCACTACTGCCGGTGATTCGTGAGTGCTGGTCATCCGTACTACAAAAGAATACCGGCGTCTAATCAAAATTTCTTCTAATGCTTCAATAAAACCATCATCATTTGAATCGTCAATCGTCATACTAGCAGAACGGTTTATTTTAAAAATACCCGTCCCGGTAATCGTACATCCGGAAAACAGCGCTCTGCCGAAATAGCGAATCAATTCATCGAGTAATACAAAGGCTTTTCTTTTAGGCTTCTGTTTTTTTCGATTCGCTTCGGCTGTAGGTTGAAGTACTGGCTGTTCTCTATGATTACATCCAGGCAAAGAAGACGCCGCATAATCTGTTTGCAGCAATTCATCAGGTAAGAAAATAAACCGTGGCATATCCGGAACAGTGATAAGCGCAAGCCTGTCCTCTCCGCCGTCCGTATCAGCCAGTAAAAATGCTAAATGCAGCTGCACATTGACCACACTATCTACTAATGCATGTTCATCATCGGAACGCTGTAATTTGAGTAGCGGATAAATATGATGATAAAAATAATCTGCCAAAAATTGCTGCTGTACAGAAGAACAATGCTCCGGTTTACAATACACCAATCCGGCATCTTTCAGCTGAGGAAGAATTTCCGTATTTAATACCGCTTCTTGTATATTAAAGAGGCGGCGGGTTTTTTGTACTATAGCTTCGAGGAGCGCTTCAGTTGGCAAGGGGCTTATTTCCGGATCGTTATGCCCGCTTTTATAGTATTCTTGCAACCCCGCAACCCGCACCATAAAGAACTCATCGAAATTTGATGAGACAATGCCAATAAATTTCAGACGCTCTAACAGCGGCACGTTATCTGAACAGGCTTCCAGTAAAACCCGTTCGTTAAAATCAATCCACGAAAGCTCTCTGTTTAGGTAATCCATTCTCTTCTACTTCTACCTTCACAGGCTGTGCTAAAAACTACAGTCGTCAAAATCTTTTATACATGCATACACTATAGGCATTTTGGAATCTCTAACAAATCGATTATATCGGTTATATTTGTAGAAATTAAACCTGCTCGGAAACGTATGTTTCTGAACAAGGTACCTTGAAATACGATGTCCTCACTCGCGCCGTTTGTACGCTTTAGAACTCGTCAACCTGTTCGGCAGCGCAGTTATCGAACAGGTCTATTCTCTATAGCTTATCAATCAGCATGGAACACTTACCCGACGGTATCGGCAGGGTCTTCTTTTTTTGCCCCAAAATATGGATAGTAAAATAATAAAGCTTTTCACTTTCCATGTGGATTTCCCAGCCTCTCTGTGTTTTTGAAGAAAGAATTGTTACAAGATTCCGTTTCAAGCTTAAATTTTCAATACCCATTACTTCCAAATTAGGAATAATCCAGTCAACGGTTTTCCGAGGAAAACTAATAGAAAGACCTATCACATTTTCAATCATCAGCGTAATTGTTGAAAGTGCGGTCGTAAACAGATACTGCTTACGGGGAAAATTGTCGTGATCCGGCCACTGAGCAGGACCTTCTTTTTGCGGTAGATATGCTTCCCACAATGCACCCTTTTTCGTATTCCCTTCAGGAGCAAGACCATCAAGCACGTAATAAATATGGCGGATTGCGCATTCCCGTGCAAGTTCCCAGCGCTCATATTTTTCCAAGCCCTTAATAACAATAAAATTAAGATGAGGAAACACGCTGCCGCAAGCGCCCATACCGCGCTCCTCATAGGCAGGATCGTCTAATGATAATGAAGGGATTGGGTGATCTGCGCCAAATGTTTCAGGATTGAGCAAATGCGCAGCAAGCTGTTCTGCTTTATCTTCATTCGGAATTTCAGCCAGTAACGGTAAAAAGCCTGCAATAGTCTTTTGCGGGAGTTTTTGTTCATTTTCATCTATATCATGATAAAACCCTGTTTCACTATTCCACATCAGATCATTAATACGAGTTTTCAGCGTAAAATACACCCGTTTATACTGAAAACTCAGCTCTTTATCATTTAAAATATCACCCAGCGCCGACATATACAGCGCATTTACCGCTAATGCCGCATTAAAATCTACCAGATATGCCGCTTTTTCCCGCGGAGTATTATACATTTCAACAGCAGCAAGCGGCACCCGGTACAATCCATTGGCTTGCTTAAAAGATGTCTCAAGCCATTTCATGTAGCGGGTCAGAACCGGCATTATATCTTTAACCCGTTTCTTATTTGCTGTCTTATGGAACATGTTGTATTCAGCCCATGCAAACAGCGGCATTCCAAGCCCTTCAGGATTATCACTCGAAAAGACAGGCTCACCAGTCTCTACATTATACCTAGACCGAATTGCGCCCGATTCTTCTTGATGAGCATAGAAAAAATCCAAACCCTGATTTGCATTATAATTCCGGTTTGAATACACAAAGAAAAAAGACGAAAAAATAGTTTCAGATTGATTCAAAAACCACTCTTTATTATTTTCGTTATTATGAGGATAGAGGAAGAAGTTTTCATTTCCTCCCTTTTCCGTCTTTACCGTAAATAAAAAATTTTGAATAAAAGACCATGTTCTATCATAGATATCAACAAAGTCTTGATCATAAAAATGCACTTTTGGAAAATCGCGCTTATTCACTCTTACACCTGCCCCTCAAAACACTTTCTATTTCAGACGGATTTATATCAACTATATAAAATACTCTTGATAATTCTTGACAATATAGTATAACATATATTGACGCAAAATTGTATTATTTTTTCGATTTTATCCACGATACTTTTAAGGATATTCTTCTTTAAAAGAGACAATCCTTTTTTGAGACACCAAGATAAACGTTTAAAACTTCATACGGTTACTATCGCGCAAGCATAAAACCAAAGTATTTTTATAATAATGATTATTTTTTCCAATCCGTTTTGATCAGCCGTGCTGTATGGAATCGTTCGATAGCAAGATCGAACAAATGCATAATCAAATCTTTATACGGTAACCCCGATGCCTCGCACATCTTAGGAAACATTGAAATAGCGGTAAATCCCGGAATAGTATTTACTTCATTCACATAAATGGATTTCGTATTTTTGTCGATAAAAAAATCGACCCGTGCTAAACCGGTTAAGTCTAAGGCTTGGTATGCTTTTCGGGCAATATTACGGATGCTGCGGCGCTGATCATCATCAATATCGGCAGGAATTTTAAGCTGAGCACCGTTTGGATCAAGATATTTTGCATCATAGTCATAAAATTCATGGGAAGGGATAATCTCGCCGGGAGTATAGACAACACATTCATCATTACCGGTTACTGAACATTCGATTTCCCGCGCTGCAATACACATTTCGATGAGTACCTTACTATCCCACAAAAAAGCGTCCTGCATTTTTTGCAGCAATTCGGCACGGTCAGCTGCTTTTCCAGCGCCAACTGAACTACCCACTCTGCAAGGCTTCACAAAAAGCGGATATTCCAGCTCTTTTTCTGCCTGAGCAATGAAATTTTCCCGTACTTTTGGGTTATCCCATTGAAATTTTCTTACGCAGAGGAAAGGAACAACCGGTAAGTTTTCGTACTGCCAAATAATTTTTGTCTTTTCCTTATCCATAGCAGCGCTACTTGCCAGTACACCTCCGCCTATATATGGTAAATCCGCCATTTCAAATAAGCCTTGAATAGTACCGTCTTCACCAAAACTACCATGTAATACGGGAAATACCACATCTACTGCAATCGGCGTGCCATTTACCAAAAAACCGGAAGCAGTACCGCCGCCGGGGATCACAGCAACCCTTGTCCCTTCGCTGCGCTCTATGGTTAATACTTCCGCCTCATTTTTTCGGATACGCTCTTCGACTGCCTTAGGCTGCAAATACCACTCACCTTCTTTGGTAATACCAATGAGATAAACCGTATGCTCAGTACCGATTGCCCGCGTAACAAAAGATGCGGAAACCAGTGAAACTTCATGTTCACCGGAGCGCCCGCCGTATACAACTGCTATATTCATGCTATCTCCATACCTTTAGAAGTCCGTATCAGCCTCATCATAAAACTATCCATAACAACACTTATTCTCCAAGCCGTTGTAATACCTCACGGGCAAGCGGGTCTTCGGGGTAAATATCTACAACTGTTCTAAAAAAAGCCTTTGCTTCTTCGGTTTTCCCTTCTTTTAGAGCAAGGGTTCCTAAATTCGAAATAATTTTAATATTTTCAGGTTCCTGCTCAAGAGCAGTAATAAGCCATCGCCGGCTTTCATCAAACCGGGACAACTCCATCAGACAAATAGCCAATTCATTGCAAATATCACAATAGGCAACTGCAAGTTCTTCTTTATTCTTCTTTCCCAGCTCCAGACAATGCAAAAACGCTTCTGATGCATCCTGCCACCGTTCTTGCCGGCGCAATGCCCAGCCTAACAAAAACCATGCATTCCACACCTTAGGGTGATGCTCCAAAAATTCACGGATTTTTTCCAGTGCCTTATCTTCTTGTCCCATTTGGATAAAATCAAATGCACCTTTAAATAACTCATCATCAAGCGCTTGGGTTTCAATCCATGTAATAAGCTCCGCCGCTTTTTGTTTGCGCTGTATAACGGCTTCATCTTCGGAAGTTACCAGTTGTAAATAGGTTTCAAGTACACTTTTTGCCTTTGGAAAATTTTTCTGTTTAATAAAAAAAAAGCCTGCATTAAAAAATGCTTCAGGGATAGGAGGTTCTGCAGCAAGTACTTCTTTATATGACTGAAATGCCTTATCAGTATAGTAATCGGCGTAAGCTTCCGCACCTGCATGTTCATAAAAATGAGCCCGCTCATCCATCAGTAAAGCAATATTCAGCTTCGTCGGCATGTCTTCGGGGAACAATCCTTCAAGCGCAAACAACAGCTGTTCAGCTAAATCAAAATCAGCATTTTTAATTTTTAAGATTGCTGCGCTTGTCATTTCATCATGAATATTTGGGCGAAGCGTCTTAAAAATGTCCCGATAGTATGCAATATGCTGGTTATCACGTTCATAAGCAAAGATATTGAGCATACCTGCAAGTATCATCTCTTCTGAAAGACTTTCTGTTCTAAAATCTTCTTTTTCTCCGGATAATAAGAGCGGAAGCGGTATCGACGAATCAAAGCCGGGAATTTTTGCAGTCAGAGCATATTCTTCAGGCACCTTTATGTAAAGAAGCCTCTGTTCTGAGTTTTCCATATCAATTCAATCCTACTTTTATGAAGCTGCGCGTATCTTTACGAATCGGTGACGTGATAGATTTTACGTTGCTGATTAAAATATTGTGTAAGCCGTATCTTGTATGCAAGCGGCACACTCGCGATATTATACGCCATAGCAACTGCAATGAGGTCTTTTCTTGTTTCCACTAATTCCGCCCGAATAATTTTACCGCGTATACCGATCACAACAGAAGGATCTTCAAAATCGAACTTGAGTACACAATCTTTATTCAGTAAAAAGGGCGCGACACCAGCCATAATGAGTTTAGCGCCGGAAAAAGAAATATCCCGCAAAATACATCGCCTCGGAATATTTTCAATGTAAACGATGGTTTCTTTTTTTACGAGAGATAGCTTACGAACCGCTTCTGCATTTAACTCAACCCGTTCATCTCCGCGTTTTGTGGTATTGGCCTTTGCGTCAACAAGGATGCCTAATTTCTCAATTAAATCATCGGGGGCACGTTGGGTATACTCAATATTTAACAGTAATAGATCTGGGGTTACAGTATAGGGTGTACAGCTGACAACTTTACCGGACACATAAAAAGAGAGGTCGCTTTTTCCCTTCGACTGAAAAAAAGAAAACCTTAATGAAATAGCCGTTGCTCCATCTTTAATTTTTTCGTAAATACCGCAATGCTGCGGCACGATTACTTTTGCTCCCATCATGGAAGAAGAATTAATCACGCATGACCATGGTCCACCGTCTTCTGCACCGACACAGCGTATTGATACTTGCTGTGTATTAAAGCTCATCGCTTGGATAACTTCTTTTGTAAAAGTTATTTCGGCTTTTTGAAAGCAATCATAATACCTATTAAGCTGTTGACTTGTCAGAAACCCCATACCTATAATAATAATTTTATTTTATTAAAAGGTCAAGACAGTAAATATATAGGACTCCAGCACGAAAAATAATACGGTCATCAAACAATATACATCCTTGTACATTGTTTGATAGCGGATTTGGGGACAGCAAAAATATCGTTGCTGCTATAACCGCCGCCATCCGCCTCTTATTGTGTATAGTGCTGCTTGATTTTTTCTCTTAAAGCTTATACTGTAATATCTGTATATCCGCCCGGAGCGGATAGCTGTTTCTAAGCTACAATATACATTCGGTTAAAAGCATGAATATCTTTCTTCTGATTATTACAGCATTTTTACCGGCTTTTGCAGTACTCCGGCAGGTATTAAAAACAAAGTTTCCTCCTGTCTTGATACTCATAACCTTTTTCGCAGCAGCAGCAACACTGTTTCCGGTACGTTTCTTTCAAATTACCAGCCGCTTTTTTACCCAAACACTACTGCACATATCAGCTTTTTATTCCGACTTTTTTGAACGTTTTTTGAACAGCTTTATTACCGCAGCACTGATAGAAGAAGGCTGTAAAACCGGTGTCTTTATACTGCTTTCCATTTACATGCACCGCTGCTGCAAGAAAAATCACACTACAGTATTACCCTATCATAGTTTACTCACAGCTTTTTTCTTCGGCTGTCTTTTTAGCGGTTTTGAAAATATATCATATAATATACGGTATCCGCAGTTTCAGTTTTTGAGGATATGCACAACATCTGTGCTGCATGGCGCTCTCAGCAATTTTTATTTCAAAATCTTGCACGCAAAAACACAGACAGCTGCTATCGGCATTTTTCTTACAGCAGTTGGATTGCATGGCTGCTACAATTTCTTTGCAGCACTAGGAGGGTGGTTTATGCTGCCTGCTTTAGCTGTAATAGGGCTCACCCTTATGGCAGCCGGTAACACCTTGCAAAAAATCATACCCTCCAACCGCAGCAGCTAGCCGTCATAAAGCAATAGTTATACGAAATTCATACGAAAGAGATTTAATTTGCTGTTCCAATATCTCGTATACCATAGTTCCCTCTCCGGTATTCCCTGCAATCAGAAGTTCTATCAAGATAGCCTTTCTCGAATAATTCGCGCCGGAGCAATGCGTAATCAGCAAAAACGATATGCTGTAGTATTAGCTCGTTTACGTCTTTCTCGGAGTACCGGACATCGGCAGCAAAATAGTGTGCAATATACGCAAGCACCGCAGATTGTTCTGCTTGTTTCTTTGGCCAGCGTATAATGCGCCCATCCTCATTCATAATACGTTTTTTGATTAGTTCAGCAGTTTCCATAGTATGGACCTTTTAAAGGACTAGCGGCTTAATTCAGACACAGCTGCGGTGAAAAAACCGGTGCGTCCCACACCGTAGAAAACACTTTCTTCCCATGCAGCCGTAATGTTTTCCTCAGAGATAAGAAAGGCAGTATAGCTGAAATGTTCCGGTAAAGCAGGGAGATGCAGCTCTTTCATTTCCTGCTTTTCAGTACAAGTGAGAAAAGTTCCATCGGGCAGCAACAGCGCTGCAGACTGCTGCTTTTGCGTCCCCGTATATACAATCGCGTATGCATTCAGCGGCTGCTGTGCAGAAACAGATTGTGCAGCCTTACCGTGTGCAGGCTTAAAAAAGACATCACCTTGAACACCGGTATCGGAACAGAGCCGTATATACAAATCAGCAGCGTTATTAAGCGAAGCAGTCAATGATTTCACCAGCTCCGGCATCGCAGTATAAGAGCGAGGTTCACAAGCAGCACGAAAGGCTTCTGCAGAAATCTGTTCACAGTGCTGGGATGCATCCTGCTGGGTAAAAACAGAAAAATCTTTGCACATAAGGTACGTAAACGCAATATCCGTACCATTATCTGCTTTAAAACTTGCATACCACTGTCCTTCAACCTCAGCAAGAGATTTACACTGAGCTTGTTTCGGTAAATGGAGCGCACGTATATCGGCAACAGGACTACAGGAAGCAGTTGCTGCATTATATTTGAATAAAAATGACGTATTGGTAATCTTTTCAGGAGGCAAAAAAGCTGAATCTTGATAGAGCCTCATAAAAATATCCCCGTCTACCGTGTAAATATCTGCGGCAGTAGCATCAACAAGCTGCGGATGCTGTACACGCAGCGGCACATCCGGCTGCAACATATTCAACGGATATATCCCGCATTTATTGATGAGAAAGAACGTATCGCCGTTTAAACTTGAGTCGGCAATCCGGACGGTTTCCGTCCATGGACGGAAACCCACTGGAGGCACTGAGGTAATAGTCTCCGTACCTTGCAAACGAACACTACCGTCAGTATCGGTAGAAAAAAAGTACCAATGCGAGGCTGCTGCAGGAAGAGCCGCCGGAGCAGCTTTCGCTGCTCCCTGCACCGCTTGCGGTGCAGCATCGTTCCGGCTGCACGCCGGAACGATGAGCGCGGCTCCGCAGAGCAGCAGCGTCAAAAGAACCTTACGCAAGAGCAACGGCTTCAATTTCGACCAGTCCGTCTTTCGGCAAGCGGGCAACCTCCACAGCAGAACGCCCGGGATAGTTTCCGGTACCGAAAACCTCACCGTATACCTTGTTCATTTCAGCAAAGTTGTTCATATCGCTCAAGAATACAGTTGTCTTAACCACCTTATCCAGACTACTGCCGGCAGCTTCGAGTACTGCTTTTAGATTCAAAAGCGATTGACGGGTTTGCTCGGCAATACCGCCAGGAACAAAAGCACCGGTTGCAGGATCAATCGGCAACTGACCGGAGGTGAAAATAAAACCGTTCGCAGCAATACCCTGTGAATACGGTCCAATCGCTGCGGGAGCTTTATCCGTTGCAATAATATTTTTCATCTTCTTTTTTCCTTAAATGACAATACTAAACCTGTTCGACAAAAAAGTTATCAAACAGGTCTAAGGCATCTCTAAAAACTCGGTTAGATTTTTAGAGATGCTCGACGAGTTTTAATGTACGTCTTTATATCATAATGACTTAAATTAAAACATCGCAACTTAAATCTAAGGGAAACCTCTAAAAAACTGAGGTTTTTAGAAGTTCCCTCTATTACAAGAGATTAGAACCCGTACCGTGCGAACGTAGCGCGTCCGGCATACCGTGCTTGGCAGCCCAGTTCTTCTTCAATACGAATCAGCTGATTGTACTTTGCAATACGGTCACTGCGGCTCATAGAACCGGTCTTAATCTGCCCTGCTTCCAGCGCAACAGCGAGGTCGGCAATAAAGGCATCTTCGGTTTCTCCTGAACGGTGAGAAATAACTGCGGTATATCCTGCATTCTGTGCCATCCGTACTGCGTCGATGGTTTCAGTTACTGTTCCAATCTGATTGAGCTTAATCAATATTGAGTTACAAGCTCTTTCTGCAATCCCGCGCTTGAGCCGTTCGGTATTGGTAACAAAGAAGTCATCACCGACAATCTGGATTTTATTTCCAAGTTCCTTGGTCAAACGTGCATAGCCTTCCCAGTCATTTTGATCGAGCGGATCTTCGATTGATACGATAGGATAGGTGTTAATCCATTTTTTATAGATTTCGATCATTTCATCCGCACTGAACAGCTTATCAGGATTGGACTTCCAGAACTTATATCCCTTGCGTCCGCCTTCATCGAATAACTCGGAAGAAGCACAGTCAAGTGCGATTGCAACATCAGTACGCGGCTTGTATCCTGCCTTCTCAATCGCCTTCATAATGTATTCAAGAGCGGCTTCGTTATCGATATCGGGCGCAAATCCGCCTTCATCACCAACGGAAGTAGCCTTGCCGTCAGCCTTCAAAAGACTCTTTAATGCGTGGAACACTTCTGCGGTCATGCGTACTGCTTCATGAATAGATTCAGCGCCGACCGGCATCACCATATATTCCTGAAAGTCGATTTTATTGTCGGAGTGCTTACCGCCGTTGATGATATTCGCCATCGGAACCGGCATTTGCAAGGTATGAGCTCCGCCCAAATAACGATAGAGCGGTAATCCTACATAATCAGCAGCAGCACGGGCAACAGCCATCGAAACACCGAGCATCGCATTAGCGCCCAGCTTCGACTTATTCGCAGTGCCGTCCAAATTTAGCATTGCTTGATCGATTTCTGCCTGTTCCAAAGCATCCATACCTTCAAGCTCTTCGGCAATAATGGTATTAACATTATCCACCGCTTTTAAAACACCCTTACCGCCATAGCGTGCAGCATCACCGTCGCGCATCTCCAGCGCTTCGTACTCACCGGTAGAAGCCCCAGACGGAACGCAGGCACGTCCAAAACTGCCGTCGCTCAACGCAACATCAACTTCAACGGTGGGATTTCCACGAGAGTCTAAAATCTCGCGCCCTTCAATATACACAATATCACTCATATACGACCTCCTCAAAAGCCTGATATAGAACTCCCTCATCTTCAAAATAATAAGGAGCTTCAAATAGATCGGATATATTTTACACTTATTTTATGATATAATCAAATGGTTATGGAGTTTATTTTTGCTCAGATAAAGCCGTCCTGCAACCCTTGGGTTTTTTTAGTAGTTCTGTTAGAATAGAGGTATGAAATCACTCCAAGGTCGTTCGCTCTTTATGCCGAAAAATCCGCTTCTTATAAAAAAAGAGCGCTTATATTCACTCTCTGATTGTTTAAATGCCCTGTCGAAAAAACAGCTGCTCATTATTACCGATGAGATTATGCCTATTTCCTTCAAGGCGAAAAATCATACCAAGGCGGTATTAGTGCCGGCCTTACAAACGGAAATACAACGGCGTGTGCTGTATGCCTTTAAGTATTTATATCCCTTTGTGTCAGCCTTCTTTGTCGGTTTTGTATTCAAAGAAAAGCTGTCCGATATCCTCAAGAATTTTAAAGAATTGGAACAAATCAGTCTGCCGCAGGAGCATATGCAAATTATTGCTGCACAGATATTAATGGAAAACGGTTTTTGTTTTGCATTTTTGCCGAAGGGGAAACGGACGGTACAGTATGTTATTCCTGATGAACTGCAACCTGTTGCAGAGCAGATGCTCAATACGGTTTCTTCAGTGGAAACACAGCCTATTGCCCGGAATGATTTGATGCTATACGCAAATGTACTCACCTCTTTATACGGTATTTGCTCTGTCGACTTGTTCATGAGCATCTATAATCGTGATACCATACATACGATAACAGACAAACAAGCTTTTTTATGGGCTATGGAAGAAGCTGCTGCTATAAGCGGTAATTGTTATTTTGTTGAAGACTCTGTTGTCTCAAACCACATATTCCATGAAAAGTATGAAGATCAAAAGCAGATACTCGAGACAATGCGTGGGGAATTTGAGCCTTATATCCCGTCGGAAGAAGAAATAGTAAACAAATTTTTTCTCCCATTCTATGATGCCGACTTAGAAGCGTACAAGCAATGTGTTGAATGCTTGGCGCAATACCTCCCCAATCGAGACGCGGTAGAGTGGGCAGAGTCTATGGTAGAGAACCTTTGCTCATGCATTAAACTGGATTTCTCAATTGATGAGCAGCTTAAAGTGTTAGACCCACATTATAATGTATTACCCCAGATGTCCCGTGATGATCAAAAGCAGTTGGGATATCTATTGGGGGCTCTCAATACAGGCTGCCGCCGATGGACATTGTGGGGGCATACGCCCTGTGAAGTTTCGGAAGATGATGAGATGAATGCTCAGACCATCAATAAAGATGAAAAAACAGCGGATAGAGAAGGTATCCCTAATTTCCGTGCAGATCAGCCGGATGATATACCAAACAAGCCGTGTGCCGCCTTACCAGCCGGATCTTGTATTCCATCGGAAGCAGACTGCGAAGCAATGCTGGCGTTATTTGATGAGTATTGTACTGCCGGAGACGAAGTCCCTTGGGACAGTATTCGCAGCGCACAGATGAAACGAATCGCTTCATCCTATAAAAAAGTTCTCTCTATGTTTGAGGACTTTTTGAAGGAAAGCATGGAGGACACGGTCGAAGAGTTAATTGGGCAATGGCTTGCGAGTATATGGCATAAAACGGCAAATCGAGGCGGTACATTCGGTAATCAGCAATGGAACTATGTAGCTTTTAGAGTGCTGGAAAGGCTTGCTGAAAATATTTTTAGCTGCGAAGGAGAGGATGGAAGAATATTTGTCGTCTATTCCATTGCGCTAGAGGAGATGACCGAGCCATACATAACCTGTATGAGCGTACTGGTAGATATGGGCGGCTGGTATCTGCCGTGCGGTCCATTTTTATTGTGGAGGGGGCTTTTTCTATTTGATATTATTGCTCTGGCAAAACAAGTAGCGCCTCAGATGTACAAAGAGCAAGGATTGAGCGCTGTTATCCACTTTAATCCGTGTCCCTTTTGGGCGATGGTCATTCTTGGTCCTGTTCCAATTACCGGTTCCAAAGAGACTATTGCTATTGAATGTTCACTTGAATGCCGCTTCAAAAATAATATGCCTCCGGAACTGCCGAAGTCGTGGCTCATGGAGAAATCGGGGAATTATACACGTTGGGTTTACAATAAAAATGACGATTTTAACAGCAGAGAACTCTATTACAATCATAAAACGCATGAAGTTTTTTTATATGCACATAATGAAGAATCCTTTCAGAAGCTGCTTAAAACTCTCAAAAAATATATCGACGTGGGTGAGAATGAAATTACAAAGACCTCTCTGATTCTCGCAACATTCTGTGAAAGTATCTTAAAATATCCAAATAAACATACACAGCTTGAAAAGAAGTTCAAGAAGTAAGCGTAGAGCATCTCTAAAACTTCATGTATAGTTTTTAGAGATGCCCCGTATTGCGAGGATAACGTATGGATGAACAGGCGGTTTGCGCTGTTGAAAACGGAGCCGTGTTATCAGTTTGATGCAATAAATCTCATTGTATAAAGCGGAAAAAATGAGTATAGTCCTTGCATGTTTCATTTTTTGGCACTGTGTGCAGTCGGTGCAGAACCGATTTTGTCCAACGAATTAAAATTACTCGGGTTTAAACCGGAAAAGCGGTTACCGGGCCGCGTTTTTTTTACCTCGGTACAATCTGAACCGGAAGTTGTCAGCATCATGCGGGCAAACTTTTATCTCCGGACGGCAGATAGAATATATCTGGTGCTCAATGAGTTTACCGCAGATAATTTTGATACCCTCTACGATACGGTCGCTGCGGTGGAATGGCAGCGCTTTTTTTCTAAAGATTCCAAAATTACCGTAGATAAGGTACGCACTTTTAAGAGCAGGCTTTCTTCTGAACACGCAGTGCAAAAAGCAGTACATAAAGGAATATGCACGGCGCTGTGTTCTGCATGGAAGATGGATGTTTTACCGGAAACAGGCAGAGAATATACCGTGCGGATATATATTGAGCATAACCGCGCCTATCTTTTACTGGATCTTTCCGGGGAACCGCTGCACCGAAGAGGCTATCGGCTCAGCGGCGGTGCAGCTCCCATGCGGGAAACTCTCGCTGCCGTTCTGCTGCAGTGTATGCAGTGGAAGCGGAAGCTGCCCTTACACGATGCCTTTTGCGGATCCGGTACTATCCCGATTGAAGCAGTGTGGTATGCCCACAATATCCCACCCGGAATAGGACGCTCCTTTGCTTTTGAACATTTTGCCTGCTATACTGACAAAAAAGCTCAAAAGCTGATCGAAGAAGAACGGCTGCGAGGTGCTGCTGGAATCCGTACGGACTGTGTGGTACGAGTCAGCGGTTCGGATAATGATCCTGATGCGGTACGCCTTGCCCAAACGAATGCAGAGCGCGCGTGTATGCTTGCCGGTAAAGCATTGCAGCGGATTGGACGGGATAACCGTATTCCACGCCCTGAATTTATAGAGTCAGATTTTTCTGATCTTGCAGCGCCCTACCCGGAAGGGGTATTGCTTTCCAATCCTCCTTATGGAGACCGGCTTGGGGATGAGGCAGATGCGGCGGCTCTGTATGAAAAGATGACTGCCATTCCGCAGGATTTTCAAAACTGGCGCTTAGGTTTTATCACTGATAAACCAGCTTTTGCTGATATATTTTTACGTTCGGGCGTTACGCTTAAAAAGCATCCGATAAAAAGCGGTAATCTTGACACCTGCCTCTACATATACGGTCTTTAGGGGGTGGGGTTATGCCGGAACGTTTTTCTGCTTTTCATACCATTTTTACCGGTATACTGCTGCAGGCATTACCCTTTCTATTGCTGGGTGCGCTGTTGTCTTCTGCATTGCGGGTATTTGTGTCCGACAGCACTCTTATTAAGCTGTTTCCTAAAAAATATGGGATAGGCTTTGCAACAGCTGTTTTTGCAGGGTTCTTTTTTCCTGTTTGTGAATGCGCTGCCGTTCCACTGATGCGCAGTTTAATCAAAAAAGGGGTTGATATGCCGGTTGCAGTTACCTTTATGCTTGCCTCCCCTCTTATCAATCCTATTTCAATTTTGTCAACCCTGTATGCGTTTCCGCAGCAGCCGATGGCAGCATTCTATCGCTTGTGTTTCGGTTTAATAATCTCACTAGGTATTGGGCTGCTTCTCTTATTTTATCCCAAAGAAAAATACCTGCGCGATGACTTTGGCTCCTATCAACCTGAAACGCTGCAGAATAGACAGCTGAATACCGTTAACCGCTTACAGTATTATACTGAATCTGCGGCAGACGCTACAGTCATGTCTGCTGAAGGAAGCAGGCGGACACTGCAAGCCGTTATGCACATTGCCGCAGGCAGAACCGCTGCAAAAAGTGATAGACACAGCGAACTTTTATTGAAAATGCATACCCTCCTTATGCACACCTGCTCGGAGTTTTTTACTGCGGGGCATTTTTTGATTATTGGTGCCTGTATCACGGCGCTTATCCGAACAGCCGTACCGCAGAGCTTTTTTGCTATGGCAAGCAGAAATACCGGTACATCCTTGCTTTTAATGATGCTGTTTGCCTTTGTTTTTTCCGCATGTTCAACCTCGGATGCACTGATTGCCCGCAGCTTTTCTGCCCGCTTTCCATTTATTGCAATTCTCGGTTTTTTGGTTTATGGACCGATGATGGATATAAAAAACCTTGCAATGCTGCTGACGCTATTCAAAAAGCGCTTTGTAATTGAACTCACCGCTCTTATCACTGTGGGGAATTTTATCGGGATTTCGCTCCTCTCGTATCTCCTGTTGTGATACCGTATTGTACCCCTGCTCCAATCGCTTTCGTGTGCTGTTATTCGTACGGAGGGGTACGTCACAAGCCGCGCCGGGGGTGCTGATTGCGCTATAGGGCACCTCTACAAATCCATACCTGCGTTTTTAGAGGTGCCCTCTTGCTTTTATTCCTCTCTGTATTCCTCCATTATGGAAGGATTTTCAATTTTCCCATTGTGTAAGAGCTTTGGATATACCGTGAGTTTGAGCTTCTTTTCTATTCCTTGTAAAATGCGAAGTTCGTATTCATCCCCAATAACAACATTCACGCCCTTTTTTCCCGCTCGTCCGGTACGTCCGGCACGGTGGATAAACACATCTGTATCCTGCGAAAGCTGCATTTGTACAACATAGTCAATATCGGTAATGTCAAGCCCGCGTGCCGATAAATCACTGGTTATCAGTATCTTGATCTTACCTGACCGGAAACGGGCAATCACTTGTTTACGCGCTGCTCCATCCATTTTACCGTAAAGCGGCACGGCATCAATCTTTTTATACTGCAATTTTTGTGAGAGCGTTTCTACTTCTTGTGCCGGAGCGGTAAACACCAAGATTTTTGCATCTCCTGCAGCATGGATAAACGCACGCAAGGCATCCATCTTGCTCCGCCGCTCACTTAAAAACGCCCAATGCTCTATGGAACCTTGAAGCACGCCGGTATGGGCAAGCGAAATAAAAGCCGGTGCAGGGCTATCCGGACTACGCGGCAGCATACCGGTCAAAAGATCGGTGTTTTTGCCGTTAAAGGTTGCAGAACATGCAAGAACTTGAATATCAGTAGGCAGCATCTGTAAAATATGCTGCAAACTCTCCTTACTCTCCCGTGTCAGCAGCCGGTCTGCCTCATCAATAACCACTGCCCGTATTCCCTGCAATTTCAGCTTTTTCAAACTGACTAAATCTGCAATCCGTACCGCCGTACCGATCACAACCGCCGGTTTCTCCTTTAATCCGTCTATCTGCCGTTTGATGGAGCTGCCGCCGATACAAAGCTGTACCTTAAAAAGTCCTTGCGTAGCTCCTTGCAGCTGGAGTGCTGCATCCTTTATCTGGGAGGCAAGTTCAACAGTAGGGCTTATAATCAAAATGCGCGGAGCGGTAGACTGCTGAGCTTCTGTCATCACCTGACTGAGCAGCGGTAGTAAGAAGGCAAAAGTTTTCCCCGTACCGGTTTCTGATTCAAAAAAAACACTTTTCCCTTCTAATACAAGCGGGATTACTTGTTTTTGTACAGGGGTCGGCTGTGTAATGCCGTAGGTATTCAGCGCCTCAAGAAAAGGCGGATAAAGCTGTCCATTAAAAAAATCTGTCATGCTGCAAGGATAGCATATTGTTACGGTAAATGCTATAATTTTACGGTTAAGCATTACAGGGCATCTCTAAAACCTGAGATTTTGGAGCTTTTTACTATCAGCTCTATCGGAATGCAAAGAACAAAAAGAGGTTTTATTTTGAAAATAGGAATTAATACATTTGGATGCGATCACGGCAGATCAGGTATCGGAGCATATATTCTTTCCTTAGTGCATAATCTGCCGAAAACAGAACATAAAATTCAGCTTTTTGGACATGAATTAGATAAATATACCTATACCTCAGGCATAGAAGGCGTTTCTTTTGCAAGTGTTTCCATTGCAGATACCGCTTTTGCAGAGCAGGCGTGGCATAAACTATCATTTAATACCTTTGTACGGAAGCAGCAATACGATATTGTTCTCTACCCTTCCGGTTTAAAACTTTTACCGATGAGTTTTGAAGTCCCGGCTATCCTCGTTGTACAAAATATTCTTGCAGAAAAAAATCAAGGATACTTAAAAAATATTTCTGCATTTGTTTCTAAGCTGATGATGAATTCCGTTAAGGGCATTATCAGTCCCAGTTGCTATATTAAGGATAATCTTCTGCAATGTGGTCTAACCGACAGGAAGATACAGGTTATCCACAACGGGATTGACACCGAGTTATTCCATCCTCATACCTTACAGGCTCAGGAAGCATTGATGATTAAGCCGTTTGCTATCCGCCGTCCCTATATCATTTATGCTTCACGGATTATCCATCCGGAAAAACGGCATGTTGAACTGATAGAAGCTTTTTCAATTTTTAAACAAAAAAACAAGAGTCCGCACCGTTTAGTTATTGTTGGCGCCGATGGAGAGCATGCTGAACAGGTACACCGTGCTGTGTTACAGTCTCCCTTTGCTTCCGACATTCTATTGACCGGTTATCTGCCGCATGAGAATCTCCCGCTTATTTATTCTGCTGCCGATATTTGTATTTTTCCCTCCCCGGTTGAAGGGGTTGGTTTACCGGTTATCGAAGCAATGGCGTGCGGCATTCCCACAGCTTGTGCACGGGCTGGCGCATTACCTGAAATTGCCGGAGATTGTACCTACTACTTTGAGCCGAACAAGCCTGAACGCATTGCTGCAGCAATGGCGGATATTGTAAATGACCCGGCAGGAAACAATACAGCGAGACGCCAACAGCTTATTAGCGCGGGGATAGAATGGGTAAAACAGTATAGTTGGAAAAAAACAGCAGAGGAAACCCTTTCATATTTAGAAAAAGTTGCCGGGAACCCACGTTAAAACCCTGCACTTTGTATTGTCAAGAGAATAAAGGACATAGTATAATAGGCGATATGAGTGGCAGTGATTACCGTGTATTTTGGGAAGAAATTGTTAATGAGTTAAAAAATGAGATAGGTGAAGAAGAGGTTGCAATGTGGTTCTCCCGCATTGTGTATGAGCGTTCTTCAGATACAGTGATTTTTTTATCGGTACCAACTGCATTTTACCGAGATAAGGTGCAGGTTCGGTACCAAATGCTCATAGAAAAAAAACTTTTAGAGCTGCTTGGGTCTCCCATCCGTATTGAGTTTGAAATTAAAGCTCCGCCGCCGCAAAGCTCCGAAGCGGTGCCGCCACGTACAGAGGTTATCTCTCCTACTCCCGCGGTACAAACGAGAGTGCAGCCTGTGGTAAAACATACACACACCAATCCTGCGGCGGAGACAGCGCTGCATACTCAACAGCGGACTGCTGCTGCTCCGCGGGAAAAAGAGAAGCATCCCCTGCTCAATGACCGGTATACCTTTGAAAAGTTTGTTATTGATGTTGATAACCCCTTACCGGCAAATGCCGCGATCGCAGTTTCAAAAAATCCGGGGACGGCCTATAATCCGCTGCTCATTTACGGCGGTGTCGGACTGGGGAAGACGCATCTTATGCAGGCAATCGGGAACGCTCTGTACCGGAATACTAATCTTAAAATTCTCTATGCGCCGGCGGAAACCTTTACCAATGAGTATATAGAACACGTAAACAAAAATAAGATGAATGAATTTAAAAATAAATACCGCAAGGCTGATGTCTTATTGCTCGATGATATTCACTTTTTGGAGAAAAAAGAAGGTACGCAGGAAGAACTGTTCCATACCTTTAACGCCTTGTACGAAAGCAACAAACAGATTGTATTTACCTGCGACCGTCCGGTGGAAGAGCTGAAAAACCTGACTGACCGGTTGCGTTCCCGCTTTACCCGAGGTTTGAGTATTGATCTCAAAATTCCTTCGTATGAAACACGGTGCGCCATCCTATTCAAAAAGCTGCAAGATGAGCATATTGCTATTCCCGATGAGGTTGTGCATTTAATAGCGCGGAATATTTCTTCCAATATCCGTGATTTAGAGAGCGCATTAACAAAATTGGAAGCATACTCGGAGCTAACCGGTCCTATCACTTTTGAAATTGCACAGCGTCTGCTGCAGGATACCTTCGGTTCTCCTCGTCAGCATAATATTTCGGTTGATGCCATTTTGAAAACTGTTGCCGACTATTTTAATATCTCATATATTGATCTCAAAGGGAAAAAACGGACAAAAAATATTTCCTTTCCACGGCAAGTTGCCATGTATTTAGCACGGGAGATGACAGAATTATCTACAACGGAAATCGGTGTAGAGCTTGGCGGCAGGGATCACACAACCGTTATGCACGGGCAGCAAAAAATTGAAACCCAACTTGCTATCGAGCCTGCCCTGGCGGTAACCATTGCTGAACTGAAAAAACGGATAACAAACGCAAATAAATAAGCATTGGTAGCTCTCTCATTTAGGCTACCGGAACTTGTAAAAAGTCTGTATGTCTGTAGACAGTAGGGTGTTTTCTGCTCGGTGTACAATCAACAACCCCGGCGCGGCTTATGAGCATTAACCCTCCGCCAAATCAAGACAATCACTTCTATGCTGTATAATTACTGTTATTAGAGCAGAAAATATTTGGCAGAATCATAACTTTGTGCTATACTGATAGTGTATGACTTACGCTTCTTTGTCGGCAACGCTTTCGAGTCCTCGTAGAGCTAAAGATGGAACCATTTCAGCCGATATTGTTGTGTTTGATAAGGATGAACACGCAGTTATCGACAAAATTCTACAAAGTTTACAAGCTTATGCGCCCGGGGTCCTTGGTAATATTGCCGATTGTATTACTACATTAGAACAGCTTGCTATGGCTGTTTCCCGTTATCCCTCTATCCAGCAAAGTACTGTACTTGCAGGAGAGCAGCGTTCTGAGGAAACGCTGATCGAAACACTGTGCAGTAGTGCGCCGGATTCCCGATTGCTTACCCTACCTACAAAGGTTATCTTGGGTAAAAGTTTTCTTATTGCGAAGTTCCAGACATTTACCGCGCTTACTAAAATTGCGATGAACGCATACTTTGAAGAAAGTGATATTCAATCGTTACGCCGCATTACACTTCGTGCGATGTTTGCACTAATGGCGGAAGACGTATACACAACACTGTTGGATAATGGCGAACTTGAGTATGATATCCGGAAAAATATTGCGAGCTTGCTTACAGAATTATGGGAGCATAGGCTTGATGAGTACTCATCTTCCTTTGCCGGGGTGTTACATAAAGTCTGGACAGCGCGGAATAAGCTGGCACCTAATTTCGGTACTATGCTAGGGGTGAGCGAGCTATTTTTGCTGTCTATGGAACTCGATGAATCGTGGGAACGTTTTATGATTGCCAAAATGGCAGACCCGGAGATTGGGCAGGCTCTGGAAGAGTTCCTATTCGGGATAACCACAGAGAAGATCAACTATATTAGAACCGTATTACAGGAGCGAAAACTTTCTGCGCTTAGCAGAGAAGAAGCGTATCAATTAGTAGGCGTAACGAATGATCTTCCGCCTGATGATCCCCGCACTTTTTATACTTCTTTTATTGAGCGGAAAAATTCAGCAGAGTCCCGGCGGCGTTTGCAGGTTGCAGGACCAAAGCGGACGTTGGAAGACCTCTATATTCAGTTTATTTTTGAAAGTCAGCAAACACAATAGTTGATCAGTAGAGATGGTGTCGGTAAGGTTGCCGCAGCAGGGCAGCCGGTTACTACCTATCGTACGTGCAGCGCTGTTTCTCGCTGCTGCACTACCCTACCGATGATCGCCGGTTTACCGCACACGGTTGGCTCCAGTACGGTACAGAGTTCTTGCAATAGCGCTTGGGCGTCATGCTCTGCAACGGAGATAATGAGTCCTCCCGACGTTTGCGGGTCAAACAAAATATCCTGTATGGCTCGCGGAGTTTCGCCACAGTCAACATTCGTACCAACAAAAGCTCTGTTTGAATAGGCTCCGGCAGGTACAAAGCCCATTTCAGCGTATTCAATAGCGGACTCAAAGATGGGTATATCCTTGTATGAGAGTTCAATGCTTAATCCGCTTCCCTTTGCCATTTCATACAGATGTCCCAGCAAGCCGAATCCGGTTATATCGGTACAAGCATGTACTGCATATTTTGTCATAATGGTACAGGCTGCAGCATTGAGGAATGCCATAACGCGGTATACCGTTTCCAGTTCATCTTGGCTCACCATATCAGCTTTTGCAGCAGTGGTTAAAATACCGCTGCCGATTGGTTTTGTGAGAATAAGCACATCGCCTATCCGGCAGCCGGAGTTTTTTAGGATGTTATCAGGGTGCACAAAACCAGTTACCGCTAAACCGTACTTAGGAATGCTGTCGTAAATGGTATGCCCGCCGCAGATGATAGCTCCTGCTTCAAACACTTTGTCAGCACCGCCCCGCAATATCTCTTTTACAATATGCTCCGGCATTTTTTCGGAAATGCAAAAAAGGTTGAGCGCTAATTTCGGTATTCCGCCCATTGCATAGATATCGCTTAGGGCATTTGCCGCTGCAATTTGCCCAAACATATAAGGGTCATCCGCAATGGCGGGGAAAAAGTCGGCAGTGAAGATCATGGCTGTGTCGTTGTTGATCTTATACACAGCAGCATCGTCAGATGTATCAAACCCGACCAATAAACGGGGATCAGTACAAATGTGAAAACTTTTGAGTAAACCGTCAAGTGCACCCGCACTTAATTTTGCCCCTCACCCCGAATGCGTGGAGGACTTTATCAAGCTAAAATCTGTATCGGGAATAGTACAGCTCATTGCTCTCGTACTTAAAACGACACCTTAGGAGCGGTTGCTGCCTGTTCGTCTGCTTTAAAGTAGGATTTTTCCCGGAAACCGAACATGTTGGCAAGCATTGCTTGCGGGAATCGGCGGGTGAGCAAGTTATAGGCTTGTACTGCTTCGTTAAAGCGTTTTCGTTCTACGGCAATACGGTTTTCGGTACCTTCAAGCTGACTTTGCAAATCCCGGAAGTTTTCATTTGCCTTGAGTTCCGGGTAATTTTCCGCTACGGAAATGAGCCGCTGCAGTGCTCCGCCTAATTCACTTTGAACTTTTTGGAATTTTTCAAAGGATTCAGGGTTATTGAGGACTTCATCCGATACATTGATAACACCGCCTGCTTTAGAGCGCATTTCTGCAATTTCTGTAAAGACCTTTTCTTCATGGGATGCATACCCTTTTACGGTATTGACTAAATTAGGGATAAGATCAAACCGGCGTTGATAGACATTTTCAACTTGACTCCATGCCGCTTTTACCCCTTCATCGACCGTAACCATTGAATTATATGAGCTGCTGACACAGCCGTACAGCGAAAAAATAATCAGTACAATAATTCCAAGAACAATCAGTCCTGTTTTTAAGCCCTTACTCATTGGCTATACTCCTCCAGTGCAGCAGAAGCGTTGCTGCGTGCATAAAGCATATTCAACCTGCTTGAAAACTTCCGTTTCTGAACAGGTTACCTTTGATTATAATTACTAAGTAATATACTGTAATATACTAAAATTGATACGAGAAAAAAAGAGCTGCCGACATTATTTATCGAACTATACATGTTTGATATACATACCTGCAAGCTGGGAACCCCTAAAAATCTAACTGAATTTTTAGAGATGCCCATATCTTTAGGTATGCTCGGGAGGCGGCGGGTTAATCCAATACCAATACTGCCGGTTTATTCTGACAAATGTGATAAACTTTATACCGATCCGTATTGCTAAATATGCAATTTGTAAAGACTGAATCAACAAGGTATAAGCCGGAAGCAAAAAGAATAACACGAATGAAAGAGGAACGATAATATCCGGCAAGCATTCACGGCGCTCAAGATTTGTTGCCGCCAAAAGCGAAGCAAGGAAAAATACATTATAGCAACTTACTACAAGCGTGATATATACCATATTATGCTTCCCATAGAGATATGCAGCTGTATAGGTAATAGTCAAAGATAGTACAAAATGTGCAATTAAGCGAAATGAAATCTCCTGTGTACGGATAAGCGAGTGAATCGCAGAGATAGCCGTTCCTGTCATAATCGTGATAATCAGACCTTCTCCGCCCGTTATATCTAAGAAAAGAACGGTGTCTGCTGCAGTATGAATCGGCGGTATCGACATAAGCCACGAAGTTAAACCGATAGCAAGGATTCCTTCACTGGTACTTAATTTTCCAAAGCACATTACCCGCCGCTTATACCGTTCCCAAAAACTTCCGATTTGCCCTGCATATAAATTGAAAAAGCCTATTGTGATAATAGCGGGTTTTGTTACCTGAAAAGAAATCATCAAAATACCCATTAAAAGACCGGTTACAAAACAGTCTAAAAAATGGTCAAAATATTCACCAAGCGGAGAGCCGGTACCGGTTCTCCGGGCTTGTTTACCGTCAGCACAATCACCGACAAGATAGGCTAATGTTAAAAGTGGAATAAGCCGCCAAAAATCATACCGATGAGCCCAATAACCGCGTACAGCGATAGCAAAGGCAATAACAATGAAACTGAAAGAAATGAGCGTAATAAAATTCGCTGGTAAACGGTACGGTAGAATCTTTACAAAAGGATCAACAAAGTATTTATATAACACCGGTGTTAATAGCGATTCGTCATTTGCGCTATATGAATATTTTTTAGCCATGGAAAACTCCGCGTAAGTGATTAGTGCTTCCCGTATAATGCTGCCCCCACTCGTTATGTTGTACTGTTTGCATTATACGGGGAAATAGTGCTTACGCTCTGGTGTAATTCTTTATTTCGGTTCTGATACGGTTTGCAAGTTCTGCACGGGGAATGCGTACTTGTTCCATCGAATCGCGGAAGCGGAGGGTTACCGTTCCATCTTCTTTGCTGTCATAGTCAACGGTAACACAGAAGGGGGTTCCCGCCTCATCTTGGCGGCGGTAGCGCTTTCCGATTGCTCCTGATTGGTCGTAGTCTGTCCGGAAGTCTTCACGCAGTTCAGCTTGAATTTCCTGTGCCAATTCTGCAAGACCGTCTTTTTTCATCAACGGCAGCACCGCTACGGTAATCGGTGCAATAACCGGATGGAAATGCAGTACAGTTCGCCAGTCATCATCATTGCCTTTATCGGCAACTTTTTGCTCTTCGTAGGCATCGCAGAGGAACATCAAGAGATTGCGGGTTAAACCGGCGGATGTTTCGATAATATACGGAATATACCGCTCGTTGCCGTTATCTTGATCGATATACTGCATATCCTTACCGGAATATTCGGTATGGCGGGTTAGGTCAAAATTCGTCCGATTGTGTACGCCTTCAAGCTCTTTAAAGCCCATCGGGAATTCGTATTCTATATCGTAGGCATCTTTTGCATAGTGAGCAAGCTCATCCGGCCCATGCTGATGCCAGCGCAGCTTCTCCATCCGTACACCGTGCTTTTTGTAGAATGCCCACCGCTGTTCACGCCAGTAGTTAAACCACTCGTCATCGGTACCGGGCTTTACAAAAAACTGCATTTCCATCTGCTCAAATTCGCAAGTACGGAATATAAAGTTCTTGGTTACGATTTCATTGCGGAATGCCTTACCGATCTGTGCAATACCGAAGGGGATTTTCATACGGTTGGACTGTGCAACGTTTTTATAATTTACATAGATTCCCTGTGCGGTTTCGGGGCGCAAATAGATGAGATTACTGTTATCATCTGTTGGTCCAATATGAGTTTTAAACATCAAGTTGAACTTCCGTACATCGGTGAGTTCGCCGCCGCAGTCGGGGCATTCTTTTTTCGTTAACTTATCCTGATCTATCTGGTCAGCGCGGAAACGAGCTTTACACTTTTTGCAGTCAACTAATGGATCGGTAAAGTTTTCCACATGCCCGGAAGCCTCCCACACACGCGGGTGCATCAAAATTGCCGCATCGATGCCGACAATCGAGTTATGCAGCTGGGTCATCTCTTTCCACCACGCACGGGCAATGTTGTTTTTTAATTCAATCCCGAGCGGACCGTAATCCCATGCTCCGTTCTGTCCTCCGTAAATTTCCGAAGACTGAAATACAAAGCCGCGCCTTTTGCACAGGCTGACAATTTTTTCCATTGAAATTGCGTGATCTTCCATACTGTAAACTCCTCTTTTGGTTATTAAACGCATTCACCGGAACAGCGATTGCACAAGTTCCGGTTTTCGATATGTCCGCTGCAGCGTGCAGAGATAACCACCGTACCTACGCGAACCGTTCTTTTATCGTTTTTTCGATCCGTGCGATAGAACGGTCAATTCCCAATATCTGGATGGAACCGATAAGCGGCGGACTAATACGGCTGCCGGTAACCGCCATACGCATGGGCATCATAAAATCACCGAGCTTAACGCCCATTGCCTCTGCTTCTGCACGGAACACCTCGCTTGCCGCGTGTTCATCCATAGTTGCAATAGAAGGCAGTACAGTCTTTGCCTTCTCCAGCACAACCCGTGTTTTTTCCGCATCCAGCTTTTTGGGGATAATCTCTTCCGCAGGCGGAACAGCAGGTTCTTCAAAGAGGAACCGTACCATCTGCGGAGCCTCTGTGAGAAAGTGCAGCCGCTCTTTGATAAGCGGCATCACCTTCATCAGGGTCGCTCTTTGCTCATCAGTAGGTTTGAGCAAGGTTTGGTCAGCGAAACGTAAGCCGGCAGCTTCCCGCGCAGCTTGATCTTGCTCACCGAATATTCCGGAATTTGCGATGAAGGGCCAGGTCAGATCAAAGAGTTCTTCATCGGTTTTGAGCCGCATATACTGTCCATTAAACCATTCGAGCTTTTTATAATCGAAAATTGCCGGAGCCTTGTTAATGTGCTCAGGATTAAAGCGCTCTCCCAGTTCTTTGAGTGAGAACATATCGCGTCCATCTTCATAAGAGCAGCCGAGCATGGCGACATAGTTGATGATCGCTTCTTTTAAGTAACCGTTGTTGCGGAACTCATTACAACTGGTTGCCCCATGCCGCTTTGACAGTTTATGCCCATCGTTCCCCATAACCATCGGTAAATGGCAAAAATTCGGATGCTCCCATCCAAAAGCCTTATACATAATAACGTGCATAGGGGTGGAAGGAATCCATTCCTGTGCACGCATAACATGGGTAATTTTCATGAGATGATCATCAACGATATTAGCAAGGTGATAGGTAGGGAAGCCGTCGCTTTTGAGCAAAATGGGATCAGGGTTAATGTCTTCATTTTTCCACTCGATAGTACCAAGCAGCACATCCTTGAAAACCGTTGTACCTTCCAGCGGAACTTTAAGGCGGATAACATAAGGCTTTCCCGCTGCGATATTTGCATCAATTTCTTCTTGGGTTAAATCACGGCAGTGGCGATCGTAGCCCGGGGGCATTTTGTTCATGTTTTGTATTTTTCTAATCCGCTCAAGCCGTTCTTCATCACAAAAACAATAATACGCATGACCGCTTTTCACCAGCTTATCTGCATACTCACGGTATATGTCTGACCGCTGAGACTGAATATAGGGACCATACTCACCGCCGCGGGGGCCGCCTTCATCCCAGTCAAGCCCAAGCCAGTCGAGCGTGTCGTACAGGTTTGTTTCATATTCAGCGGCATAGCGGGTCTGATCGGTATCTTCAATACGCAAAATGAATTTTCCACCAGTAGCGCGGGAAAACAGATAATTGAATAATGCAGTGCGTACTCCGCCAATGTGCTGTAATCCTGTCGGAGAAGGTGCATAACGGCTTCGCGTTTCCATATTTTGCTCCTAACTATTTGTAAAAAAGTATCGCTATAAGAAAGTTCTTAATGTTATTTTACAAAACATTATTATAGAAAGTTTTATTTTTTTACGCAAGGGTAGGGGAATCTGACTGATTGGCTGTATGTGTATCGCAGGAAAGGCTCCTGCTTCCGAATCTGCTTTTGCGCTATCTTCTTTCCTCATCCCATATCTTGTGCCGCAGAGCCGTGGTTTTTAAGTACTTCCGTTTTCCACTCTTTAATTGTGCGTGAGTGTTCATCGAATGAACTGCCGATAAGCACGATCTTCTTGCTATCTGCCTTATACTGTTCCGCATAACGGTGCTCTTTTATCTGGTTCAGGGCATCTTCCGCACTATCGTTATCGGAAAGCTTAAACTCGAATATGTACACAGTATCAGCCGTTTTGACTACACAATCTGCACGCCCCTTGGCATCGTCAAAACTATACATCCGTGTATAGTTTTGACTGCGAGTTTCGGCACCGCCGAAACATCGCTGCTGTGTGGAACCACCGCCATCCGTGGCGGCACTGCCATAGCAGTGGACTTCCGTTTGCGCAAACTGACCCATCAGCGAAAAAACGAGATACACTGCCGTCTGGTAGTTCTGCTCCCTCAGTTTCAAGTTTTGTTCGGTGAAGGTGTCATACGAAATACTGGAAATAATCGACTTCAGCCGCTCCATAAACTCGTCCACATTCCCCTTACGGATGTCCTGTATAAACCGTCCTATCCATACCCCGGTTTGACCGAACGGTACGTCAGAGTATGCCGGTAAAAGATTATGTAAAAAGCCGTATCTCACTTCATTATTCGGAAAGCCCAGCCGATACAGCCGCAGATCGCTGATATATTCCTTGATCGTTAAATACCCCGCTTGAAACAGAATCGGGAAGGCATCCTGTGCCACCGCGCGATAGGTTTGCAGTCCTTCTTCGTCTAACTCAACATTGCCATCTAAATCAGGGATATAATAGTGTGCTTCTTTTAAGAAGTTGACGAGGAAAGTCGGCGTTCCCGTGCCGAACCAGTAGCTTTTGATCTCTTTATCATCCAAGACATTAAGAAGACTATACGGATTATACATCCCTTCCCCGGCTGGGTGAAAGAGATACCCGTCATACCACTGTTTTAAGGCTGCAAGCGCCTCAGCATAATCTAATCCTTGCTTTTGCGCTAATGCTTGTATCTCCGGCTGAAAATTTATTTCAAGCTCTTTTTGACTGATGCCGCACATACCGGCGTACGATTCATGCAGACTAATATCTTTGAGATTATTCAAATCGCTGAAAATACTGATCTTACTGAACTTGGTTACTCCCGTTAAAAATGCAAACCGGATGTATTGATCACAGGTTTTAATGACAGAGTAAAACGCTTTGAGTGTATTACGGTAGTGTTCGTTCAGTTCTTCGTTCACACCCATCGTTTGCAGAAGCGGCTTATCGTATTCATCTACAAGGATGACGACCTGTTTTCCCGTTTGCTGATAGGCAGCCTTTATCAGCCGTTCAAAGCGTGAGGCAAAAAACGGCTTTTCCTCTTTTGCAACGAGTATACTATAGAGGCTTTCTTGCTCCTTTAATAAAGAATCGAGCCGTTCGCTCAATGCCTCGCTTTCAAGATACTGTCCGATATTAAAATCCAAATAAAACACCGGGTATTCCAGCCATGCTGTTCGCTGCTCTTGTACAGCCTGTTCTTCTTCCGCTTGTTCAAGGTACAACCCTTTGAACAGCTCTTTTTGACCGAGAAAATAGGCAGCGAGGGTTGAAAGAAACAAGCTCTTGCCAAATCTACGCGGGCGACTTAAGAAATACACCTTACTATTATTGACTAATCGCGAAAGATACGCCGTTTTATCAACATAGAGAAAATTTTTTTCCCTCAAATCTTTAAAACTTTGGATGCCGATCGGTAGTTTGCGTGGTGCGTTCATACCCGTAGTATAGCAAGATTATTGCAGTAAGCCTATCCTTGCGCTTCCACTTCAAACTGCTTTGCATCAATTCTTGCAAACACTCGCAGAATCGTGTCGCTACTGGGTATGCCATTTTCCAGTTTCAGATATTTTCTAAGAGTTTGTTCTTAAAAATGCATCATCAAATTTATTTCGAAATTCTTCTAAAATCTCTTCAAATCTGACAAAGCCGGAAGCCTTCATATTACGTGCAAAGTTTATACTTTTTTCAGTACCGACGATTGCACTCCAATAATATTGAATAATTTTTTCCGCATTTAATTTTGACATTCGCTGTCTCGTGATTCGAGCTCAAGCTTTTAAATCTTTAGGTGCATTTGCTGAAGTCAAAATCGGTTGAAACACTTTGTCATCTAAAAATGCTAGGATTTCTTCTTCTTTTGTCATCTGCCCCTCCAAAAATCGATTACAGGGCATCTCTAAAAACTCAAGTATAGATTTTTAGAAGATGCCGCATTAGCAAAGCTGATAACGAGTATTTTTGATAAGTCTTTACATTGTTATGACCGTAAAAACCGTCACGGAAAACTATAATTGGAACTTGCCTACTTCTTGTACCACTTGTGTAATAGTTTCGGTGTTTTTTTGTGCTACTGTATGCACATTTTGTATTGCTTGGTTTATATTTGCCGCATTGCCGGTCATTTCGTTCATTTTTTCTGCAATATCAGCTGTTAAGGTATTCAGCTTCTTCATCTCTTCCGCTGTATGAGTACCATTAGTAAACATTTCTCCAGCTTTTATTTTAATGTCCTTTGTAACACCGTTCATATCGGCAATAGCAGTAATAATTTTTTTGCTTCCGCTTTCCTGCTGCTTCATGGCTTCCAGAATACGGACTTCGTGCCCGGAAATTTTATCCACAAGCTCATACACTTGCCCAAATGTTTTTTCGGTTATGGTTTCAGCATCGGCTAACTTTTGGATAATTTGCAAGGATTCTTTAATTACCGCAGCAATTTTCTTTCCTTGTACATTTGACTCTTCTGCTAATTTCCTAATTTCATCTGCAACAACCGCAAAACCTTTACCTGATTCCCCGGCATGCGCAGCTTCTATTGCCGCATTCATTGCCAAGAGGTTGGTTTGGCTTGCCACATTTTGAATAACCTCACCAGCTTCCAAAAGATCTCCTGATTTTTTTGCTATTTCTTCTGCTGCCTCATTGGCAATTTTTGCTCCAGCTCTCCCTTGAACAGTCAGTGTATGTGCATTTTGTATAAGCGCATTACTTTCCTCAAGCATTTGAGTAACCAAGCGCACATTCGTTATCATCGATTCAATAGAACCGGAAGAATTTGTTACTATACCGGATTGAATGCCAACACAGCTCTCCAACAGATGAGCAGTCTCAATAATTGTATTTACCGTTTCGCCGGTTTTTATAATACTTTCAGCCTGATTCATTAATTGCTGCTTTAAGTTATCAATATTGTCTGTAATACAATCTGCATCCCCGGCTGTTTTATGCATTGAGTCTTTAAGACCGGCATCCCGTTCCATTAAATATGCAAGAGTTTGATCTATTGTCTCTATTACAGCATTATTCGCATTCTGTTTTGCACGCAAAAGCGATTCATCTTCTTGCAGTTGCGCTACATGCTCTTGTTTACCAAGATCTGCAATCAACAATAAAACTACAGCAGTAATCACAGCATTCAGAATAAGGTGCGGAAAGAGAAATGCTTTAAACATTATGGAAGAAGCCTCTGCAAAAGGTTTTTCTCCAAGAATAGGAACAAGTACCATCGTGTGAACAATTTCCCAAAAGCCAGCAAAAACGGAAAACAACAATATCGTTTTAAACGTTAAAGTAACCCGCCCATATTTACGCTTTAATATATATACAATACCGGCACATACCACTCCTGCAACAAAGGTTGCCACTGAACAGCCGAGCGCTGTCCATCCGCCTAATGTATACCGGTAAATACTGCCGACAAGCCCCACAACAATTCCCGATACCGGACCAATTACTACCGTTGCGATAACTGCAATACCGGTTCTCAGATTAAGCACAGCAGCTCCTATCTTAATGCCTAAGACAGAGGTCAATATATTTAAAACTGAAAAAACAGCAGTAAGCCCTATTGCAGCGATAAATTCCGCTTGTGTTTTATTATGATATACCATCGCAGCTTTTATCGGTTTAATTTTAAATAAAAAATAAAGCAGCATAAAAAACAATGAAATATTTGAAATAAGCGAAAAACCAGCTGTCACATTCATCTTCATACCTCCTATGATACAATGGTTTTTATTTTTTGGGCAGCGCCGTTTGCAAAGCGCTCTTGGCTCGCCTCATCAAAGTGCATAAAATCAATGGAGTTCGCTTTGACAAAATCGTTTGCATTGAGGTGTGCAACATGTAATTCATCCGCAAAGGCTTTATAATACTGATCCAGTAAAAACGATTTTTCGCTGCATTCTTTCCCCATTACAGCAGCAGTATCTGTGTTATAGATTTGAGGATCGATATTGATCGGCGTAACAATCAAAACATTCTTAATACCGAGAAATTGCACTTGTAGCACCAGTCGCCGCATTCCTTCCGCAATATTCTGGGCAGTTGCGCCAAAATAGCCCTTACAATCATTGGTTCCAAGCATAATCATCACAAGATCAATCGGATTATGACTGTTAATGATCGGCTCTATCATCCATAATCCGTTCAGTCCATAAGAGAGAGGGTCATCAAACACCGTTGTCCGCCCGCATAAGCCTTCGTCGATAACACGATAATCTGCACCTAAAAACTCCGCTAAGCGGGTTGTCCATCGTACAGCATAGGGGAACCTTCCGCCGGAAACAGCATCATACCCCCATGTATTAGAATCGCCATAACAAAGAATGGTTTTCATCTCCGTTCTCCTTCTCTTACCATCTTAGCCTTTTACAGCTCCCATCGAAAGCTTGCTCCGCTGATTAAATCCAGCAAGACTTTTTCATGCAATGTTATACAGGGAAAGTCTACACAATCAACTTTTGCAGCCGCAAAGCTAACTGACAATGCAAACAGGCTGAGCATAAATACTAATTTTTTTATAGTATTCTTCCCTAAAAATAGTATACCCCTTCTTTCGGCTGCTGTCTATTTTAAAAATCAGCTTTAAAAATAAGCGGATTACTGACCAACCTGCTACGGTGTAAAGCGGATGCTTTGCCAAAATCCCGTATAAGTTTCCAGATTTTCCCCTAAATCTTGTTTGAGAACGCAATCTTTTAAATCATTCACGGTATAATGAGGCTGCCGCGTCTGATATTTTTCCGCCTCCGTATGAATCGACGCAGGGAAACCGAACTCATCAAGAAACTGAGCATACACTGCCGGTTCAAGCATAAAATTGATAAACGCATGAGCAAGATCAGGGTTCGGCGCACCTTTCGGAATACAAAAACTGTCGATATAGAGGGCGGAATGCACCCCCTTAGGAATAAAAAAATCTACATATTGCAGCTGATCTTCCTGCAATTCTGCAAATACCGATTCAGCATATCCATGCACTGCCAAAAAATCACCCGATGCAAATGATTTTGCAAAGCCATCCGCATCAAACTTCACTAAATTCGGCTTCCATTTCTCTTGTACAAGCCGGTATGCGTGTTCAAGCTCTACCGGATTCGCCGTATTAATATCATAACCGGACACGGCAAGGGCTGCTCCCAGTACCTCCCGCATATCATCCATCATTGTCATACGGTTTTTAAGGTCTTCCCGCTCAAAAATATGCCAATTTTGTTCGTAATCGGGAATTTCTTTCGTATTGACTGCAATACCGGCAGCACCCATGTAATAAGGAACAGAAAAAGCCATAGCAGGATCATAGCCTATCCTATCCCGCACACTCTGCCGTATATACCGGATATTTGGAATCTTGCTGACATCGATATGCTCAAGCATATTCAGTTTTATCATAATAGAAACATAATCTGCAGAGGGCACAATAAGGTCATATCCTTTTGAACCTGCCATCAACTTTGCAAACATATCCTCATTGGAGGCAAAATCGTCATAAACAACTTTAACGTGATACTTCTCTTCAAAAGCTTTAATCACGGAATCAGGCGTATAATATGTCCAATTATAAAGATGAAGCACTTGTTCCGATTTTTTACTGCAAGCAGAAAACGCAATCGCGCCTCCAAAAATGAGCACACTCCACAGCATACCGGCGGAAAGAGACTTATAAAATCGATTCATAACTATCCTCACACAATAAGATGATGGTCTATACGGACATATATTGGGGAAACTCTAAAAACTCAGGTATAGTTTTTAGAGTTTCCCCAAAATGCAACAGCTCGCAAAGCTGGGTACGCTTGTCGATGGCACGTAAGGTTTAACGGAGTAATGACGTAAAGACCATTTCCGTTACCTCTTGTTAAAAACTAAGCAAAAATATAAGCTATGATTGTAACATATCTATTTTAGTGATGGCAAGTAAGAAAGAAAAAACAGATGGAGTTTATTTTATTACCTGAAATGGTCGACGGTCTTATTTTTGCAATGGAAAATCAAAATACGCGCTTCCTCTTTGATGCAGGTACCGGATGCTGTATTCCGGATGAGTGTAAAAGCGATGACGAAGAAGACCGCTACTATGATATACCGAGGTGGGACCCCGCGCACGGATTCCATATTATGGAACAGTTTACTACGCAGGTACATAATCCGCTGCTGCGGGAAGCACTCCGGGAGGCATTGAGTCAGCGGAAAGGGGTGTTCCGCCGGTATAAAGAGGTATTGCGGACAGCGCCAGCGATTGAACAGGAGTGGTATCGATTTAAAGATAACCGGATGAAGGCAGCTGTGTACGAGTGGTATAATGAGCTGCGGACGATGTGGGGGCTTGAAAAAATATGTTTTGAAGAAGAAACGGAACCTCAGCTGTTATTGCAAGATTTTATATTTACAGAACAACCGGCTATGACGCTGGATAGCGCTGTGCTACAAAATTTTATCAGTGCCGCGGCACACTATGACACTTCTGCCGATGAAAGGAGTCGAGGCACAGAGGCAACTCTGATGGAAGCAAGCATGCTGCTCGGAAAGGCATGGCTCTTGTATATTGATACCAACCTCGAAACGGAGGAAATGGGAGATAATAAGACAGAGCAAGATAATACAGTTATCCTGAGTGCCTATACGAATGATGAACTGTGTGCCGTATGCGTCATTACCGAGCTGCACGGCAGCCCCTCCTTGTGCATTCCATTTTTACGGGTTATCCCTGAATATCGCGGTTTAGGGCTAGGGAAAGAACTGCTGCAGCGGGCGCTGGACTATGCTGAGCAGCATGAAGCACAATCGTTGCTTTTTTCCGATTTCTGCACCCCTCCTCATTTTATTGCTCAGCTGGAACGGCAGGGGTTCAGCCAACAAGGGCTCTTCTATATATATGAAGGAAGATTTTCAGCCGCTAAATGATTTAAGAGAAGGGCAGAAATAACCATTGGCTTTAAAGATTCAGGATCATATTGATTTCGTCCCGATAACTGCCGTCCTTTAGTTTATACGCATTTGGCAGCCGTCCCCATTCCATGAATCCGAACCGCTCATAGAGCTTTTGTGCTCTCAAATTATCGGCATAGACACCGAGTTCAATTTGATCAAAGCCGTGCTCTTTTGCGAAAGATAGAATCTCCCGTATGAGCAGGCTTCCGATACCAAGCCCCCAATACTTTTGTTTTACTGAAATGCCGAAATGACCGCGATGTTTTGTCTTTAGATACTCAGCGATAGGAGCAATACCGCACGTACCGGCAATCTCCCCGTCTATTAAAGCCATCAAGAATAATTTATTCGATGAATCCTCCCAGTTTTTTAAGATACCTATCTCTTCGTCCTCCGTCAGTGTAACTTCTTCGGGATAACGCAGCATAAAATAGGTTTCTGTATTGCTGATTCGCAAAAAGTCGATGATTGCAGCGGCATCAGATACAGCAGCACTTCGTAGTGTACATACGCGGTGATCCTTCAAAGGACATTCTTTTTCAGCAGATGTCATATACAACTCCTCGATTCCATCTCATCCTATCTCAGTTTTTCGTCCCTTTGCAGCATTAATAAGGCAATAACAATAAATACTTCACATAGCAGGATCGATTTTTCCGCGTAGTATTTGATTGTAATAAATCCTACCGCCACACCGATACCAAAGCTAGTGATGATAAGCAAATACTTAAAAAACGAATGTAAGTACTGCACGTCTTTTATTGCACAGTATTTTGCAAGATGTATCATACTGCTTTTTAAGTTGCCGGTGATCATCGTTGTAGCGATAGGATTTCCATCAACCTTATCAAAGTTGGCTACTTGCAGCGCTGCAATAAAAGAAATAACGGAATTGACAAAATCATGCTGAAAATAAGTCCCAATCAATCCGATTGCCGCAAGCACAGTTAGTTCAAAAAGCAGTACCACAGTCATTCGCGTATAATTTTTAATATATTGTGTGTTTTTTAGAAATTCTGAAATAAAAATACCAAGCGCAAATGTAACAATGGGTATGATATATTTAAGTGATTTATGCAGTTCCCGATTAGCAACGGAGATAAACAAGAGTACAAGATTACCGGTTTGGGCATTTGCAAAGACCTTCCCTTTCAATAGATACGAGTAAGCGTCCAAAAAGCCTCCTACCAAGGAGAGACATACACCGATAACAATAGTGTCATGGAGTTTTTCCTCGTGTACCAGCTGAGAATTCATACTCATCCCGATTATCCTTGAGCTATCCGCCAGTCATTGCTAGTTCTTGTTTGCTCATCAAACGAACTGCCAATCAGTACAATCTTCTTCCCGCTTGCCTGATACCGGGCGGCATAGCGTTTTTCTTGTATCTGTGCAAGTGCGTCTTCCACGCTGCCGGTGCCCTTGAGTTTAAACTCGAAGATATAGATGGTATCACTTGTCCACACGACACAATCGGAGCGTCTGTCAAAACTATACATCCGTGTATAGTTTTGACTACGAGTTTCGGCGGAGCCTAAATATCGCTGCTGCGTGGAACAACCGCCATCCATGGCGGTACTGTAGCAATGCACCTTCGTCTGTACAAACTGCCCCATCAGCGAAAAAATCAGATGCATAGGGATAGTATAGCAAATTTTTCTTATTAAGCCTATCTTTGGTTTTCTTTGTTCGTACCGTATATCGTGATATTGATATTTTAAGCTGTGCCGGTATTCCGGTGTATACGGTGCAGGGGACAGGCGGCGGAATTTTTATTGACGAAACATACACCATCAATAAATCGATTGTAACACAAGAAGAGCAGGATAAAATTCTGCTCGCCCTGCAATGTTTATCGCCTGTTGACGCGATACATAACGAATCGATTTTAAACCGGTTGTCTGCTGTCTTTCAGCGTCATGCCGATTGGGTTAAGGTTGATTATTCCCGCTGGGACAACAAAAACGACACGTCCATTTTCGATACGGTTAAACAAGCCATCTTGGAATGCCGTGCGCTCCGCATTGAATATCTCAGTTCCTATGGAGAAAAAACTGAGCGTACGATTTATCCGCTTCGCCTTTTTTTTAAATCCAAGGCGTGGTACCTTGAAAGTTTGTGTACCGACAAAAATGATTATCGGCTTTTCCGGTTAAACCGTATGCTTTCCGTTATGCAGACGGTAAGCACATTTAAACGTACAGAATTGCTCAACAAGCTACCTGACCGTACAGACTATTCCGATGACCTGACGCTTACGAACATAAAATTAAAATGCACCACCGGAATCGCCTATCGGTTTTATGATGAATTTCCTCCCGATCTTATCACACAAAATACCGACGACTCGTGCACGCTTTCGGTATGCCTTCCGATCGATCATTGGCTGTACGGATTTATTTTGCCGCTCGGTACTGAGGTAGAAATTCTTGAACCGGAAACCCTAAAAAAAGGAATAATCGATTTCGCTGAAAAAATAGCGGCGCACCATAAAAAAGTTTAAATGTTTTTTCAAACCTGACATACTGTAGCTTTCTATGGTACAATAGGGCATCTTACTATCCTAAAGGAGTCACAATAACCTATGCCACGACCTACCACCAAAGCCGATTTAATCCAAGCCGCAAATGACCAATTCGCAAAGCTGTGGACGTTAATCGGCGAAATGTCTGACGAAGAAAAGAGCGCCGATATTGTTCCGAACGAACGCGATAAAAACGTACGGGATGTTTTAGTTCACCTCTATGAATGGCACTGTCTTTTGCTGAATTGGATACAGACAAACACAAATGGGAAACCTTCACCGTTTTTGCCGGCGCCCTATAATTGGAAAACCTATCCTCAGATGAATGTTGCATTTTGGGAAAAACATCAAAGCACATCATATACCGATGCGGAAACAATGCTCAAAAAAACGCATAAAGAGGTGATGGCGCTTATCGAAACATTTTCTAACGAAGACCTTTTTTCCAAAGGCGTTTTCAATTGGACAGGAACAACGACGCTCGGCAGCTACTGTGTATCTGCAACTTCGAGTCATTATGATTGGGCAATGAAGGATATTAAAAAAGCCTTGAAAAAATATAGAGCACGATAGTGTAAACACTGCCGAATTACCTGTGTTTAATCTTTCATAGACAATACGGCTTTATTGTGGTACTATCATACCATAGAGGGATAGTTATGCCGCAAATAGTTCCGATACGTGATTTAAAGAATACTGCAAATATTTCCGCCTTGTGCCATGAAAGCAACGAACCTATTTTTATAACAAAAAACGGTTACGGCGATATGGTGATTATGAGTATGGAAACATTTGAAAGAAACGCCTTTTTTTATCGTCTGTATGATAGTCTGCATGCAGCGGAACAAGATGTACAAGAAGGCCGTGTTACCAATATTGATGATGCAGTGGCAGAGCTAAAATCCAAGTATGGTTTATAAAGTCAGAGTAACCGATAAAGCAAAGGGCAGCACTGTTCAATAGTGATAGTTTATTTTTGCCTGTAGATAATTTTTATATACTTTTTCCATCGTTTCCAAATCTATAACATTTAAATAAAAATTGACTATTGGGGAGGATCGCCAGTCACCTTTATCTTCTCCCATACCAATATAGACGAGATAGTGCTTGTTTTCTTTTTCGACAGTATAAAATCCCCATTTACTTTCATCGAAATAGTGCACATTTTTACTGTTCCCGATGATTTCTATTTTATAGTTTGAAGGCAGATAACCGACAGAGGTTAAATATAATTTTCCTATGATAGTTTTATTATCACATGGTATTCTGATTTCCCAGGGATGATCCTCCTTATATCCCAAAAACGAATAATCGAAGTTTGCCAATTCTTCTATCCGTTTCTCGGATATCCACTTTTTATCTTCTTCAGATAATGCATACGAATACGAAACGCTAACCGAATCTTGTTTTTTCCAAGCTTTATTATTCAGTTCCAATAACGCATAACCGATTAAACGCTTATTGTCATAGTTTGTTATTATCTCAATAAAATGTGTTTTTCCGTTTGTGGTAACGGGAATTACCAGCCTATAATCGCTCTCAAAATATATGGTATATTTTTTACTATGAAAATCATAGGTATAAATCGTTAAATATGGAAACCGCCCGCTTCCTGATATTTGCATCATTGCGAATGTTTTTCCTTGTAACCCATCAAGAAATATCCGTTCACAATAGAAATTTTCATGTTTTGTATGACTTAAGCAATCTTCGCTGAAAGTTTCACGTGCCATGATGGTATTCTCAACCGTATTCATGTTTAATTCATGTTCATAAAAATCATATTTTTTCAGGTTGTGTATAATCTTTTCAAGATTTTTTATATTCTGCTGGAAACCGGTTTGCGCATATACCGGTATGAATATGCATAAAACGACAAGTACGATAACATTTTTTCTTTTCATCATTTTAATATAACATCATTTGCATTTATTGTATATAAATCGATGAGCTTGATGAACCTTACTAATGGGTATGTGCTGCGCTTTTTCTGAGGCTATGCTATACTGAGGTCATGCACTTCGTACAAGCGAAAGGAATTTTATCAGCTAAAAATGGAATGAACTTATATCGCGGCTGTACGCATGGCTGTATCTATTGCGACTCGCGCAGTGCGTGTTATCATATAAATCACAGCTTTGAAGATATAGAAATAAAGGAAAATGCAATAGAGCTGCTCACAGATGCCTTGCAGCGGAAGCGCAATAAGTGCATGATCGGTACCGGCTCTATGACCGATCCATATATGCCGCTGGAAGAAAAACTCGGTATGACGCGGAAAGCGATAGAGACCGTCCACCGCTACGGTTTCGGTTTTACCGTAATAACAAAATCCCCGCTTATATTGCGCGACCTCGAACTTTTACAGGCGATAAACACCAAAGCAAAATGCGTTGTACAAATGACGCTGACCACCTATGATGATAGTTTATGTAAAATACTTGAGCCGAATGTTGCCGTTACCAGTGAACGGTTTGCCGTGCTTAAAACATTGCACGACGCAGGTATTCCCACCGTTGTGTGGCTTACGCCTATTCTTCCCTTCATCAATGATACGGTGGAAAATCTTGAAGGTATTTTACAGTATTGCATCGAAGCAAAAGTACGCGGCATCATCTGTTTCGGCATGGGCTTAACGCTCAGAGACGGCAACCGCGAATATTTTTATAAAAAACTTGATGCAGCGTTTCTGGGCTTAAAAGAAAAATACATCCAGCGTTATGGTACTCGCTATTCCGTTATGAGTCCGCACAATACACGCCTTATGAATATCTTCCACGCACGCTGCAAAGAAAACGGCATAGAAACCAACCCTGATGTCATATTTTCATATTTAAACTCTTTTGATACAATCACCGGAAAGCAGAATGCGCAACTGGAATTGTTTTAACCGGGGCATACTACAGCGTTTCTAAATAAGTCTTTATATTTTATGAGTTATCTAAAAACATCGCAAATAAGCTCAAGAAAAACTTTGACCAAACAAATCATACTATTTGACAAACTGCTTCCAATCTGCTAATCCAGGGATGTTCATTTACACATTTTTCTGACAAACTCTTATTCTTTTCCGATAAAAAGAACTTGATAATATCTTCCGGTTGCTCATTATAATACAGCGCACCATATACTACCGCTGCAGATAATATTTTTCTTCCGTAATCGCGTGTTTCGGCATAATCTAAACTTTCTAACAAAAGATCATCGGGAAGGTCTCGGTTGCGCTGCAGCCAATTCCGTACCCGTGAAATACCTGCATTGTAAGCAAAGCACGCAGGCAGTATCCGCTTATCCAACCTGCGGATCATCTCTGCAAGATAGTAGGCTCCAAACCTGATGTTGAGTTCAGGATCGGTGAGCGAATAATTTGAAATCTTTAATTTCTTTGCAATATCTGCAGCAGTAGCGGGCATGAGCTGGGTCAGTCCCACAGCACCTGCTCCGGACACAATTTCCGCTTGAAAAAAACTTTCACTTCTGATTACAGCATAGAGCAAATATTCCGGAAGCTGATAAATTTCTGCATACTTTGCAACAATATCCCGATACGGCTGAGGATAAAGAAGGCGCAGCTGAACTTCATTTGCTCCAGCCCCTTGATTCCGCAGAGAAAAACTCACTAACCGTATAGAATCTGCATAAAAGCCTGCTTGCTGGAGTGCCGAAGCAAACAACACAGCATTCTCAGCAGATATGGATGGATATACAGCGGTAACTTGCGGATATACAAGCGCATACAGTCCAAAGTGTAAAAGCCCTTCTATATATCCTTGCGCATCTTGAGGAGACAGAGAGGCAAGCTGTTTCTGTGTATCAACATCCGTATTCCGTGCAGCCGATTGAGCGGATGCAGTATTTTTCAAAGCAGTATTCCGTGTACGGGAAGGAGCAGATTCAGTGGTAGGAGAGGATGTCTGTCCGTTTGGCTGTATCTGCTCACCGGCAGACCTTTTTGCGGCAGCACTAGTACGTGCAGCTTCTGTAGGAAGCAGTTGTATTGTCTTCCCTAAGCGGTACGATGTCATAATCCGGTAATAGGATAAAGAAGCAGAAAGGCTCACCGCATCTTGCAAGAACCGAGCGGCTTCCTGCGGAGATAATTCCCCCGACTGCGCAAGAGTATAAGCAAGTGCTGCCCGCTGTTTCGATAATGTTGTTTTTCCAAGCGCTGTGTAGAGCTGCCGTAATTTCTCCCAGTCCTTTGCAGCCGTAAGCTGAACGCGTAGCGCCTGTACCAAATCAGCATACCAACTGGGATTTTTCCAGCGGGCAGCAGTGTCAGTAAGGGCAGCGAGATACTGCCGCAAACTCAGCTGCCGCACGGTATCTAAATAATACCATAACGCAGAATCCTCATCTGCATCAGTATCAGCAGCTGCCGCCGCTTGCAGAAATAGCTGTGCTGCTTGCCTGCGCTGGTCAGCCCCGCCAAGTTTGCCCCTACAGCGGGCTGCATAAAAGAGCGCATAAAAACGTACACACTGCTGTTCTACCTCACTCAATATCTCATTGACAGATCTTTGCTGCATTTTGCCCGCGAGTGATTCAAAAAAAGCGGCAGCCTCGGCGGGAGAGGCGGCTCCATACAGCCCTGCCTTACCGATGTCGGAAAGCAGCATTGGAGCAGCCAACGCAGCAGGAAGCGCATCAACAGCAAAAGCTGCTTGCACCGCGATCCATGCCTTCTGATAGCGCTTTTCAAACACACTGATACGGCACACCGCAAGACTCCTATCTACAGGCTTCATTGCCACACTCAGTTGAGGAAAGACCTCGGCAAGCGGCTGCGTTATTGCCCCTGTAAAATAGAGTTGCTCCGGTGCAGTAGAAAGTTCGGTATAGCTTTTTGCCGTTAAAAGCAATCGGGTACGCAGTGCAGTAAGCCGCTCTTTTTCTGTCAGGGCTGCCGAATCATCCTGTTTTTCAAGCTGAGCCAGCCGTGTTTGCACTGAAGTTAAACACTCAGCAGAGTTCCCTGTTTGATAGAGCTCTTCACGGCACAGTGCATTAAATGGGCTTTCGTAGAGCTTTTCACCAAGTACAAAATAAAAGCGCGCCGCAGCGGTGTGTCCTGCCCGTTTTAAGTGCAGCCCAACATAGTAAGCACTTCCCCGTCCCATTTTTTTAATGCTGCGGTATGCAGCATTATCAGCCTGAAGGAAAAAATCATAGTGTCCTGTTTTAAGATCATGCAGCAGTGCTGCCGTATTATCGGCAGCACAAGAAGAAATAGTGATAAGACAGAGAAATAAGAGGGGAAAAGTAATGTGAACCATAGACGGCAGGCGAAGCACAGTTCTCCTGCCCGTCTCATCTATCTTACTGCGGAGGTATTTCAATATATGTTCCGGACATAACCCAATCAGGATTTTTAAGTTTATTATGCTCTGCAATTTTAGTATAGAGCCATGGATTGCGGTAATAGGTTTCGGAAAGATCCCAGAGGGTATCACCCCAGCGGAGCTTATATTTCACAGCCTTTCCCATGGAGGCAGCCATAGCAGCACTCTTATTTTTCGGTGTTTCTGCCGCTTGCGTTTTTTGGTCTGCGGCGGTGGTTTCAGACCCTTGTACCGATGTAGTATTAGATACAGATTCCGTCGAGGCAGTAGTGTTTGTTGGAGCAGCAATCTGTTCATCCTGCTGCAGTTTAGGCTGTTCAACAGTAGCCTGTTCCGGCGCTGGGGTAGGAGGCTCTACAGAGTGCGATTCAGCTGGTAAGGCAGGCGCTGTTTTTTGCGGTTCTGAAGCTGCTTTCTCTTTAATAGGTTCCGACGGCACAACAAAGGTCTGTCCGGGTTGAACGGCTACAAGTTTATCATCTTCAACAAGATTTTTCTTTGTTAGCAATAAAATACCAAGGACTAGAGCTGCCAAACCCAGTAAAATCAGCAGTACAAGCAGCCAAATTGGAAATCTTCGTTTTTTTTCAGGCTCTTCCTCGAACTCATCATCGGTATAAAATGACGATGCCGAAAAAGTATACTGATCATCCAATGTGTCTGTATTGCTTGCCTGAGTGCTGGTAAGATCTATATCAGCTTCGCTTGTTTCTGCATTAAGATCAAAATCCAGATTTCCAAATGATTGATCGGATAAGTTTTCCAGAGAAACACGAAGGGCTTGATGAGAACCGGAATCTTTATCAACCGCTTCTGCTGAAAGATTTTTGTGTTCATCGAGTGATAAACGCAGCTCTATAGTCGGATCACCGGCAGTTCTTTCATTGATATCTTCTACAATAAGAGATCCAATATAGGCAGGTTCCGATCCCTCATCATCTTTTTTAAATAAATTAATCTGTACACTTCTTTGATCATTGCGGACTGTGGTTAATTCGAGCGTTTCGGAAGCAGAAAAATCATCATCCATAATGGGAAAAAACGTCCCATCGGCAAGTTTTATGCCTATTTTAGCTGCCATACATGCTACTCCTTCAGTAAAACTTTACTCGTATAGTATCGGCATATTCAAACAAATTTTTAGCGGTGATTAGGCTTATCACTATAAATACGGAAAATAAAATAAATCCATGCTGCCAGAAAATATAAAAGAGCACTCATATAATAAACAGAGGCGCTTGGTAAAAAAGCCGCAAAGCCTGCTCCAGCTGTAAAGCATACAATACCTGAAAGATACAATAATCCGCGATTCATCTCTCTTTTATGTCCGCATAGCAGCAGCCCCAAAGTACGTCCTGCATCGGTTAAATATCCGGTAAAATGTGATGTGCGGATTAAAACTCCATTATACGGGATAAAAATTCCATTCTGAAGCCCTAAAACAATGCAAGTAAGCACCAAGGCGGTCGGCATGGTAGGACGCACAATAGCTATACCTAAAAAAACAGCAGCAAAGATCAGCAAAACTACGCCGTATCGCTTTGCAAAGTTAAGCGTTTGAGGAGGAAAAATTATACCGGAAATACCTGCTCCCGCACCAAAAGCCAAGAGTAGCAGGAGCATTGCGATTGTCTCATCTGCCGCTCCTTTGGAAAGTTTTACGGCAAACCGAGTTAGATTCCCGGTGTGGTGGCTTACAGCAGTACCTGCAGTAATAAAAAATACGCCATTCACAAAACCGGCAAGAAAGGTAAGTAGGTTTATCAATACTTTTATACTGATATTTTGCTTTTCTACCATAAAAAACTATAGTCGGATTATAGCAAAAAAGCTTAAAGACAACAACCCAAAAACTCGACAATCCGCTGTGCAACTAGTTCCCGTTCTACATCGTCGGTTACAATATGGCTGCTTTTTTCCAAAATTACATACTCATTCGGAGCCTTTAATAAACGGTCAATGAGCGCTTTTTCTTTAAATGGTACCGACTGATCCGCTTTTGATAAAATGGTGAGTGTTTTTGATTGAATAGCCGGAAGCTGCCGGATAGCCATCTTCTGCAGCGTATAAAGGTCTGCCGCTTTTCCGACATAATCATACCGGCAGTAATCTTTCACACACTCATAGAACTCTGGTTCAGGATAAAAAGGCTTACCTTCGGAAGGCAGCGTTTGAATAAAATAGCGGAGATATGGGGTAAGCTTAATTCGGGAATCTGATGCCATAAAGGCAGGCGCACATAAAAATATCTTTTCAGGCTGAAATTTTGCTGCGATAAGAGCAGTCAATACACCGCCCATCGAAAGACCTCCCACAAAGACTGTCTTATATGCTTCAGCTAAATTGATATATTCATCATACACGCAACGAAGCCAATCCTTCCACGAACTTGCAATAAAATCTTCTTTGTTTGTACCATGACCCGGCAGCCGCGGAATAGAAACCGTATAACCCGCTTTATGTAATTGAGTACCAAGCCACAGCATCTCCCGCGGAGACCCGGTATAACCATGAATAAGTAAAATAGCCTGTTCCCCACCTGCAAAAAAATGCGGCTTTGTAAATCGGCATATCTTTGCGGGTTTATTATCATAAAACATAGTACCATCTCCCCCATTGCTAATAAACGTAGACACTATACCACCTCTCAATAGATCAGGTCAAATACACCCTTCCTTTTAAAAGATAAGACCACCTCCTATCCAATCCATTTTATATGCTGCACACAAAATAGCACATACCTTCAATGTCCCGTCTCAAGATAGTACGCCCAGCTCACAAATAACCCCTCTTTTACCCATTGTGAATAATCTCTGTATATCATATTGATAACCTGTTCACATCATCAAAATTATTGTGTATAGTTTTTTCTGTTGTGCATAACAGTATAAATTGTGAATGCTTTTATCGCTTTTATTAAAGACATAAATCACAATTAAACAAAGATTTAAACCAAATATTAAGAAATTCACAAAGACTACTATTACTATTACTAAATTTATATTATAATAAGAATAACCTCTTTTTAGGAGAACCTATGAAATTTACTTTTACAAAAGAAGTTTTACTTAAAGAGATGGCTATTGCTCAAGAAATTATCTCAAATAAAACAGCAATATCCATTCTTTCAAACGTGTTATTGATAGCAAAAGATGGCAGTCTTACAATTCGTGCAACAGACATAAAAGTAACTTTTGAAACAAAAATACCTGTCGATGTTATCGAAGAAGGAGCTACAACTGTTTTTTCCGACAAGTTTACTAGTATTATTGCTTCAATGCCTTCCGGAGAAATAGAAGCTGAACAAAAAGATCAAAAACTTATCATTAAATCAATTAGCAAGAAAGCAAAGTTCTCTTTAAAAACAATATCAGACAATGACTTTCCCTCTTTTACCGATTTTACTTCCGTTCAATTTTTTGAAGTTCCTGCAAAAGAATTTAAAGAGATGATAGCTCAAACAATTTTTGCTGTCTCCGATGATGAAACCCGCTACTTTATGAATGGCATCCACATGGAAAAAAAGGAGAATAATCTTATCTTCGCTGCTACAGACGGTAGACGTTTAGCATTTATGCAGCATGATTTTGGTATTGCCCTTCCTGATTTTAAAGGCAGTATTATTCCTCCTAAAATATTATCTATCATTCAACGCCGCTCTCCTGACGAAGGAATGATTTCGATCGGACTAAGCGAAAAAAATATTTTCTTTACGTTCAATGCATATAAATTCTCTTCCGTATTGATAGATGGACAATTTCCAAATTATGAACGGGTAATACCGGAAACACAAGCTCATGCTTTTGAAGTACAATCCGGTGATTTCCTACAAGCTCTAAAACGTGTTGCATTGCTTGTTGAACAAAAATCAAAACGGATATTCTTAAAAGTTTCCAGCGGTACACTTTCCATCACTTCTAATGAAAGTGAATTAGGAACAGCTGATGAAGAAATTCCTTGTAAATACGAAGGTGATGAAGTAACACTCGCATTAAACTATATCTATCTTGAAGAACCTCTCAAAGTCTTAGGTTCAGAGAATATTAAGATTGAATTTACTGATCCAATGCGGGCTATTACATTACGTCCTGAAACAGATACAAACTTTTTCCATATCATTATGCCGATGCAGATGGAGTAAGCATTGTTTTTATCGCTTTCTCTCTATAACTTCAGGAATCTGGAAAATCAAACACTTGATCTTTCGGCTCCTGAAGTTTTTTTAGTTGGACAAAATGGACAAGGAAAAACCAATCTTTTAGAAGCGTTATACCTTGCTTCGTATGGTAACTCCTTTAAAACCCGCAACGAAGCTGAAATATATAAAAAAAGCACAAGTGAATATAGTCTCCGTGTTCTTTTTAAAGAAAATGAGGAGCGAAGTCATCGTATTTCTATTATTTCAAAAGACAAAAAAAAAATTATAGAAAAAAATCTTAAAAAAATTCATGATAGAAAAGATTTTATTTCTACTATTCCATGTATACTTTTTTGTCATGGTGATTTAGATTTTGCAATCGGTGCACCGGAACGCCGCCGTTTTTTTATAGACCAATCACTTTCTCTGTATGACCCTTCGTATATTGATACGCTACGGACTTTTACAAAATTATTAAAATCACGGAATTTAATTATAAAAGAGAAAAAAAGTAATCTGTTAGATGTTATAGATACTCAACTCGTTCCTATTGGCTTACAGATTATGGAAAAACGGAATAATCTCGTTACTGCTTTTAATAGGATATTTTCTCCGTTATACGAAAACATTAGCGGTATTGATTCTGTCTTACTTGACTATAGTCCTTCATGGAAATCCTATAGTTTCGATGAGGTATTAGTTTCACTCATAGAAAAACGCCAGCTTGATTTTACGATGAATACCAGTATGTCCGGTCCGCATCGCGACAAAATACGGTTTATCTGCAAGAAAAAGCCTTTTATACCAACAGCTTCTACCGGACAGCAGCGTCTTCTTTCTCTTGTTTTAAGAACTGCACAAGCTCATTTTTATACGGAAACAACAGAACGTTTACCTGTCCTACTCATGGATGATGTGCTTTTAGAATTAGATCCTGAAAAACGGAAAAAATTTACTGAGCTTCTTCCTCAGTATGATCAGCTTATTTGTACCTTTCTGCCTGGAGAACCGTATCAAAATTATATGCGGGAAAAAACCCGTATATATATTGTGTCAGACGGAGCATTCCGTGCAGAATGATATAAAGAAAATATCAGAGTTAATTACGCTCTATTCTGATAGACTCGGATTGTCTACATACGCTACAGCTTTGGATATTTATGCCTCTTGGACTGCGATTGTCGGTGAAAAACAAGCTGCTCATTCTAAGTTAATTGATATAAAACACCAAACAGCAATAATAGAAACTGATCATCCCGGATGGAGTCAGCAAATTTTGCTCAATAAACGGCGCATTTTACGGAATTTTCAAAAAAAATATCCTCAATTAGAGGTTAAAGATATTTCTGTGATGGTTTCGCCGCCGCAATCGGAAGAAAAACACCATGGAACTGTTGTTTCAACAGCTGCTCACCATATAGATAAAAAAATATGTATAAATACTAAAGCACTACATCAGCAGGATAAAAGAACTGAAGCAGGATCCTCTACGCAGATGAAACCACATATTCCTATGGAATTACAAAATCTCCTTGAACGGTTAGGAAAAACGATCGCAGAAAACGAAAGAAAATAGCAAAATAGTATAGGGAAAATTGAACAGGTATCAGCGGATGAGGGGAGTCGAACCCCCGTCACGAGCTTGGGAAGCTCGGGTAATAGCCGTTATACGACATCCGCAAGACCTAGACAGAATAGCACCTATTGATAGATTAAGTCAAGATGCGGGATTTTTCTGTAGGAAGTATTGTAATAAGATTTTGCAAGGGTAATGCACAGCATTCGGTTTGTATTTATACCCCAACACTCTGCGTCGGGGTAATTGTTTAATACTATTTTTAGCCGGGAATACGGTACCGAAGTCCAACACCTAATCGACTCGTAAAGTGTGTTCCCACATAACCTCCTCCAAGGAAGTTAAACTCAATTCCAATGGGGCTTACATCGATAAATAAGTTAAAATCCGGTATATCGGCAAAGTTTATTTCCCACCGGACTGGACATAAAATTGAAAAACCGGGGATAACAGTATTAGAGAAAAAATTAAGATTAATACCAAGCGCCGGACCAACACTTAAAGGGCAATGCTGATTGCCAAGTCCAGAAATAACAGGATCAAAAACAGTAAAAAGCGCACCGACATGAACGGCAAGGCGGCTCTCATAGTAATGATAGTATCCTCCAAAGGCTGCAACAAGGTCCAATTCAACCAGGTCATTAAATTCATGGGAATATGATAGACCTATAGGCCAGCCAATGTAACCTCCTATTTTATTCTTTCCTCCATTGCCGTTTCCGCCTTGTGTTGCAGCAAAGGTGAGTGAACTTGTAAAAATTGCAAATAATCCAACAAAAAGGAATTTCTTCATATATGCTCCTGAGCATCAACTCATAAATATAAATACAATAAATATATACAGTTGATGCAGTTAAAAAGTAGCGGTATTATATTTTTGAAGGTGTTATTGGTCAAGACTGTTGGTTTACCGGAACGAGTACCTCTTGTAATGTATGTATATACTGTCAAAAATACTTGTTAAATAAAATATTGTGCTATATAGTATTTCAAAATAAGGACAAGATTGTATGGAAAAAAAAGAGCGGGCAGAAAATAATAGAACACTTATATTAAAACCGAAAGAAATTGATGCATTAAGGAAGAGACTTGTTACAGAAAATAATATACAGGGATGTAGTCTTATTAATAAAACAGTACATGGTGATCTTTTGAAGATGCTCAAGTATGTTCCGGATTATTTTGCAGATTTAATCATCATAGATCCGCCTTATAACCTTACCAAGAATTTTAATGGGATGAAATTTAATTCACGTTCGGATAATAGTTATGATGAGTATCTGAACTCTTGGTTTCCGGAAGTTTGTAAAAAATTAAAAGATATCGGGTCTCTTTATATGTGTGGAGACTGGAAATGTACCTCTTCTTTACAGCGGGTTATTGAACAACACCTAACTATCATCAATAGAATAACATGGCAGCGTGAAAAAGGCAGAGGTGCAAAACATAACTGGAAAAATGGAATGGAAGATATTTGGTTTGCGGTAAAAAATCCTCATCATTACTACTTTAATATTGATGCAGTAATGATGAAACGGAGAGTGTTAGCTCCGTATAAGATTGACGGCAAACCAAAAGACTGGGATGAGGGAAAAGATGGAAAGTTTCGTCTTACCTATCCATCAAATTTCTGGGATGATATATCAATTCCATTTTGGTCAATGCCGGAAAACACTGACCATCCAACTCAAAAGAGTGAAAAATTGTATGCAAAATTAGTGCTTGCCTCTTCAAAAGAAGGAGATATTGTGTTTGACCCCTTTTTAGGGAGCGGCACTGCAAGTGTGGTTGCTAAAAAATTACGGAGAAACTATTGCGGTATTGAATTAAATGAAGAATATTGTATGTTAGCAGAAAAACGCTTGCAGATAGCTGATACCGATTCTGCAATACAAGGTTATGCTGATGGGGTGTTCTGGGAAAGAAATACACTCAATATGCAGCAAAAGCTTTCAAAGAAAGTTACTGGCAAAACGTGCGAAAAAAGTAATAAGGATATTGCAATGGAATAATCCAATATACTATCTCTTTTTGATTGAGGTGAAAAAATGAATAAGTATATAAATAATTTTATAAAATATATTACTTCTAATGAATGTCCTCAACATGGATAAGGCAAAAGTTATAAAAGCTATTCAAGATAAATTTTCTTTAATACATGATAGAAGTGTGTTTTACTGTGCATATTTTGCAGTTCGGATAAGTTATACAAAAACGCGGTGTTTTAGTAACACTATATTATCTCTTTCTAATCTTCAAAAATACGATGCTATTCCTTTTTTTGTTGTTCTCGTTTCCGGGATCGAAAAAAATAGAATATTTCTTGCAAATACAACATTTCTTTCAAAAATTAGTCATAGCTCACAGAATCTTTCAATGATCAATATTAAAGGAAGTTTTAATGGGAGTGATATATTACGGACATATAATAATTTAGAAAATAACGCTCAAAATTTTGAACAATTATTTGCTTTTCATCAAGATTTTACTTGGGAAGATAACCTACAACGTCTTGTAGCGGCAACATCTATGATTGTTCCCACTGGAAAAAAATTTGATATTACTCCAGAAATAAGAAATATAATATATCAGTCTATAGACCGTGCTCAACAGTTTATTTATTCGGATAATTTTAAAATACTCAATGATGATTTAGATTTTCGCGTAAAAAAATGCTCTGATGCACTTTTAAAGGTTTCCCATATTGAGAATGTAAATATACGTGGGAGATTAATTGAAGCGTTACTTAGTGCAAATGACGAAGAAAGAAAAATGCTTATGCAAAGGCTAAATACAGAGGGAAGTACGCTTCCTGTTTATGATACAAAAAATGGTTTGGAAGATTATCATATACAGTTCGGTACTACTGATGCATATATAGACATTAAAACAAAAGTTCTATACTTAGGTTCAAATCCTAAAGCCTATAATATTGATAAATTTTTAGAAATAATGGCTGAAAGGAATTCTATATTTTTTATCTATCTTATTGGAATAGATAAAAATGGTGTTCTGAGTACAGTTTTATGCTCTGTGTTTCACAATGAACTTGTTGATGCAACCGTAAAGCAGTTTCTCTGGGCTGGACGAAATTCTAGAGGGGTAACTCAATTTCTTGGTGAAACGTTAGATAAAATACTTAAAATGGAAAATTTTAAAAACTGTATTGATAAGACCAAAGCAAAGCAATTTATAGACAATTTGATAGGAGCTTAAACCATGTTAGGTGCACATTACACTGCGTAATTTTGGAGAAAAAAATATGAAAAAATTTTTCTTAACTTTATTAGTAGCGATTTTAATAATTACATCGGTTTTTGCGGACAAAAATAATTTTTATGAAAATGGCAAAATGATTGATACAATGTATGTTAATTCCAAAGAAGGATTAAAAGTGAGAGGCTATCCGTCTTTAAAATCAAATCGTCTTTGCGGATTACCACACAGATTACCTGTAAAAATTATTGCTGTTGGGAAAGAAGAAACAATCGACGAAATTACAGCCCCATGGGTTGAAATTTTAATTCCGCCTTATGAATGGAAAGACGATAAAGCTGAATACGGTTGGGTGTTCGGCGGTTACTTATCGCATTTTCAACCTGAATTTATTAAACCGAAAACGGCAAATCAATTAAAAGAATATTTAAAATGCGGAAACTGGTCTCTTCCGGATAAGAACACATATTCCGGTGAAGGTTATAGAGAAGATAATCACTTTAATTTTTATACAAAGTATACCTACACCTATTCAAGATCAAGAGATCCGGATTTAAAGGACAAAGAAGTTGTTGATTCCGATAAAGCTTGGTTTTTCCAAAATTATGACGATGACGACAACCAAAGTACATGGAAAGTGTTGAATAATCATCAGGTAGAAATTCATTGGTATATTCCGAAATCAATTGATGAAATAGAAATTTTGGAAATTGAGCCTATTGATGAGGCTCAATGTTATATTAACGGTAAACGATATTTAAACAAGCCTTTTGTACATAGACATCATTGGCATTATTCAGATGTAGTTAAAATGCCTTTAATATATAAAATTGCATATTCGGATGATAATTTACCGGTAAACATAATTAAAGGAGTCAGCACATCTTTTTTTAGCTATTGGAAAGAAACACAAAGTCTTTTTGAATTAAGATACCGTCTAATTTCAAAACTGATTGCATATGGGATTTCTGCAAAAAACACACAATACGAACAGGAATATCATGATTATTGGAATCCGATTATGGAAGAACATCAGAAAAAATCTGATTCAATGTAATTGAAAAACCACATAACACAATTTTCAAAACTGACAACATGAGTAAATCGTATTCCAGTTTAAATCATATCAAGTTGACAACCAACGCCACTTATGAACAATTGCCAAAAGACCTATCTACGGGAATTTGATATTTCAAGTATTCTATAGATTAAAAATTATTCCCTAAATAGGGTTCAATATAAAAAATAGTATATCGAGAAAAATGCTACTCGCTTTTTCCTCTTTGCATTTTATTTAATTCGGCGATATAATTTAAACCAAAAATCTCAATCGCGTCTAATACTTTTTGAAACTGAGTTCCCAATTTACTCAAAGAGTATTCAACATGAGGCGGGACTTCGGCAAAGACTTTGCGGTTGATTAGTTTATCTTTTTCAAGCTGACGGAGCTGTCTTGTTAAAACAGTTCGAGTTGTTGTGGGCATTAATCTTTCGAGCTCATTAAACCTTTTGGTACCCGTGCTCAGATGATACAAAATTATAATCGCCCATTTTCCTTGCAATACTCTTTGAGTAGTAGCGAAGGGACACTTATCATACATCGACATTATAAAAATCCTTCTCAAGTATTATATTTGATACTATGTATTATAAATGTTCGTACTTACAAAATCAAGACAAAAGACTATAATAATACTTAAAGAAGTGAGAAACTTCTAAATATTTACTGGAGGAATGTTATGAAACATGAAGTAATGAAGGTCTTTGCTGCTTATCGAGATGCATTGGAAAAGGGCGATTTTGCGGGAGCTTTTGCAACAATGTCCGATACTGTTGTATGGCACATGGGAGGCGAAAGTTCGCTCTCAGGTACGATTATAGGGAAACAAGCATTGGGAGAGCGTCTAGGAGAATTTGCAAAAAGAAGTGGCGGCACATTTAAAGTTATGACCAATTGGGCTGCGAGCAACGAGTGTTTTGTTGCTGCAAGTGTTGTTTCCGTAGCGGAGAAAGGTGCTGATAAGCTAAATGATCCTGGTATCGATTTATTCAAAATAGAAAATGGCAAGATACAAGAAGTATGGACTTTTGCCGAACAACAATCGGCAGAAGACAAATTTTGGGGCTAAGATAGAATTTTTCTGTGTTATAGATAATTCATCGTAGTAAAATAAATAAAAGGCATCTAACACCTGCTCCAACCTGACATTGCCTTTGCGGCAATGCAGGCTAAGCGAACGTTATGTGGACTGCCCTTCGGGCAGCAAAGAGAATAAAAGTTGTATGCATAAAGTCTTATTTTTAAGCTTTATAAGTAAGCAGAAGTGTGTTTATTAATAAATATATTGATGAATATAGCGATATACTTGTTAGTATTTATTTTTAATGGTATATTGTTAATAGATATTGTAGCGTGGAGGCTTATTTATGAATGCAGTAAACTCAATTAATATATTAAATTCTATAGTTCCTATAAGCCGTTTTAATAAAGGCGAGGCGAATAGAATATTTACAGAAGTTAAAAATGACGGAATAAGAATCGTTGTAAAAAATAATACCCCAGAATGTGTTTTGATAAGTCCTAAGGACTATCAAGCACTGGTTGAACGATATGAAGACGCTTTATTGATGGCTGAGGCAAATAATAGATTATCAAATAATGTAGGGTATATTTCACATAATGATATTCTGAATGATTTAAACATAAATGAACAAGACCTAGAAAACATTGATATTGAATTGGAGTAATCAATGTGGAAAATAATGTATCATCCAGAGGCAGAACAAGAACTAAAAAAATTAGATGGATCGCAACAAAAAATAGTATTAAAAGCAATAATCAAGGTTTCACAAAATCCAGAGTCTAATATGAAAGGCGGTTATGGTAAACCGCTTGGAAATAAAGGTGGAAATAATTTAAGTGGATTATTCAAGATTAAACTAAAAGGGTTAGGATTAAGAATAGTTTATAAGCTAGAACAAGAGGCTTTAGATAATATAATGAAAATTGTTGTGATTTCTATGCGAGAAGGCAATGAAGTATATGAAATTGCAGCAAAAAGGGAATCAAGATAAGCACATAACACCGTTTTCAAAGCCGACAACACAGACAAGCTGCGTTCCGGTTTAAAACAATGTTAGGTTGATGGCTTACTGAGCCGCTTGGGGTAAAATGAAAAAATCACTGTTGCTTTTTGTATTATTTTTCTCGCTCGTGTCTCTCGTTGCACAAGGCAAAAACTACACTGTTGATATGTATGCACTTAGCAATTACAGCCGTGAATATTATGCCGTTGAAAAGCTTGACTTGCAAACTCCTGGCGGAAATGAATTCTGCGTTATGGCATTGCAGAAAAACGGGAGTACAGACAAATATCGTCGCTCAAAAATCCCCGTGCTGATTCTGAAAAAGAAGGACGGAAACAGGGCGAATGTCATAACCGCCAGAATGGAAAGCATCGAAATCGAGCCGAACACTGTGGGCGAAGGCTTGCAGTCCATAAAACCGTACGAAAGTGGATTTTTCATTCAGCAGAGCTTTGGGGACAGTCATTCTATTGTCTTATCCCGGCTTTATTTTGATTATGCAGGAAAAGACAGGTTCCGCCTTGTGCGGTACGCAGAAGCATACATCGACCGCTACGCTGAAGAAAAGGATTTTACGGAAATTGATTACAAAATCGACGGCGACACCTATTTTGAGGATATAACAAGCGACTGGGTTTACAACATGCATTGCGAAGGAACGGAAATTGCACATGCGTTCGCAAGCCCGAAATACTCGTTTTCTTGGGAACGGCGGAACGAGGAATTTTCAGAATTTTCACCCGGCTATATGGTTTCAAGGCGATACGCCACAGTCGCACGGAACGGCGGAAGATGGGAGCTGCGGCTGCCTGTCGCAGACTGGGAAGCAAAGAATTTCGACGACCCCGAATTTGCCGAAACAGACGAAGGATTTTACATAGCATTTGACTGGGGCGGCGGGCGTTACCTTTGGTATGAGCTTTTCTTCTTCAAGGAAATGGACGGCGAACCGTGCCTGTACGAAATCGACTCCATGCTGACAACCGATGATAATCCGACTTGTGAGTACGAAACCGAAGAGCAGAGCCGACCGATTCAGCCTCCGATAAAGATAAGCGAACTGACCACGGAAAAAATCCTCAAATTGCTCGGAAGGGGGGATTTGGACGAATGAACATTCTTTTTGGGTATAAAACAAGGATTTTTCAGCTGGGAAATAACAGAAAGAGGAATATTTTATAATCGGTTCAAGACTGATTATAAAATGAATTGAACTTTAGAGCTAGGACGAGGAAGCGATTGTACGCGACTTTCGTCGCTTTGGATTTGTAAAACAGGCTCGTTGCTTCTAAAGATATATGGATTTTATTTCCAAAAGTATAAAAAGGAATATAGAATCTATAAGAGATATTTTCAGCCTAACATGCACTTCAAAGCCGATGCCGTGTCAAGTATGGCACGGTTTAACTGCGTAGTTAGGTGCACACCTACGGCACGAGTAATAAATAAAATTTTATGATTGATTCTTAAAATATAAGAGGGATATTCTCACTATAAAATTTTCGTAATACTGACAGGAAAGTGTAATTGTTTGAAGCTTGAAATGTAGTTTTTGCGCATAAAATTCAACAAAAATACTGTTATAAATCACAAAAACAAAGTTTTTAGACAGGAATGTAATCTTCATACTTGCAAATATAAAGACATCTTTACTGTTTAGAACCTCGTTTTGTCTATTTTTATTTATAATCCAGAATATCTTAATAGATACAACTTGACTATGTTGTACATATATGTTATTATGTTTATATGAAAACATTACCGGTAGCTAAAATAAGAATGAATTTTTCTGCACTTTTGAAAGAAGTCGCATCAGGTAACGAAATTGGTATTGCCTTTGGTCGAAAACAAGAAACGATAGCTGTGATTGTTCCAATTGAAGAGTATAAAAGAATCAAAGCGAGAAAGCTTGGCACATTAGAAGGAAAAGTAAAAGTTGAATTCAGTGAGAATTGGACAATAACAGATGAAGAGTTTATTAATGTATGAAAATCCTAGTCGATACGCATTATTTATTATGGGCATTTATTGATACAAGTAAAATATCTAAATCGGTTTATCATAAATTATTATCAGATGAAAATGAAATTTTTTATAGTCAAGCGAGTTTATGGGAAATATCAATAAAATATAATATGGGAAAATTATCCCTAAAAGGAATGATGCCTGAAGAATTCTACAAAGAAGTAGAAAATAGTTTTTTTCAATGTAGACCTTTTAAAAATGATGAATTGATTAGTTTTTATAACTTACCTATAGAACACAAAGACCCATTTGATAGAATTATGATTTGGCAATCAATAAAGTCTGATTACTACTTTTTATCTGTTGATACACAGGTTATAAAGTATAAAAAATATGGCTTAAAAATATTATCCTAACACCCGCTTCAACGCTGACATTTGTTTTATCACGAAAGTTACTTAAAGAACCTATACGGCACCGCAACTTTCGCGCCAACTTTGCCGCCGCTATGCGTCGGCAAAGGCACAAATGCAGGTCAAGCGAATGTTAATAATTATAGGCAAACTGTAGCTTAAAAAATAGACTTCTTGTATAAGATAAAAAAAACTGATAGTATTTTGCATTCGGTATGTCAAAATAGGTATCTTATGTATACTATCTTTTGATTTTACAACTAATTCAAGGTATCTTACAGAGTTTAAAATACCAAAATTTTTATGAGGTGAAGTATGATTAGAGGCGGCGATATTGCAAAAGGTACAGTATTATTACACAAGGGTAGTCCCTATTTGGTAGTGGAACGGGAATTTGTAAATCCGGGAAAAGGAGCTGCGTTTGCCCGCGTTAAGATGAAGAACTTAAAAGACGGCGCTGTTTTAACCCAGACCATTAAAACAGCTGATACGGTCGAAGACGCTGTGGTCGATACCCATAAAGGGCAGTATCAATATGAAGATGGTGAAAACTATCTTTTTATGGATACCGAAAGTTATGACCAAATATCAGTTCCTTCTGACATTGTAAATGATAAAAAATACTATCTGCGGGAAGGAGATGAATATGAAATTCTTATTTGGGAAGGTAATCCTATTGATGTAAAGATTCCTGCAAAAATGGTTTTTGAAGTTGCTGAAAGTGAAAACTATGTTAAAGGTGATACGGTTTCGGGAGCTACGAAGCCGATTACAACAGAAACCGGATTGGTAGTACGGGTTCCTCTCTTTATTAAGCAGGGCGAAAAGATTTTGGTAAATACCGAATCAAATGAATATCAAGAACGTGTTAATTCCTAAGTAATACTGCGTTGTAAAAAGCCCTTCAAGCGATTGAAGGGCTTTTTTATTTGTTAAATAGCTGTTCTGTATACATATTGATGTATGTTTTACTATTTTGTGCTGTAATTAATAGACCTAGTACAAGTATCAAGGCAATAAAAAACTATTATAAATACTTCGTGAATGTTTCACGTGAAACATTTTACTTTGATAAAGTCTTTTCACTGATAAAGAGCTATGACCATATTGCTTTCGCCTATTGCTTTTATTCTGAATTTTATCCCAATAGTTTGCTTTTTGGATGCTGCTGCTGTATTTGCAGCATGCTTAAAGCTTACTCATTTTGATATTGAGCAATATAAGTGCTATTTGAAGAATAAGGATAGATAGTCTGATTCAAAAGAATTTTGATAAGGAAATGATAGCTCTCTTATGTCCTTTTCTTTTCTTGATTTGTGTAGAGGATTGCATACTTGGCGCTTCTTAAGCTGTAATAATAGGTATTAAAGCTGACTATAACCACATTGCCAAAAACTAACCATTCCTGTTTCGTCTGAGGTACAAGTTTAGACTAATACCTGAACTCGCTACTGTATGAAACCACCGCCGTCTGTAGCACCGTTGAACAGTTGTACAAGAATGTACGGTTGCTCAACGATGCGTTCTTTGTCAGAAAAACTCGAAGTAACCAAATGTATTCAGGATGTATATTTGATTGCGATACTATCCGTGCTGAATCGCTCATATAGTGCGAAACATTGAGTAGTGCTCACAAGCTGTTTGGGGGTATTTCATATGTCGCGTGGAGGCTGTTGATTATTGTTTTGTTATTATCTTTTCTAATCTAAAGGATATGGTAGATTTTCATCAATGTTTCACGTGAAACATTGATGAAAAAGTGAGAAGGTGCTATTTATTTATATAGTTTTAATTCTTTTATTACCGCCGCTATATTTATAAAATCGTTGTCATTATGCAGTAAGTAGAGATTATTTTCTATTGCTGTTTCTGCTATGAGTAACTTTATTGTGCTTCTAATGATAATTCCTTTTTGTTTACACCGAATATTGAGCAGTGCTGCTTGCTCATAGGATGCTTTCCCATATTTTAAATGATAGAGCAAAATTGTTTCAAAATATTCTTTTAATAGGCGATATTCTTTATCTGTTTTTGCTCTTTGCAGAATTTCCTGATAGATAAAGGTAGTAATGCCGTAGGGTATTTTTTTATCGAGTATATAGTCAAATTGTGCAGTTGTTTGGTTTTTTTGATCTTTTAAGAAGCTCATAAGGACAGATGTATCAACTAAAATCATCTTTCTCCCCGCATTTCTTTATAATCATACTGCTCATCAAAAGAGATTTTACCTTTCAGCTCTCTTATGTCCTTTATTTTTCGAGTTTGAATATATTCTTGTAGGGCTACTTCAACTAATTCGCGTTTTGTATGAATATTCACAGAATATTTAAAAGCTTCTGCTACAAGCGCATCATTTAATACGATATTTGTTCTCATATATACACCTCATTATACACATATTAATACACATATCGTGTTTTGTCAAATATAAAAGAAAGATTGGGCAATAATCATACATACAGTGCACAATATAAAACATTAAGTAGTACTCACAAGCTGTGCCAGAGGTATGTTGATGGTCTTTACCTTGACTAGCCCGTGCCGTATCAGTTACAATAATCCTATGAAAGATACTTTGATAGATGGCGCTATCCGTAAAATCCCGGATTTTCCTACAAAAGGGATTTTATTTTATGATATTACAGGGCTTCTGATACATCCTGAGGCGTTTCACTATTGTCTTGATAAGCTTACCGGTCTATACAAGAATGAAAAGATAGATGCGGTTGCAGCTATCGAGTCGCGTGGGTTTATTTTTGCGGCTCCTTTTGCAGACCGGCTGGGTATTCCGCTAATTCTTATCAGAAAAAAGGGGAAATTGCCGGGTAAGACATATTCTTGTTCTTATGATCTGGAATATGGGCAGGCAACCATTGAAGTACACGCTTCTGATATTCAGAAAGGTCATCGGATATTGTTGCTTGATGATCTTATCGCTACCGGAGGTACGCTGAATGCTGCTCGGAAAATACTAAAGCAAGGCGGTGCGGAAGTAGCCGGTTTTTGCGGTATTATTGGGCTGCCGTTTTTAAACTATGACCGTTTGATTGGAGATTTACCGGTTAAAACATTAATCTCATACGATAGTGAATAAAGAAAGGAATTTATGATAAAATGATAACATTAATAAAAGATATTCTCTCTCAAAAACCGGAAGATCAGGAAGTTACGGTATGCGGTTGGGTTCGTACCAAGCGGGAAACAAAAAATCTGATCTTTATGCAAGTGAACGATGGTTCCTGTCTTGCTTCCATTCAGTTGACTTTTGATCGGGATAAAGGTATTGATGAAGAAACAGAGAAAGCCTTGTCTAAAATTACAACCGGCGCTTCTGTTAGGGCTGTGGGTACGCTTATCGCTTCTCCAGGGTCGGGACAGGCTCTAGAGGTTGCTGCAAAAACAATCACTGTTTATGGTGAGGCATCGGCTGAGACATATCCTTTGCAAAAAAAGCGGCATAGTTTTGAATTTTTACGTGAAATCGCGCATCTCCGTGCCCGGACAAATACCTTTGGTGCTGTTGCCCGTATGCGGAATCAGATGGCGTTTGCCGTGCATAATTTCTTTCAAGAGCGGGGGTTTCAGTATGTACATACACCGCTCATTACTGCTTCCGACTGCGAAGGAGCCGGTGAAATGTTTCAGGTTACTACGCTCGATATGCAGGAAATGGTGCGGAAGGCTTTGCGGGATAAGATGGATCCTGCAACCTATACCCTTGACTATAAACAAGACTTTTTTGATAAAGCAGCCTATCTAACGGTTTCAGGTCAGCTTGAAATAGAAACCTATGCAACCGCTCTTTCGCGCGTGTATACGTTTGGACCGACTTTCCGTGCAGAAAACTCAAATACAACTCGGCACCTTTCAGAGTTTTGGATGATAGAGCCGGAAATGTCTTTTTTTGAGCTTGAAGATAATATGGAATTGGCAGAATCCTTTGTTGTCTATCTGCTGAAATGGGCTTTGACCCATTGCCGTGCTGATCTTGAATTTTTCAATGCTCAGATTAAACCCGGCTTAATCGAAATGCTGGAACATGTGGTGCAAACACCATTTACCCGTATTACGTACACTGAGGCAGTTAAAGAACTGGAGAAGCGCAGCGATGCATTTGAGTTTAAACCCTACTGGGGATGTGATCTTCAGAGTGAGCATGAAAAATATTTAACGGAAGAGGTATTCAAAGGTCCGGTCATTGTTACTGATTATCCAAAAGAGATTAAAGCGTTTTATATGAAGCAAAATGCTGACGGTAAAACAGTCCGCGCAATGGATGTATTAGTACCTGGTTTGGGTGAAATTATCGGCGGTTCAGAGCGGGAAGATAACCTTGCGGCACTCGAAAAAAGAATGACCGAATTAGGACTGGATATGAAGAATTACTGGTGGTACCTTGATTTACGCCGTTATGGAACAGTGCCTCATTCTGGATTTGGTCTTGGGTTTGAACGGCTGCTATTGTATGTTACTGGTATGGCAAATATCCGTGATGTTATTCCGTATCCGCGTACGCCAAAGTCGGCAGAATTTTAGCGCTATAGCGTGACGTTGAATATATCTGTTTTGAATATACTTGCATTGCATAATAAAAAACCGATAGTATGAGCAGCCGTGCATGGAATGCCGAAGCGCTTGTGCTGTCGGTTTTGCCGTTTAGTGATGATCACCGCACGGTAATGCTGTTAGTGCCGCAAGAGCATGGGTCTGTTATTCAGCCTGCAACACTCTTTGGCGGTGCGCGCAGTAAGCTGAAAGGTATGGTTACCCCATATCAAACCGGCAGAATATGGCTTTACTCCAATCCTATAAAAAACTCTCATAAAATTACTGATTTTTCAGTTACTGCATACCGGATGGAGCTGCGCGAAAGTTTAGTACGCAGCTGGTGTGCCGCTGTCTGCAGTGAAGTTACGCTTAAAACCTGCGGCACCGTAGACTGGCAGTTAGCAAATGCTTTTTTGGATGGTCTGTGTGTTTCTGATGATGCAGGCTGTGAACGGGGTTTACTGCGGTTTTTATGGAGGCTCATCTGGACTGCCGGCATTGCTCCTGATATATTCCATTGCAATATGTGCGGGTGCAAATTACCCATTACACGGTTCACCACTGGCGTTGATACCAAGGGTATAGCTGAACAAGCAAATCGTAGCATATATAGTTCTACAGAAGATGCCTGTTTTTGCGAGATATGCCGCAGTGCTGATGCCTATACTTTTCCGCTTTCAGTTGAAGCATTGGGGTATCTTCATGCTGTAACAGAAAAACCGCCGGGATATTCACGACATTTGCCATTAAGTCCTGCTGCGTATGGAGAGCTTAAACGCTTTCTCTTTTTTCTAACGGAAAAGATGATCGGAAGTAAATTAAAAACGTTTCAGGTTGGGTACGTGTGAGTAACGGATAGGTTAACGAGTGTACTGGTTGTGCTTGGAGCACCCAGCGAAAAAGTCTTTCTTGTAAAAATACTATCCGGCTGCAAAGACAGTCCGGATAGTATTTTAAATGTATGCGGCTTTTTTACCTTTTACCGGCTTTATTTTTTCCTACTAAGCCGAAAAGGAATGCTCCAATAATTGCCGGAATTAACCATGCAACACCGATACTGGAAAGCGGCAGTTTTTGCAATGAGGCTGCAAGCCCAGCAAACGAAACCGTTTGTGCACCGAATAATCCGAGAAAATCATTGATAATACCTTCAGTTGAGGCAAATGCCTGTAAGCAGCTCACAATCAAGGTGCCTACTGTTCCGCCGACATAGTAATACCGATTCGGGATATAATCATCCAGCAAGTTCATAACGATAAGTAAGATACAAACAGGATACAGTGCTTCAAGAAGCGGTACGGAATAGCGGATAATGTTTTCTACTCCATAATTGGCAAGCCAGCAGCTGAATACGGAGACGATAATCACTATTGTTTCATACGAAACTTTATTATGAAAGAGCTTTTTGAAGAACTCTCCTGCCGTTGCAGTTAGACCGATTGCAGTGGTAAGACAGGCAAAAGCAATAGACAGCGAGAGGATGATCTTTCCTGTTTGTCCCCATAGCTGTGAGCAAATATTAATCAGCAGCTCCGTACGGCTTATATCCTTCGGAAATACCGTTGAAGCAGAAGCCCCTGCATGTAATAAACCTCCATATACGAGTAACAATCCTACTCCAGCAATGATTCCTGCTGATAAATTGAGCTTCAAGAGTGATTTTCGCTTAGAGTAGCCGAGTTCTTTAATACTCTTAACGATGATCGTTGCAAAAAGCATAGCGGCAAGTGCATCCATCGTTTGGTAGCCCTCTAAAAATCCTGTTAAAAAGAAGTTTTGGGGGGCTTGAGGAGCAAGCGGACCGAGCGGAGCAATAAAGGCACGGATGACAATGGCTGCAAGCACAATAATGAGAATCGGTGTTAAATATTTACCGATTAAACCGATAACTTTTGACGGCTTAATGGAAAAAATAAGCACGATAACAAAAAAGACAATAGAGCTTACCATCGGGCTAATTGAGGCATTAAATGGAAGTATTCCTATCTCATAGGTCGTTGCGGCTGTTCGCGGGATAGCTAAGAGCGGACCGATGCCTAGCATAATAACCGTACCGAATATGTTCGCAAAAATAGGATGTACTTTACCTGCGAATTGCTGTACGTCACCGCCTGCCTTACCAACTGCAAAAATACCCAAAATCGGCATACAAATACCGGTGATAGAAAACGCAATAAAGGTAATGAACCATTTATCTCCGGTCATAAAACCGAGTAAGGGAGGGAATATCAGGTTTCCTGCTCCAAAGAACATCGCAAATAAGGCAAAGCCGACGATGATACAATCTCTCAATCCTTTCTTCATAGATACCTCTGCTATAAAATTATGCTAATCCGTCGATATAACCGTTTACAAGGTCAATCTGGAGCGCGCGCGGTTCTTTGGGTAATCCAGGCATCCTCATCATATCACCCATAACCGCAACAATCATTTCTGCTCCGTTGTTTACGATAATTTCGCGGACAGTCATACTAAACTGCTCAGGAACGCCAAGTTTTTTGGGGTCATCAGAAAACGAATACTGTGTTTTTGCAATACATATCGGGTATGTGTCAATACCCCACGTTTTTATACGGCTGAGCATCTTCTCTGCATCGGTGTGATAGTTCACATCGGCGGCACCATACACCTGTGTACAAATTTTCTTAATTTTTGTTTTTATATCATCGGTATCTTGATAAGTATATACCAGCGGCTTTGAAGGTTTGCTTTCAATGAGGTGCACAGCTGTTCGTGCAAAATCGGCAGCGCCCGCTCCTCCTTCGGCAAAAGCGGTATCAACCGCAAAAGGTATCGCTCTATCATTGCAATACGTTCGGAGCATTTCTACTTCTTCGTCTTTGTCATCGGTATGCCGATTGAGTACGACAAGAACGGTTTGCCCGAATTGCTGTAAATTGTCCCGGTGTTTTTCCATGTTGGAAAGTCCGCGCATGAGCGCTTCTGTATTTGGATCTGCTGCATCCTTTTCCGGAACACCGCCGTGTAGTTTTAGTCCGCGTGTGGTAATAACTAGGACGGTTAATGCAGGGGTAAGGTCTGCTTTACGGCATTTAATGTTGAGGAATTTTTCAGCGCCAAGATCTGCCCCAAATCCTGCTTCGGTAATAACATAATCACCATACGTCAGGGCTGTTTTAGTTGCAACCACCGAGTTGCAGCCGTGAGCGATATTTGCAAAGGGGCCTCCATGTACAAAGGCTGGGGTGTGTTCAGTTGTTTGTACCAGGTTGGGATTCAAGGCATCTTTCAGCAGTACTGTAATTGCACCACCGACTCCAAGGTCTTTAACAGTAAAAGGGGTGTCGTCCATACGGTAGCCGACAATGATTTTATTGATACGGCGGCGTAAATCGTTGAGATCAGAGGCAAGACATAAAATCGCCATAATTTCAGACGCGGCAGTAATATCAAAACCGGATTCTGCAGGTATACCATTGCCATCCCCAAGACCGGTAATAATGGAACGGAGCGCACGGTCATTTACATCAAGAACTCGCTTCCAAATAACTTTTTTTAAACCTTGCGGGGTATTACGGTTTCTAAATACATAATTATCGACAAGGGCGCTGATCATATTATGGGCAGATGTGATGGCATGGAAATCACCCGTAAAGTGGAGGTTTATCTCTTCCATTGGCAAAACCTGTGCATATCCGCCGCCTGCGGCTCCTCCTTTCATACCAAAGCAGGGACCAAGAGAGGGTTCCCGTAGTGCAAGCACCGCATTTTTCCCTATTTTTTGCATACCAAGAGCAAGACCGATGGAAACCGTTGTTTTTCCAATACCTGCCTTTGTCGGTGTCATAGAGGTTACAAGAATCAACTTATGCTTTTGCACACAGGAATCATCAATGGTTGTGTATGGAATTTTCGCTGTGTAAAAACCATATGGTATAACGGAAGAGGAATCTATATTCAGCTTTGATGCAATAGCTTGAATAGGCTCAAGCTGCGTTTCACGGCTAATCTCAATATCAGTTTTCATAGGGAGTGAGTGTACTATAATGCTTCAAAAAGGACAAGCAAGGGTATTTGTGCAGATGAAGTGATAGCAGTAACTGCAATAAGGATATATATTAGAGAGATTGCTTTAAGATGCTATAGCAGTTACATTGGAAACCTGCTGCTTGGTTGCTCTGTTTATACGATAATGAGATATGACAAAGGAGAAGCTATGTTTATTGAAATTCAACCTTATGAGAACGAAACGCTATCAGTACGTTTTAAAGCAGGTAGAGAAGATTTTTCTAAAATCTTGCACGCGATAAAAAAAGTACCCAACAGAGCTTGGATTCCGGCTCAATGCTTTTGGACTATTCCTGCCGACCGTAATTCTTGTGATATTTTATTAAATACTATTTATAGTGAAGGATTTTGCCGTGTAGATTCCGATTTTATCGAGAAAAATTGTGAAAGTGCTGATAGCTATCCTCATAATGCTATAGTTTTGAATACCGCAATGGTTGAGGAAAGTAATACGCCTACTGCACCGGATATTCAAGATATTTTAAGAAAGTTGGATGCAGTGATTACTGCAAAACACTACAGCAAACGTACACGGGAAGCATACAGCTATTGGATAAGCCGTTTTATCCGTGAACATAAGGATAAAAATCTTAAAGCATTTTCCGATGTGGAGATAAATTCCTTTGTAAGCCGTCTTGCAACAAAAGAAAAGGTTGCTGCTTCAAGTCAAAATCAAGCTCTTGCGGCTCTTTTGTTTCTCTATAAAAACATATTAGGATTAACGATACAAAGTCCTGAAAATATCATCCGTGCCAAAAAGTCTAAGAAGCTGCCTGCTGTACTGAGCCGTGAGGAAACGGCAAAGATATTCTCTCTGTTGCCTGAAAACGACTACGGTCTTTTTATTCGCTTACTTTATGGAACGGGAATGAGGTTGATGGAAGGCTTGCGGTTACGGGTACAGGATATTGATTTTGATAAAAATGAAATTACGGTACACTGCGGAAAAGGAGCAAAAGACCGTAAAACTATGCTGCCGGTATCTTTGAAATTTCCGCTACAAAAACATTTGGAAAATGTCCGCCGCATCTATGAGGAAGATTGCAAAGACGGCTTCGGTTCGGTGCCGCTGCCGTCTGCCCTTGCAAAAAAATATCCTAATGCCGGTAAAACGTGGGCATGGCAGTGGGTGTTTCCCCAAGCACGCCGATGGCAAAATAAAGAAACCGGTGAGCAGGGACGGCATCATATTGATCCTTCGGTTATTCAACGCACCCTGCACGAAGCTGTTTTACGGTCGGGTATTCCGAAGCCAATCGGCTGCCACACGTTCCGCCACTCATTTGCAACGCATCTACTGGAATCCGGTTACGATATCCGCACCATCCAAGAACTTCTCGGTCACAGCGATGTTTCAACCACTATGGTTTACACCCACGTCCTCAACCGCGGCGGTCTCGGCGTTCAAAGCCCTATCGACCGAATGTGATTTGTCTTTATCCTATTTAGTGAAGATAGGCCTAATCTGGCTGTTGATGATGTGTTCCGGGTGACATTATGGTAGAAAGATGTTATTGGTTTAATCCGCGATAGTTTAGATTGAAAATGCGTAGTTTGCGTGATATAATGAGGAAAGGTCGAAAGTAAGTTAGATTGATTGACGGCAATGCCGTCAACATTTGAGCTGGGGTATGAGAAAATC
>NZ_JBQNBW010000002.1:0-69541 GCF_052169735.1 Treponema sp.
AAACGATGTTTCAGCTGTGCTGAAACTCGCTCTTTCCATCGTACACGGATGTACAATGGAAAGAAATGCATAATCATTGGTGAGGGTTATCTGTAATTCGTCTTCCATAGCTGTAGAAAGTATAGGACATCGGGATATAAAATGCAATGTGTGGAGTACAGGAGAAAAACACAAAGCGGGGCGGAACATAATTATGAAGAGATAGTACCGCGTACAGCGTTTGAAGGTAATTATAATGCGGAATCCCTGGCAGGGGTTCCGCATTATAAGCTTTTGTAGATAAAATTCACTGAAACCGCTGCTATACGTAACACCCCAAGCTTTTAATCGTAAAAAAGGCTTTATACCTTCAAGTGTAAAGGTATTTCTATGGTTTAGAACATAGATTTCATGTGTTTTTATGTATAATGCGGAAGTCTTGTGATCGTTTGACATTAGCTAGTAATTGATACGAAAATCAGCTATACTGAAAGAATGAGTGCATTGATACAGCCTAAAATACTCAAAGGCTTCCGTGATTTTTTGCCTCGCGATGAAATACGGCGAGCCTTGTTAATTGAAAAAGTAACCGGAGTTTTTCGTAACGCCGGTTTTGTTCCCATCGATACTCCTGCCTTGGAATATTCGGAAGTTCTTTTGCGTAAAAGCAACGGCGAAACGGAGAAGCAGGTGTTCCGCTTTAGCGACAACGGAGGGCGTGACGTTGCGCTTCGTTTTGATCTTACCGTTCCCTTTGCCCGCTTTGTTGCAGAACACTATAGTGACCTCTATTTTCCATTTAAGCGCTATCACATTGCCAAAGTGTGGCGGGGCGAAAAACCGCAGGCTGGACGGTACCGAGAATTTATCCAATGCGATTTTGACAGCATCGGTTCCGACTGTGCCTATACCGATTTTGAAATACTCAAAGTAATGTATACCTCCCTGAAAGCACTGGGAGTAGAGCATTTTAAGATACATATTTCCCATCGCGGTATCTTTAACCGCTTTTTAGCCCGCTTGGAACTCAAGGATAAAAGCGAAGACATCCTCCGTATTGTTGACAAATTAGCAAAGATCGGCAAAGAGGAGGTAATACAGCAGCTTACTGAAATAAGCGGAACCGAAAAGGCAGAACAAATTGCTGCATACAGCGCTGCCCCGCTCAGCAGCGATTTTGAACAGGTGCTTTCTCATATTGAATCTCTTGCCGGAGGCTGTGCCGCTGACACTGACCGTTTACGCGAGGTGCATCAGTTCTTATGCGATGCAGGCATTGCTAGTAACTTTGTGCTTGATCCGTCCATCACACGGGGGCTGGACTACTATACCGGCATTGTATACGAAACCTTTTTAACCGACCTCCCGCAGCTCGGCTCAGTGTGTTCGGGCGGACGGTATGATAACTTAACGGGTTTGTATATGAAGGATACCGTCAGCGGGGTTGGTGCCTCGATCGGCTTAGACCGCCTGCTTGCCGGTCTCGAACAGCTCGGTATTCTCTCCAAGGATGCAGGTTTTATCGAAGCCATTGTGTTTTACGAAAAAGGTAACTCTATTCGCGTGAACAGTGCTGCGGCGGAGTATCTTGAACGGAACGGCTGCTGTGTAGAAGTGTTCCCGGAACCCAAAAAAATACAGCAGCAGTATACCTATGCGGAAAAGAAGGGGATTGACTGGGGGCTTTTTATTGAGCCGCTGCCTGAAAGAGCGAGTGAGGGCGGACAGCAGAGCGGAAGCTCTGTGTCTACGGAATCGAATGTGGGTGCCGCACTACCGGATGACTGCTCCGGTGTATCAGTACGGCTGAAGCAGCTTTCCACCAGAACTGAGACAAAGCTCGTATTAAAAGATGTGCCTGCTGCCTTAAAAGGCGGTGCAAAATGATCATAGCTATTGACGGTCCTGCCGGTTCAGGAAAAAGCACCATTGCAAAGATGATTGCGGTAGATTTTGGTTTCACCTTTATGAATACCGGCAGCTTTTACCGGGCAATGGCACTCGCAGTCCTCCGCTCATTAGGCGGCGATGAAAGCGGTGCCGGAGCAGCGGTGCCGGATCTCGCAGATGAAGCAAAGTGGGTTGCATTTGCGCGTACCGTACCGCTTGAATATCGGCAGGATGGTATGTATATCGGGAATGCTTGTGTTGAACCGTTCCTGCGCAGCGATGCCGTGGAATCAATTGTGGCAGCGTTGTCTGCTATTGTACCGATCCGGCACCTTATTAACGACAAAATCCGCGCTGCTGCGGCTCAGCTGAATATCGTCTGCGAAGGACGGGATATGACGACTGTTGTGTTTCCTCATGCAGAATGCAAGATATACCTTGATGCTTCTGCGGAATCCCGGGCAAAGCGCCGGTTTGAACAGGGTACAAGCGCTCTTTCGCAGGCAGAAATACGGAAAACAATAGAAGAGCGGGATGCGATTGACCGGAATAAAAAGGAAGGCAGCTTAAAAATTGCACAAGATGCCTTCTATTTAGATACTTCGGACTTGACGATAATGCAGGTTTGTGAGAAAATAAAAGACAAAATACACGATAAAGGGTTGTTTATGGAACAGAAGGAAGTGGCAATGGATGCAGTTATAAATTCCGATCAGAGCATCCAAACACAATTAGAGGAGTATTTGAATTTCGAATCTCCTGAAGTCGGAACATTAAAAGAAGGTCGGGTTATCGAAATAACCGATGATTCGGTGTTTATTGACGTAGGCGGTAAATCCGAAGGGCGCGTCCCGCGTGAAGAGTTTGCAGAAGAGCCGCATATCGGTGATGCCGTACAGGTGTATATTGAAAAGACCGAAGCAACGGATGGTAAGCTCAGTATCTCCAAGCAAAAAGCCGACCGCAGTATTTTGCGGAAGGAGCTGCAGGAAGCGTACCGGAATAAAACTCCTGTTACCGGAACTATTTCAAAAATGGTAAACAAGAGCGGCTATGATGTTAATCTTGGTGCAAACATGATCGCGTTTTTGCCGATTAGTCAGGCAGCAGCACAGAAGGTCGATAAGCCCGAATCTTTGTTAGGGGTAAAGAGCTCTTTCTATATAGAGAAGATGGTTTTTGACCGGAAGGGTAATAGAGATAATATTGTTATTAATAGAAGAAAATATCTTGAAGATACGCTGGAAAAGAACCGCGAAGCATTCTTTGAGGACACTAATATCGGTGATGTAGTAAAAGGCTCTGTTAAGAGTTTTACCAGCTTTGGAGCTTTTATCGACCTCGGAGGCTTTGACGGATTGCTGCATATCAATGATATGAGTTGGGGTCATGTAACCCGTCCGAAAGACTTTGTAAAGAAGGGGCAGGAAATTGAGCTGAAAGTTATCAGGCTTGATCCGGCAGAAAAGCGGATTAATCTTTCGCTGAAACACTTTACTCCTGATCCGTGGCTTGAATTTGAAGATAAATTTCAGGTAAACGATATTGTAAAAGGTCATGTTACAAAGATTACCGACTTTGGTGCCTTTGTTGAATTATCAGAAGGTATCGAAGGTTTAGTGCATATCAGTGAGTTTAGCTGGGTAAAAAAGGTCAGCAAGCCGAGCGATATGGTTAAAATCGGTGATGAAGTAGAGTGCATGATCCTTGGGTATGATATTCAAGCAGGACGTGTTTCTTTAGGTTTGAAGCAGGTTACGGCTAATCCCTGGGATAATATCGATGAACGCTATCCGGTGGGTACCCGTTTAACCCGTAAAGTAGTTAAGTTGACAAATGCCGGAGCTTTTATTGAACTGGAAGAAGGTATTGACGGCTTCTTGCATGTTGATGATCTTTCATGGACAAAACGCGTGCGGCATCCGAATAGTGAGCTGGAAGTAGGTCAAGAGCTGGAAGTGATTGTTATTGAATGCAATCCTGCAGAACACCGCATCCGGCTTGGTGTTAAGCAGCTGAGCGATGATCCGTGGAAAACCTTTGCGGATGCGTATCGTTCGGGTTCAGTTGTAGAAGGAGAGGTTACGTCCATCACTGACTTCGGTATCTTTGTAAAGGTGCCCGGCGGTATTGAAGGACTGATCCATAAACAAAACATGGTTGAAAACCGTGAAGATAATCCCGATGAAGTGCTAAAGAAATTTGCTGTCGGGGATAAGGTGAAAGCAGTAGTACTTGACGTAAATGTAAAAGATAAGAAAACGGCATTCTCTATCAAAGACTATAAGAAGCGGCTTCAGCAGGAAGAACTCTCCCGTTACATGTCTACAAAACAGGAAGATTCTGAGGGCGCATACACCTTAGGCGACTTAATGAAGAATAAAGCATCGGAATAAGTCATTTATGAGAGCTGTGTATGTATGTTTCAGGAGATATTTTACCCGAACAGCTGGCGGCTCTCATGCAAACAGCTTTATTCACCGAAGGTGCGTCTGCTTTCGGTGATGAGCTGCTTGAACGTATTCTCCGTGCAGGTATGCAAGCAGCAGACAGTACTGCTGCTTGTCTTTTTTTAGCGGATAAAACACCTGTCCGTACCCATATAGCCGCGTATTTCTATGATAATGCGTTTTCTCGGTGCGATATGCAATCTGAGTTACCGGCTGCGGCTGCATGGGTAGTGCAGCAACAACAGCCCTTGCGGATACATGCTCCCGATACTGAAACGGCGTTTATGTCAACAGGATTGCCGGGTAAGCAGGCGGCGGTAAGCTTTATCGCTGTTCCGCTTTGCTGTAAGGGTGTCTGTATCGGTGTACTTGAAGCTGTGGGAAAAAACGGCGGCGGTACTTTTTCGGAAGCGGATATTTCTTTATTGGGTTTAGTAGGCAGCTTTGCTGCACCGGTGTACCGTGCTTCACAAGCCTACTCTACTTATATGGACTCATGTAAGTATTTACAGGGCGGCTTACTACACTTTTCCGATCAGGCGGCGTTTGTTGCAGCAAGCGCTGTGATGAGAGAAAAGCTTGAAATCTGTAAGCACCTTGCATCATCTGTTGTACCGGTATTGCTTATTGGTGAAGATGGTGTGGGTAAGACCTCTGTTGCAGAGCAGCTGCATATTCATAGCAGCCGTGCAGCTCATCCCTTTATTCGTGTGAATTGCGCTGAGTTGACAGATGATGTGCTTGACTGCAATCTCTTTGGGCAGCCGGATTCGGCAAGAACTGAAGATATAGGCGGCGCAGTAAAGAAAGCGGAAGGCGGAACGCTTTTTTTTGATGAAGTTACCGCACTTCCGCTCACGTTCCAGAACAGGTTGCTGCATGAACTGCCGCAGCGTGAAGCTGTAGGGAAATCTGTCAGACTCATCGCTTCCACAAGGTTTGATATTGAGCAAGCAGTACGGAATGGAACTTTTTTGTCGGAACTTTATGGGCAGCTGAATGTATTGCCGCTGTATATACCTCCCCTTCGGCAGCGCAAAGAAGATATTTTACCGCTCGCTCAACTTTTTTTGCGGCAATCGGCAGTCATACTTGGGAAGCCTTTTACCGGTTTTACACAGGATGCGCAGAATATGCTGCAGAATGCTGAATGGAAGGGAAATGTGCAGGAGCTTAAAAATACTGTCGAGTTCGGCTGCATACAAGGTGCTCCGCCGCTGGTTGGGAAGCAGGATTTGTTTTCCCGGTCTGATAATCCCTTTTGCACCGATACCATCCGGGACATGAAAACTGCAACGGAGAAGTTTAAACGGATGTATATTCTCGCTGCACTTAAAAAAAGCGGCGGGAATCAAACAGCTGCTGCGGCAGCTCTCAATATTCAAAGGACGTATCTTTCACGGTTGATGAAAGAATTGAAAATAAGAACGTAATCGTAACGGGAGAACTATATGGCAGAACAAAACGAACAAGTATCTTCGTTTTCCGATCGCTGTGTACAATTGTTAACCAACCATCGGAAGCCTATCGTTATCGTACTTGTAACTGTATGTGTGTTGACGGCAGGTGGCTTAATCGTCTCGTCTATTACAGCGCATAAGGCAAAAAATGCTTCTATGGAAACGGAAGCTCTGATCACGGAATGGACAGATTTGCGGGCAAAGAATGCAGAAGATATGTCAGCAAAAGAAGATGCACTGGTGGAAAAGCTTGAAAAACAAGCAGCTGCCGGCGGTGCAACGTATGCAGCATTCCGGGCGTATACAACATTAGGTGAAATCTATGCGCTTCGCAAAGATTGGGAAAAAGCGCTTTCTTTTTACGAAAAAGCAGGGGCTGTTTTGCCTAAGAATTACACTGCAGGGATCGCATATTTTAATGCGGCTGCCTGTGCGGATGAGCTGCAGCAATTTGAAAAAGCATTGGGACTGTATACCTTATCAGCAGCATCAGAGGATTTCCCGCTTAAACCGCGTGCACTATTCAATATAGGACGAATTGAAGAGAGTTTGTCTCATACCGACAAAGCGATTGAGGCGTATACAAAGCTCGCTGAATTGTATCCCGATAATGATTGGACATTACTCGGAAAGTCAAGATTGATAGCTCTTTCTATTCAGTAAGGATGTTCCGGCTGATATGCGTTTGCAGCACTGTTTGCGGGGTTTAGTGATAGTGTTATGCACAGCAAGTATGCTTGTGCTTTCATGCGGTATTGAGACCGTGGTCTTTTTGGAAAAGCCTCGCAGATTGCATGATACCAGTTATCAGACAGATCCGAGTCAACGGTATTGTCATTTTAAGACAGCAGATACACTGAATACGGCATACTCAGCAGGTTACTTTCAAGGAACGGAAATTTATTATCGTATCTATGAGCGGGAAGCGGATTGTCAAAGCGATAAAGCCGGTATTGACCGCTATAATGACAGTAATCCTGCCGGTGCTGCTCAGTATCTGCAGGATACAAAGAAATATTGCCGGTTAACGACATCAACGCTTGCACGGCGGCCGCTTATCGGTACGGTAGGCAGCGATATTGAAGTACGATTCCGATTGCAGGATTATGATAGTATAGATACGGCACAACTTATTACCGGTGCATCTTTGGGCGTTCCCTACCAAGGCGGTGGTGCCTCTTTGGGCATACCGCATCGTGGACTTGAAATCCTTGATAGCAGTAAACGCAGTTTTGATAAACGGAATATTACCGCTGATGATGTGGATGTTCAAAAATCATTTACATCATCTCGTGATGATTTTTGGTATGTTAATTTTTATGCAGTAAGCTATGGGTATGATGCTGCTTTTAAGACGCTTTATAGTTCGCTTGGTCCTCTTGGCTATATTAAGATAAATAAAGATTTATAAAAAACACACATTGCACTGCACATTATAGATGGTAAGGCTTTCCGGTTTACGAATATGTACTGCGGCTGAACTATATGGATTTTCACCAGCTTACGAGGAAGGATTAAATATGTTGAAGAGATTTCCGTTAAAAGCACGTTTGTCTGTTTATTTTGGGCTTCTTTTTGGCGTTTCTATGACTATTATCAATGTTGTTTCCATCGGCAGCTCCCGCCTTACAATGGAGCGGCAGGCTGCAAGGCATCTCGTAACACTTGCAGAAAACCAAGCTGTGATTTTTGAACAAACCTATATCGAAAAATTTAAGACACAATTGGAAACCTTAGCTCGTAGTTCTGTTATGTCAAATGAAAATCTTCCCTTATCAGAAAAAATCAGCATTTTAGCGAGAGATGTTGAGCTTGCAAAAAATGATGGCTGTGTGAATATGCTGTTGGCTGATACAAAGGGGAATGCCTATCGTACCGATGGTACAACTGTCAATGCTTCTAGTTTTGAATGGTTTAAACAGAGTATTCAAGGTAAAATGTTTTTTAGTACGCCATATTCCTCTTATCAATACGGTACCCTCGTATGCATCATTGCTGCTCCTATTTATGGTAAAAATCAAGCTGTTATCGGGATAATTGCTACGGTTTATGATGGCTTAAAGATATATGAAACAATCCGCAATATAAAAATCGGGGAGAGCGGCGAGGTGTATATCCTTGATCAAGATGGTGTTACGATTGCTAATCATAATGTCGCTCTTATTTATTCATACGAAAATAGATATATGCGCTCTCAAACAGAAAAAAAGTTTGAAACAATCGGGAATTTTGAACGCCAAGCGGTACAATCGGCTACATCCGGCTCAGGTTCATACGAGTATGAAGGAGCAATGAGGGATGCTGCCTATGCAAAAATACCTTCTACCGGCTGGACAATAATTGCGACTGATTATCGTAAAGGGTATATGGGGGCGATCAAGCTTATTATCATAATCGATACTATTCTTGTACTGTTGGTAATTTGTATTATCTTTTTCGTTTCGCAGAAGATTTCTCGATCATTGCAAAAAACAGCAGATGCTTTGAAAGAAATAGCACAGGGCAGCGGGGATTTGACCGTTTCTTTGCCGGTCAAAGGAAAAGACGAGCTAACAGACATTGCTCGGTATTTTAATGAAACAATTGGAAAAATAGCTGGAACCATTAAATCAATCAGTGCGAGTACATCCGAAATGGAAGCAACCGGAAATAACCTTGCAGACAACATGCTGGAAACTGCAAGCGCTGTACGGCAGATTACTGCAGCAACTGAATCTGTAAAAGAAAAAATGATTAGTCAAGCAGCAAGTATTACCGAAACAGCAGCGACTGTTGAACAAATTATCCGTACGATAAAGCAACTTACTAACAGCATTGATATACAGGCCGAAAGTGTGAGCCAATCCTCTTCATCCATAGAACAGATGACAGCTAATATTGCAGCGATAAGCCAAACACTCGGAAAAACGGATCAGATTATTAAAAACTTTGTTTCAGCGACAGGGGAGGGAAAATCCGTACTTACCAATTCAAATGCAGTAACAAAAAAAATCGCAGAGGAATCCGGATCTTTGATGGAAGCCTCCAGTGTTATTGAACATATTGCATCACAAACAAATTTGCTTGCGATGAATGCTGCTATTGAGGCTGCTCATGCCGGTGAAGCAGGGAAGGGGTTTGCCGTAGTCGCCGATGAGATTCGTAAACTTTCCGAGGATTCGGCAATGCAGGGAAAAACAATTACCGGTACACTTAAAACGCTCATTGCTGAGATAGAATCTTTGCTGGCATCATCAAAAATCGTGGATGAAAAATTTAACCTGATTTTTAATCTTGCCGGACAGGTACGGTCTATGAGTAATCAGTTGATCGATGCAATGCACGAACAAGAGCATGGCAGCAGCGAAATCCTAACGGCGATAAAAAATATTAACAGTGTAATCAACGAGGTGCAGGCTGGGGCGGAAGAGATGCTGCGGGGCAGTGAAGGAGCCGTGATAGAGATGCACAATCTGGATAGTTTTACTCGAAGTATTACTGATAGCATGAATGAAATGGCTGCAGGAGCAGTACAGATCAATAACACTATTCAGGAAGTCAATAATATGACACAACAGAATCGCCAAACAGTTGAAAATCTTGCTGCAGAAGTTGAAAAATTTAAAGTCTAATCGGTTCCGTCTAGGCAAGGGGATACTCTCTCTTCTCTGATCAAAAACGTATTATTTTCTATTTGACAACTAAAAAAAGCGGGTTTACAATACTACAAATGGTGTGTTTGTCTATTTTCCAAGCGCTAAAATTTTTGCAAGCTTTTGGCGCTTCCCTTTGATATGCAACATACCAGCTATAGAGGAGGTCTTCACATTATGGAAAAACAAGGCGGTATGAAATTAGGATTATTGCCGCAATTAGGTTTAGGCATTCTTGCTGGTGTACTCTTGGGGCTATTTGTGCCGGCACCTGTGATGGGGATCATTGCAACAATTAAAAAATTGCTTGGTTCGATTATCTTTTTTGCTGTTCCGCTAGTTATCTTCGGCTTTATTGCTCCTGCAATCTGTGATCTGAAGGCAAATGCAGGAAAGATGCTTGGTACATTCTTGCTGATATCTTATCTGTCGGCAGTAGGCGCTTCATTGTTTTCATCTATTGCAGGATACGTTCTGATCCCATTCCTGCATATCCCGTCGCAGGCAGCGGAATTGGTGGCGATACCGTCAACAGCTTTTTCATTAAATATCCAGCCGGTTATGCCGGTTATGACAGCGCTGGTACTGGCAATTTTAGCCGGTATTTCTGTGCTGTGGACAAAAGCGGCTACTGTTGAAAAAGTCTTAAAAGAGATTCAAGCGATGGTGCTTGAAATCGTCAATCGCGTTGTTGTACCGCTTTTACCTTTCTTTATTGCCACAACCTTTGCTGAACTGGCTTACAGCGGTAGTCTTACCCGTCAGCTTCCGGTATTCTTAAAGGTTATTATTATCGTATTGATAGGACACTTTATTTGGATGACCCTGTTGTACACAATCGGCGGGGCTGTTTCAAAGAAGAACCCTCTGGAGGTTGTTAAGCATTACGGTCCTGCGTATGCAACAGCAGTTGGTACTATGTCGAGCGCGGCAACATTGCCCGTTGCCCTCCGGTGTGCACATAAATCATCTGCGCTGCCGGATGATATTGTGGATTTTGCTATCCCGCTTGGGGCAACAACACACTTGTGCGGTTCGGTTTTAACAGAAACTTTCTTTGCTATGACCATTTCTCAGATGCTTTACGGGTCAGTCCCTTCAATCGGCACTATGATTTTGTTCTCATTCTTGTTTGGTGTTTTTGCAGTCGGTGCACCGGGAGTACCGGGCGGTACTGTTATGGCATCACTGGGTATTGTCATTAGCGTATTAGGCTTTGATGAGGTAGGAACGGGTCTTTTGATCGCTATTTTTGCCTTACAGGATAGTTTTGGTACCGCATGTAATGTAACTGGAGACGGTGCACTCGCTTTGATATTGCGCGGTATATTTTACAAGCCTGATGGAACGGCTAAATAGGCGTGTTTTATGGAATTAACTGATTTTGACTGTAGAAACTTCATTGCAATTCTTGAAGAAGAACTTGTTCCCGCTCTCGGCTGTACCGAGCCGATTTCGATTGCCTATGCCGGTGCACATGCCCGTGCATTATTAGGAAAGATACCGGAAAAGGTATGTATTAAAAGCAGCGGGAATATTATTAAGAATGTAAAAAGCGTGATTGTTCCCAATTCGGGAAATATGAAAGGTATACCCGCAGCTGCTGCAATCGGTATTATCGGGGGAAATCCTGAGAAGGGGCTTGAAGTTCTTGCGGATATAACTGAAGAGGATATACAGCAAACGAAAGATTTTCTCGCACGGGTGCCCTGTACCGTTTCTGTGTTGAACAGTGTTGCTTCACTGCACTTTATTGTCGAGGTTTTTGCCGGTAACGATAGTGCCTCTGTAGAAATTATTCACCAGCATACTAACATCGTACACACGATAAAAAACGGAAAGGATGTTATCAGTGTACCTTTTGACCCTGCAAGTGCCAATGCAGCGCTTACCGACCGTTCCATACTTTCAGTAAAAAAGATACTTGAGTTTGCCGATACGGTAGCGATTGAACGGGTTGCTCCGTTGCTAGATCGCCAAATTGCCTACAATACCCGAATCTCTCAAGAGGGAATGGAACATCAATATGGTATCAACGCCGGAGCAAATATCCTTGAGGCTGCTCAGGGAGAGCAGGCGGTAACCTTTAAGGTTCGCGCACAAGCAGCAGCAGCAGCAGGATCAGATGCCCGTATGAGCGGCTGCACGCTTCCCGTTGTAACAAACTCAGGCAGCGGAAACCAAGGATTGACTGCATCCCTTCCGGTTATTGTGTTTGCAGAAGAGAAAAAACTTTCGCATGAGAAGCTGTTGCGCGGTTTACTGGTGAGCAACTTAACCGCTATTCATCAGAAAACAAGGATAGGCAGACTTTCTGCCTATTGCGGCGCAGTAAGCGCGGCATGCGGAAGCGGGGCTGGTATTACATATCTTGCCGGCGGAACCTACGAGCAAGTGTGTAAAACCATCGTCAATACGCTTGCGGTAGTTTCCGGTATTGTCTGTGATGGCGCTAAACCTTCTTGTGCTGCAAAAATCGCTACCGTTGTGGATGCTGCGGTGAATGCACATTACCTTGCAATGAAAAACCAAGCATTCCAAGCAGGAGACGGTATTGTGAAAGATACCGTAGAAAAAACCATTGCAGGGGTCGGCTCAATCGCAGCAGACGGAATGCGGGAAACCGATAAAGTGATTCTGCAAATTATGGTAGAGGATTAACGCCGCTTTTCACATAAATTGCTTTTTATATACTAAACCTGTTCGGTAACTGCTGCAAAAATATTGTAAGCGGTTACCCCTGTTTTCTGCTTGCATAAGAGATTTATTTTTTCTATTATATCGCTATGACAGCTGTATTGATCTATTTTGATAAAAAGAAACATCCCCAAACCCATACCTATATTGATGCAATCAAAAAAGCTGCACACAGCCGCTGCGATGATCTCCGTATCTTAGACGGCTATTCACTTGCAGATACAGACCGCCTGTATACGTATGGATATATCGCCGTGTTTTGTGCAGACAAAAATGTATTCAGTTCCTCCTATGATCCCAAAATACTGACAATCCTTAAAGAGCATGGACTCAAGAGCGGCTGCAAAGGCTGTGTTTTAACGCTTGGCAAGGGATTGTTTTCCGGAAAGTTTGCACGGAACGTGATGAACGGTTTGGAAAGCTGCGGATTTATTATTGACTATTTTAATATTTTGAAAAACGTTGCGGATGCCAGCCGCGCTGGAGAAAATATTGGCTAACCAGACCGGTGGAGGGCAGCGCAGCAATGCAGCCGTGGGGACGGACGGAGCGGACTACTATAAGCTGTTAGGTATTCCGCCTACTGCTACCACTGCAGAAATAAAAAGGGCATTCCGTAAAAAAGCAAAAGAATTACATCCTGATATACCGCATAATGCGGATCGTAATGGAGGGACACGAGCAAATGAACAGGCAATGAGAACACTTCTCCGTGCCTACGAAACATTGCTCAATGCCCGCAGACGGGCTGAATTTGATTTTTTCTATACACAAACAAAGCGGAAGGTTCCCTCTTTTAATTACCGGGATTGGCTGAAAGAACAGCCTGATATGCAAAGTAAGGCAACACTTATCTTTTTCGATCTTTTTCATCATGAAGAAACAGAAGCTGTTGAACTTTTTTTGCAGTTACGCACATTACATCAGGGATTTTCTTTGCGCCAGTATTTCAACCGCGGAGATTTTATGGATGGCTGCTTTGTGCTTGCAGAAGAACTCTATTTCCGTGATTATTATTATGAAGCCTTTTTACTGTTGGAACAGATCATTCGGGAAGAGCTAAAAAAAGATTATTTCCGCCACTTTTTTCCGGAAGTGTTGATCTTTGTCCGTAAACTGTTACGTGAAAAAATATTCTATACGCTTGAGGATGATGTTGTGCTTGAATGCTGCGAAGCCTCCCTTGATTTTGGGTTAAATAAAACGGATCAGGCTGAAATTCTAAAAAAAATGGCAGAAATTTATTACCGTATGGGGGACTTAAGTACTGCTGCGGGCTGTGTAGAAGCCTCATTACGGATGAATCCCCGCATACGGGGCATTGCAAAACTGAAAAACAACTATCAAGAACAGTTATGGCGGTAAATCCGGTGTAAGGGGGAGGCAAAAGTATCGGTATGTGTCGGTACTCGTGTCGGTCTCTGTAAAAATATGCTGTTCTTAAAAGGAATGTATATGATACGTATTAAAACCAAAGAGCAGATAGACGGTATTCGTCTTTCGTGTAAAGCATTGGCAAGACTCTTTAAAGAGCTCACTCCCCGTGTCCAGCCGGGCGTAACGGCTCAAGAGCTTGATGACTTTTGTGTTGCTTATATCAAGGATATCGGCGGCACTCCGGCATGGTATGCGGAAAATTTTCCGGGTGCAGCCTGTATCTCTATCAACGAAGAAGTTATCCACGGCGTTCCCAGCAAAAAAAAGATTGTACGGGAAGGGGATCTTGTGTCGCTCGACATCGGTATAGACCTGAATGGCTATATTAGCGACTCCTGTGTAACAGTACCGGTTGGAAAGGTAAGCCCGGAGCGGGCACAGCTTTTAAAGGTTACTACCGACTGCCTGTATGCAGGTATTGCGGCTTGTCAAGCTGGTAAGCGGGTTAATGCCATTTCCCGGGCTGTATATGATTTGGCTCGGCAGTATAAGTACGGTGTTGTGTATGAATATTGCGGACACGGGGTTGGGCTGAAGGTGCATGAAGACCCTAATATCCCCAATGTTCCGGAGCGGGGTGCCCCCAATCCGCGGCTTGTACCGGGAATGGTTATCGCGATTGAACCGATGATCAATCTGGGAACTGCCGATGTTAAAACCCGTGCTGATGGCTGGACGGTAGTTACCGCAGACAAGTCATGTTCCTGCCACATGGAGCATACCGTCGCTATTTTTGAAGATCATACTGAAATCCTCACACAGCTTGCCCCCGGTGAAGTATAACCGGTAAGCGCAGCCGTATGACCGTCCGGTTAGCTTATCCCTCGGTGATTTCTTTGCACTCTCAATATCTTAACGCTTTTATTCGTGCGAAGGTTACCTCCCATGCCGCGTCGGGGGTACTATAACCGCGGCGGCGCGGAGGGGAGCAAAGCGGGCAATTTAATGTATTTCCTGATAAAATGAGCTGATAGGCTTGATATTTTAGCGGATTCTTATTCGTTATACTCGATATAATTTGTTTTCTTTTGTTCTATTTCGACTATAATCGAAGTATGTATTGTTCTTTTTTATCATTTCGGCTATAATCGATATATAGATTGTTTTTGTTTGTTGTTTCGATTATAACCGAAATGATTCCTTGAAATCAACAGCTGCGGCGGGTCTATGAAAATAAGCCCTTCGTGTGAATGAGAAATACGGTTGGTAGCGATGCTCAACGAGAGGAATGTTTATGGACTATATTCTCAGACCTTTGTATATACAACAAATTGAACCTTTTGTGGATAAGCCCGTTATCAAGGTTTTAACCGGCATGAGAAGAGTTGGTAAATCGACTCTTTTGTCAATCATTAAAGATGAAGTACTCAAGGACATACCGGATCAAAATAAAATATATCTTAACTTTGAATCAGCCGAGCTGTTCGATATTACCACAGCAGCTGCATTACTTGCCTATCTACGGTCATTGCTGCATACTGTTCGCGGCAAATGCTATTTTTTCTTTGATGAAATACAAACGGTTCACGGCTGGGAACGGGTTATCAATGGATTAAGTGTAGACGTAAGCTGCGATATCTATATAACCGGTTCTAACTCAACATTACTTTCCGGGGACATTGCAACGCTCCTTTCAGGCCGTTATATAACAGTAGAAATATACCCGTTTACTTTCAAGGAATTTATGGAAATCTTTCAGAGCAGGCAGCTTTCAAAGGAAAGACTCTTCGAATCATTTATCAAAGTGGGAGGGATGCCTTTTTTGCGCTATTTTAATTTGGAAGAAGCGCCGTGTTTTAAGTACCTCACAGATGTATACAATACGGTATTGATGAAAGATGTACTGCAATATAATCATATACGCGATGTTGATAGTTTCCATCGGGTATTATCCTTTGTTCTTGAAAATATCGGACACACGTTTTCGGCAAATAGTATCAAAAATTATTTCAAAAATGAGCAACGGCTTCTGTCTGTAGATACGATTCTCAATTATTTAACTTATTGCTGTACTGCATTTATTATCAAAAAAGTTCCCCGCTATGACACATCAGGAAAAAAATTCCTTAAAGTAGACGAAAAATATTATGTTACCGATCACGGATTCCGGCAGGCACGGGGATTTTCCAACACAAAAGATATCGAGCGCACGTTGGAAAACATTGTTTACATAGAACTTTCCTCACGCGGTTATCAGATAGAGATCGGCAAGGTTCAAGATAGGGAAATTGATTTTATTGCGAGGAAAGATCAGTATATCTCCTACTATCAAGTCGCATATATGCTGCCTGACGAACAAACGAGAGAGCGGGAGTTTGGGGTATATAAGCTGATAGCAGATAATTTTCCAAAATACGTTCTCTCAATGGATCGATTCGATTTTAGCCGTGACGGTATTATTCATAAAAATATTATCGACTTTTTACTGGAAAAAGAGCATTAGACCTGTTCGATAACGCAAGTTTTCGAACAGGTTTATTAGTAGTGCGGAAATCCCTATCCTCTTGGGTCTGCGGAGGGGAGCTGCGATATAAACAGCCCGCAGGTTTCATCCCGGTGCTGCACCAGAATGGCTGGTTTGGGTATATTTTGTTCGGAAAGTCCTTGCTGTATAAACGGATATAGCTTCTCCCGCGGTGTTTGGTTGCGGAATAAGATAAGAATCACTGCATCATTTTTAAATGCATCCATCATCCAAAAATCCCCGTCGCTATCACCGGCAACTAAAATAGGAGCCTTTCCCCCATGCCGTGGGGCAATTAATGTCTGTATTGCCTCTGCTTTTCCTTCCCGCCATGTTTGCGGAATGGAATAGTCACGGGAATCGGTAAAAACACCGTCTGCATTCCGCAACCGTCGCCTGCCGAAAACCTGTTCCGGTTTGAGGCAATACCCGTATTCAGGATGACACGCAAATACCCGCACCCCATCCTCCTGCGAAGCGGAACAGATATAGGGCGTGATGCCGTTGGTTTCAAGGCAGCGGAACAAATGCTGTATTTCCGGCTGTATGCGTATCCCTTTGCGGTATGTAGCGGTAACGCTTCCGGCTTTACTCGGCAGCTCTGCCGGAGAGGTAAGTGTATACGTGCTGATTTTTTCGGTAAGGGCTTGCGCAATTGTTTTTTCTGCAATGGCATTTAGTTCAGGCAAGGTCATGCCGGTACAGACCGACTGAGAAAGGTCGGTATTGCATACGGTTACCGCATACCGCATCAGCACCAGCATCTTGGTTTTAAAGTCGAGGTATTCCGCAGTTTGCACAATCGATTCAAGCGGCTGCGTCCCCCGCAATGCAGCACAATTATGGTATAAAAAGCAATAACGCTCATCTAAATCAGCGGATAGCTCTGCTGCGGTAAGCTGCCGCCCTTCAGTATTGAAGCAGCCGTTTAACGGCACATCCTGTGGTATTTCATATCGGATGGTAACTGCGAACTGTTCCGGGGTCAGCTTAAAACAAAGATGCTCAAGCTGATAGAGGAACATGCTATCCTGTACATCATAGAAGATGCAGGTAAAATCCCAGTCAAACACAGCATAATTATCTGCAAAGGCTTTTTCTGCAATAAGCTGCTCTAAACGCTGCTTATTCGGAGCTTCCCAATTTCCGGTAAGTGTTGGTCTCCGGTTTGTTATATTTCCCATTTAAGTTTCCTTTTGAGCAAAAACGTGAATAAGCACCGCTATATAGGCATCGAAGAGTGCTCTTATGCCTGTTTCACCATATTTTCGATGATTCGGAGCAATAATTCCGTGCCTTTATGGATAGAACTGACAGGAATGCACTCAAAACGTCCATGGAAGTTAAAGCCGCCTGCAAAAATATTAGGACAGGGCAGTCCCATAAAGGAAAGACGCGCTCCGTCAGTACCGCCGCGGATGGGATGAATAATCGGGGTAATACCGATGTCTTCCATGGATTTTTTTGCCAAGTCAATGATTTCGATATGCGGTTCAATCTGTTTACGCATATTATAGTAGCTATCTTTTAAGGTGAGCGTTACCGTATTGCCGTATTTGGTGTTCAAAAACGCAACAGCGCTTTGCAGCAGCGCTTTTTTCTGTTCAAATTTTTCGGTAGAATGGTCGCGGATAATATAGGACATCGAAGTATGGTCAACTGCGCCATTGAGGTGAGTCAGCAAGAAAAAGCCTTCATAGCCTTCTGTGTATTCGGGTTTTTGTTCAACCGGCAGCATAGAATCCAACTCATGGGCAATCCGTAGGGAATTGATCATCACATTCTTTGCAGTACCCGGATGTACATTCTTTCCCTGAATTTCGATTTTTGCACTTGCGGCATTGAAATTTTCGTACTCAAGCTCTCCGATCTGTCCGCCGTCAATGGTATAAGCAAAATCTGCCCCGAATTTTTTTACATCAAAAAGATCAGCCCCTCTGCCTATTTCTTCATCCGGGGTAAAGCCGATTTTAATGGTGCCGTGCTGCATTTCAGGATGATCCCGGAGATATTCTACCATCCCCATGATAATCGTAATGCCGGATTTATCATCAGCGCCCAGTAGTGTAGTACCGTCCGTTGTGATAATGTCCTCACCTATGAGTGAATTAAGGAAGGGAAACTCCTTTACCGTAAGCGAATAGGTATCATTGAGCTTAATATCGCCGCCGGTATAGTGAACTATTTGCGGATTTGTACACTTGCCGTCAAGGTCGGGGGCGGTATCCATGTGAGCAATAAAGCCGACAACCGGCAATTTTTTGTCGGTAGTTGCCGGGATGGTGCCGTACACATACCCATGCGCATCCTGCTCTGCGTCTGCAACACCCAATGATTGCAGCTCTTCCACCAGCATTTTACCGAGTTCCAGTTGTCCCTTTGTACTCGGACATTCGGGATTATCTTCATTCGATTTAGTATCAACCGCAATGTACCTAAAAAAACGTTTTACTGCGTCCATAGTAACTCCTATAAAAACTCAAGAAGAATGTATCAACCTTCCATTGACTTTTTACACGCATTCGCAACGAAGTGAGAACGTGTATATGACTTCTCTAAAAAATTCACATTTTTAAATGTTTTCCATATTATATGCACGTTTACGCTGCTACTATACTGCAAAACTGCAAAAACAACCAGTGTAATGACCGCAAGTTACATCTAAAGAAAACTTCTAAAAACCTGAAGTTTTTAGAAGTTCCCCGTAGTTGATCTTTCAGCCACTCAACAACCCCGACGCAGTATATGAGCAGGAACGCTCCGCACGAATAACGAAGCCCCTTACTGTCCGGAAAACTTTTTTTTCAGCATTTCTGCAACGATGGGAGGTACCATTGTAGAAACATCCCCGCCGAATGCAGCAAGCTCCTTGATTGAACTGGAGCGCAGCACAAAGAACTTGGGGTCAGGTACAAGGAAGACCGTTTCAATCTGAGGATTTAAGCTTTTATTCATCATAGCAAGATCAAACTCATAGAGAAAGTCATTGTCGTTCCTCACACCGCGGATCAGCACATCAGCACCGATCTTTTTTGCATAATCGACGATAAGCGAATCCCATAAATGCACTGATACATTATTCCAGCCGGAGACAAGTTCTTTAATAACCGTACAGCGCTCATCATCCGAGAAGCAGTAATTTTTATTTTTATTTACAGCAATCACTACGTGTATTTCAGAAAACAGTTTTTGAGCCCGTTCAATAATATTGAGGTGTCCAAAGGTCGGCGGATCAAAGGATCCTGCAAAAACAGCTTTTACCATACTGTCCATTGTACTGCATAAAATGCGAAACCGCAAATGTTTTTTCTTTACAGGCTACTGGGAACTTCTAAAAACCTCAGTTTTTTAGAGATGGTCTTATCTAGTACTGTATTAAACCTGTTCGGAAACTTCCGTTTTTGAACAGGTTACCTTGAAATGCGATGTTCTAAATCGTGCTATTTGCGCGATTTAGAACTCGTCGACCTATTCGAAAACGCAGTTATCGAATAGGTCTATTCCTTATCTGCGGTTTATCGGCTCTGACTATCACATAGGAGATCTATGCTAGTAAAGCCCCTCCATATAGTAAATCCTGTATGAAAAAAGCTTCTCGCTTTAAGTTTGCAAAATTGTCTGTGCAAATAGCTGAAAATATGATACCTTGGGAGTAGTTATGACAGCCAGAAAAAACAAGAATACGAAGGATGCAATCGAGGCGATACTCGGTCAGATTGACTTTCACGGGATGATAAAAGATGAGTTTACCGGTCAAAATGGACTGCTCCGGTACATTACGAAACGGTTTTATGAGAGGGTGCTGCAAGCGGAGATAGATGAGCACCTTGGTTACGTAAAAAATGACAATGCTGGAGACAACTCAGGCAATAGTAGGAATGGCTACACAGAGAAATCCCTCATTCTGGATGACAATAGCAGGGTAGTAATTCAGGTACCGCGCGACCGCAATAGCACATTCCGGCCTCTTATAATCCCCAAACATCAAAAACACGCTCCATTATTTAGTGATCAGATTATCTCGATGTACTCAGGCGGAATGAGTTCTCTCGATATGCAACGGCGTTTAGAGAATGTCTATGAGATAGATGTTTCGCCGGAATTGATTTTCCGGGTAATACAATACGTCATGGAGGATGTTAGACAGTGGCAAAGTCGCCCGCTGGGGAATTCTTACCCGATACTTTTCTTTGACGAGCTACAGTTAAATTTAAGGCAGGGTGATAAAAGCGTCAGCCAAGTCTTGTATGGTGTTCTTGCGATAAACTGGGATGGTGAGAAAGATATTCTGGGGGTATGGCGAGCTGACACAGAAGGAGCACCGTTCTGGATGAGTGTACTGACAGACATAAAGAACCGTGGTATGAAGGATCCTCTCATTGCTTGCATGGACGGACTTACAAACATCCCCGATGCGGTAAGGGCTGTATTTCCTAATGCACATATACAGCATTATGTAGTCAATATGAATCGAAGCTCAACGAAGGGGGGCGCCCTCAAAGATTTGAAACAGGTTTGCCGCGACCTCAAGATAATTGAATAGACCTGCTCGGAAACAGACCTTTCTGAACAGATTACCTTGAAATGCGATGTTCTCATTCGCACTTTTAAAGCCAGCTATTTCTTTCTTGAGCCTGATAATGTTCCGTAGTTCACATTAAGCTGCTCACACGCCTTCTTGACTCCAATATAGTCGATAACACGAGTATAGCCGGTTAAGTCTTTTTGTGCCGAATAACCGAGGGTATTTATCGGCATAGTGATAGGTGCCGTTTGAGTAGTATAATTGCTTATACTGCGGATTGATTCGTGCTTTGTATTCTGTATACTTTGCAAGCACATGTACATTAAGCAAATAAAGCAAACGAAATATAAATTCCAGAGAAAACAATGGCATGGTATAAGACTCGCGTGAGGGATTGGAGGGGCAGCAGCGCTGTTCCGTAGGAATGGAGCGGCAGCGGAACCCCGGAAAGCCCGACGGTTTTGCGCAGTGCATGAGTACAGAGCGCAAAACCGGCACGCCCATCTGCATCCTACCTACAGCTGGCAGATTTACCTTTATACGGAAATTAGGTATACTGCGGAGGTCTCTCGGTATAGTTCAATCGATCATTTTGAGACGATACGCTTTTGTAAAGGGCGCGTATACTAGTATTCTAAGTGAGTACTATTTAAAGTAGTAAAAATAAAGTAGTGAATGCAAGGAGAATTTATGAAAAACTGGAAAGCGGCTGCGGCTGCAGTGTTGTGTGGAATTGGGGTCTGTTTAACGGGCTGTGCAGCAGGTGCAAAAACGGATAAGGCGGTAGCTCAGCAGGGTGAGGCTGTCGGTGGGCAAAAGCGGATGAAGATTTGGTTTGATACCGGCGGTGCTCCCGGGGAATCGTACGGGACGGTGTTACAAAACGGCGCAGCAGCGGCGGCGAAGGAATTGGAGCCAGGACCATTTTTACAACTAAGAACAATGCTTAATCCCAACACCATAGTAAGCAGGAGGGGAATACCTCGTAGTACGCGTAGTACGTTTCGAATCTTCATAATATACTTCCTTAATTATGTGCATCTGCAAAATATGAGTGAATTTTCTAGATGCTATTTTTAGTTTTTTATGAGCTTGTGAGCCTACCGTTTAACCAATACGGATGACCGGTGTACCTACACAGCGCTCATAAAGGATCAACTTTCTTTCGTAAAAATATCCTGCTCTCCCCAACAAGTCAAGAGCATGATTTCTTTTTATTGGTGTCTCTCAATATACGGTTTATCTGCTTGAAGCTGTCTTTGTGTGCATGAATAGCAGTTTTTTATCTGTACTGACGGTTTAATCCCTACCGCTGTGAGGCTGTATGCTGTGCCAGAGATGCTAACTTTCCCAATCAATGGATATAATTTTTGCATCTTCACCGAATTTTACGCAGAGTATTTCATCGCTTTCATCAGGTGCAATCATAAAATCCATTGCGATGTGCGGCTTTTCACTGTCAATCCATAAGCCTACATTCGTTACCGTCATTTTACTTACAAACTCGGTAATATCAGTCGGTAAATCTTCCAGTCCGCATTCTTCAATATGAAAGTCGATATAGTAACTGTCATCGTTTAAATATGCTATAAGTGCTTTTCTTGCGTCTTTTATTTTATCTTCTATGTTCTCAAGAAACTGTGCATAAAGGTCGAGTATGCCGGTAGACGGTTCTACATTTTTGCCGAGCCAAAGCCATGTGTCTATCCCCTGAATCTCTTTTTCCCAAATAACATCCGTGTCATCGACTGCCTCAAGATTCAACTGACCGAAATACCAATGTTCCGTTTTTTTCATAACTTAATCTCCCATAAAAGCTTTTTGTAAGCATATCAAAAAATGAAACTTTTGTCTGTGGACACATATATTGCATATGATATTTACAAATGATACACTATGTACGAATAAAAACCGTGGTAAAACACATAATTTGTTCATGTAAAGGATATCGATATGATTATAGAAAGAAAGCACTATCTAGATGAACTTATTAAGAAAAGAAACAATGGACGAATAAAAATAATTACCGGTATCCGAAGATGCGGAAAATCATATTTGCTGTTTCAGCTATACAAAAACTATTTACTACAAAATGACGTAGATGAAACACAGATTATCGAAATAACCCTTGATGATATTGAAAATATTCGCTATAGAGATCCGTTTGCATTGAATGACTATGTAAAAAGTAAAGTGCAGAATGATAAAAGATATTATATTTTCATTGATGAAATACAATTTTCAAGATCAGTTCAAAACCCATATAGTGATGATTCCAATGAAAAAATAACATTTGTTGATACGCTCCTTTCGCTTATGAAGCGAAAAAACGTTGATATTTATGTTATCGGCAGTAATTCAAAAATGCTTTCTAAAGATATTTTGACACAGTTTCGCGATAGGGGAGATGAAATTCACCTGTATCCCTTATCTTTTGCTGAAATAAATAGCTGTTATGAAAATACGGATAGAGCTTGGGAAGACTATGTCCTATATGGCGGGATGCCGTTTGTCGTGCAGCTTGAAACCTTTGCAGAAAAAAGCCGGTATTTGAAAGGCTTATTTGAAGAAACTTATATTAGAGATATTATGGAAAGAAATCAGATCAAAAATAGTGAAGAGATATTAGGAGTTTTGCTTGATTTTATTTCCTCAGCAGTCGGTTCTTTGAAAAATCCCCTCAAATTGTCCAATCGATATGCCTCAGAGCAGAAAATAAAGATTTCAAACAATACAATTTCAAAATATCTCTCATACTTTGAAGAAGCATATATTTTATATGCTTCTAAAAGATACGATATTAAGGGGGCAATGTATTTTTCTACGCCGCTTAAATATTATTTTGCGGACATAGGACTAAGAAATGCACGGCTTAATTTTAGACAAATCGAAGAAACCCATCTTATGGAAAATATCATTTACAATGACTTGATAAGAAGAGGTTATACTGTCGATGTCGGTATTGTGGAATACTTTCATAATATAGAAGGAAAAACAAAAAGAACGCAATTGGAAGTTGACTTCGTTGTTAATAAAGGAAACGTACGATATTATATTCAATCTGCTTTTGCAATCAACAGTGAGGAGAAAAAAGAGCAAGAAAGAAACCCTCTCAAACGCATTGACGATTCCTTTAAAAAAATCATTATTGTAAAAGACATCATCGTTCCAAGATATGATGAATATGGGATTTATTATATTGGGATAAGAGACTTTCTATTGCATGACGATTTGCTAGAATGAGAACCGTATCTTTTTTTCTTACGTTTACGTATCCATCGAAATATCGAACCAATCGCTTTCTTCGGAAATAAGCCATTCAAGTCCGCGCCTTCGTTCCATCAAAACATCGGGATTTAAGTCCTTGATTTCCGTTTCCGGGCGAAGCCGTTTTCCCTCCGTTGCCCAATGGTAACGGTAGTGAAGATCGAGCATATCCAGTATTTCCTCTATCCCGCGTAACTTACATTGTGCTTTAAACGCAGCTTTCCCATCGGTGTCGCCGACCAGCTTTATCGCTCTCTCCACATCACAGATGGTGTTCGGATACGAAATATCTTCGACCAAGCCCAAAGCCCACACAAGCGACCAATACGCTTCATAAGTCCAGCAGACATCGATGACATCCTGTTTAGTGTATGTCCTGTCAAAAAGCCGTTTTTCTTTTTCCAAAAGGCAGTCCGATACTTCGTAGTTTTTAAGCAAACGTAAAAATAGTTCCTTCGATTCTTCATACCCTTGCTCATTATGAATGTCTTCGGCCAATTGAATTGACAAAAGACATGCGATGGCTCTGTCGCAGATTTCTTCAAGGCTTTTAAGCTTCGCCTCTTTTGATGATTCCACCAAGGGCAGTTCTTCCATACAGGCAATGCCCATTCCCTTTATTTTTGCATTCGATTTTTCACGCCGATCTTCAGGTTTTATGTACATAATAATTCTCCTGTTTTTTGTTTACGCTGCCATTATATCAAAAACTGAACTCATTGATAACTGCTGGAAAAACACCTTAAACATGGTATAATGTTACTTTAGTACATTTAACACCTTAGCACATTTGACTTGATAAACAGAATGAAATATGATACAGTTTTATTCAAATCATTTTTAATAAAATTAGTTTGAACAAAACTATTGATGAGGCTGTAAATATGTTCATTGGAAGAGAAAAAGAATTATCGTATCTAAATGAATTTTATCAAAAACCCGGACTAGGAATGACTGTTATATACGGGCGCAGACGTATTGGCAAATCTACCCTTATTTCGGAATTTGTGAAAGATAAAAAGGTAATTTTTTATACAGCCACTAAAGTGGGTAAAGAAAGGAATCTGGAGTTATTTTCAAAGCAGGTAACTGATGTATTTTTAGCAGGCATTGAAGACATACACTTTCGTACAATCGAGGCCGTGTTTGACTTTATTGCACAAAATATGTCAGATGAAAAAATGCTACTGGTAATAGATGAATTACCGTATTGGGCAGAAAAAGATGAAGCGCTGCTTTCAGTATTGCAAAAGTATATTGATACCGTTTGGCGGGCTAAAAACTTAAAAATTATACTGTGCGGATCTGCATTAAGCTTTATAGAAAACAAGGTGCTGAGTGAAAAAAGCCCGTTATTTGGAAGACGGGATTCTCAAATAAAATTAGAAGCATTTGACTATTTGGATGCAGCTCAATTCGTACCGAAGTATTCTTATGAGGACAAAGCAATCTGCTATGGAATCACCGGCGGGGTAGCAAAGTATCTGTCAATGATTGATCCTAAGAAAAATCTTGATGAAAATATTGTACGGTTATTCTTTCGAACAGACGGATATTTATATGATGAAACAAGAAACCTTCTGACACAGGAATTTTCAGACATCACAGTGGTTAATAATATAATTGAGCAGATTGCATCAGGAAAAAATACCGTCAATGTTATCGCTAACAAAATAAATGAAAAAGAGCCGACCATTCTCTATTCTATTGAAAAATTAATAAGTGTAGGGTTGGTAGAAAAGAAAAAATGTATCACAGAGGAAAAGAATAAGAAAAAGACACAGTACGTTTTAAAAGACCACATGTTTAAGTTTTGGTATGCATTTATTCCAAAGGCTGCCAGCGTAATAGAAATGGGACAGGGTGAACTGTATTATAAAAAAGCAGTAAAACCAATTTTACATTCTTTTATGGGAACAGTATTTGAGGATATGTGCAGATATTATACCTTGAAACAAGGAATTCTTGGAAAATTTAATTGTTTTATTACAGCTGTTGGGACATGGTGGCGAACAGAAACCGTTTTAAATAGCAATGGAGAGAAAGTCATACAATCTGCGGATATTGATGTGGTTGCATTGTCAGAAATGGAAAAAAAGGCAGTCATAGGTGAGTGTAAATTTAAGAATGAAAAGATAGATAAGGGAATATATGAAACATTGATACGGCGAGCAAATGTAATATCACCGACATACGACATTGTAACATATATTTTGTTTTCACTGTCAGGTTATACAAAATGGTTTGATACTTTACAGGACAAAAAACTGATATTAGTATCGCTTAAAGAGATGTATCAATAGTCAGTGCTTGTATGGAATAAAGCGTTGCAAATTGGAAAAATAAAGAATTCCTCATCAAAAAGGGAGCGGTAAATATTAAGATTCCCAAACCACAACCTTATTGGTATGAAACGTACGTATTAAAAATACCAAGACACAGAGTCGTTTTGGTTGGCTCTATAAAGGAAACAAAAGAAAAGAGAAGCAGGCGGACTTCTTTGGATGTTGCAATGAAGGAGCTCTCAGCTTACAAAGAGTAAAAATCAGTGCACATAATATAGAACCTTCACACGCATCAACACCCCCAACGCAGAGCATTCGTCAAAACTATACATCCGTGTATAGTTTTGACTGCAATGGTGTGGCTCTGTCACACCATTACTACTGCGTGGAACAACCGCTATCCATGGCGGTAGATGAACGGCGGATATTAAACACTCCGCACGAATAAAGATGTGAATACACAGAGCTGTCATAACTACTTTAAAATACACCTTTTAGGGTATAATTATTTATTTTAAAAGTTATTATATACCCGATAGGGTGTATTCCCGTCTTTCCTCTTTGACATTATACCCTAAAGGGTATATAATGCACATACAGCAGCACTTCACAGGGGAGTAAGGTTTATATGAATAGAATAGCGGAATTCATTAAAACAAATAGAAAATCCACCGGTTTGACGCAGGAAGATTTTGCGATGAGATCAGGTCTTGGACTTCGCTTTGTCCGTGAATTGGAACAAGGAAAAGAAACCGTACGAATGGATAAAGTGAATGTTGCATTGGCAATGTTCGGCATGGAGGCAATACCGGGTAAAAAGGAAGGTCTAACTTCAGCAACAAAATAAGGTTGCCTCGTTAACCGATGAGTTTGCGTATCGCAAACATCACAAATTGTATGTACGCTATCGCGTATCAATTCAGTATCCTCCAAAATTGATATTTTGTTCGGCTGCTGAATTTTAAGGAAGGTCTAACTTCGGCGGCATATAAATGAAAAACATATTTAGAACTGCATACGTCTATGTATATAATACCTTTGCCGGAAAACTCTGTGAAACCGACGACGGCTATTCTTTTTCTTACGATAAAACGTATGTTGCGCAAGGAGATAATCGCCCGGTTTCATTGACACTTCCGATACGTGAAGAACCTTATACATCAAAAACATTGTTTTCCTTTTTTGATGGATTGATTCCCGAAGGCTGGCTTCTTGAGGTCGTAAGCCGTAATTGGAAAATAGACCCTAAAGACAGATTTTCCTTGCTGTTAGTTGCTTGTAAGGATCCTATCGGAAATGTCAGCATAAACGAGGAAGAGAAACTATGAATTGTCTGTGTTGCGGAAAGCCGATAAAAGACAATAGTGAAAATAACGGCTGGCATAAGACGTGTATAAATAAGTTTTTCATGACCAATGCGATTCCGGAAATTGAAATAACAGACTTGGTGTTGGAAGAACTAGCAAAAGCAAGCACCAATAAAGGGTATACTATTCCGGGTGTTCAGAAAAAACTTTCATTGCATCTTTCAAATGAAGTGCATCCCAGATTAACTGTTGTGAATTACCCCACAGGATATATTTTGAAACCTCAAGTAAAAGAATTTCGTGCGTTACCGGAGTCTGAACATCTTGTTATGTCTATGGCGGATAAAGCTAAGATTAGAACCGTTCCTCATGCTCTTATAAAAAGCAAAGACTCTTATGCGTATATTACAAAAAGAATCGATCGTGTTTTTTCAAAAGATTCCAATGTAAAGCTCATTGCTATGGAAGATTTTTGTCAACTTGATTTAAGATTGACTCAAGATAAATATAAAGGCTCTTATGAGCGGTGCGGAAATATCATTAAGAAATATTCTTATCGTCCCGGTCTTGATATGACCGAATTATTTTATCGGCTCGTCTTTTCATTTATTGTTGGAAATTCCGATATGCATTTAAAGAATTTTTCTTTAATTGAATCAACATCGGGGTCGGGAACATATCATCTTTCCCCTGCGTATGATTTGCTTCCGGTAAATGTTATTATGCCGGAAGACAAAGATGAATGTGCTTTACCAATGAATGGAAAGAAGAGAAATATCCATTGTAAAGATTTTCTCACCTTTGCCGCCGGTTGTGGCATAGCGAATCTTGCAGCGGAGAAAATGATAGGTCAATTAATATCTATGGTACCTGTCTTTATTGAAATGTGTCGTAATTCTCTCATCCCTGATGATATGAAGGAAGCCTTGATCACATTACTCGATAAAAGAGCATCCGCTCTAAAATAGGATGGAGATGGAGCGCAAAACCGGTACGCCCATCTGCATCCTACCTACAGCAGGCAGATTTACCTTTATACGGAAATTAGGTATACTGCGAAAGTCTTACGGTATTATTCAATCGATCATTTTGAGACGATATGCCTTTGTAAATGGCTCGTATACTAGTATACTAAGTGAGTACTATTTAAAGTAGTAAAAATAAAGTAGTGAATGCAAGGAGAATTTATGAAAAACTGGAAAGCGGCTGCGGCTGCAGTGTTGTGTGGAATTGGGGTCTGTTTAACGGGCTGTGCAGCAGGTGCAAAAACGGATAAGGCGGTACCTCCGCAGGGAGAGACTCTCGGCGGACAAAAGCGGATGAAGATTTGGTTTGATACCGGCGGTGCTCCCGGGGAATCATACGGGACTGTGTTACAAAATGGAGCAGCAGCGGCGGCGAAAGATCTGAATATCGATATAAGTTTTGTGTATTCTGATTGGAGCGCCGAAAAGATGCTGAAAAACTTTCGGGAGGGGCTTGCAACAAAGCCTGATGGGATGGTTGTTATCGGGGTACCGGGTGATGACGGTTATGAACAGCTTATCGATCAAGCCTATGCTCAAGGTGCACTGGTAACCTGTGTTGACACTCCATTGCCACGGCTCTATCAGAAGTATCAGAATAAGGGCTTTGGGTTTATCGGACCGGATAACTATAATCAAGGAAAACTGCTTGCAGAACGGTGTGTAGACTATTTTAAGCTGCAAAAAGACGATAAGGTCTTTGTGTGGGGGCTGAAGAGCTTACCGGGACGCGGCAGACGTGCTCAAGCAATTATCGAGGTGTTTGAGAAAGCTGGGCTCAAGGTGGATTACTTGGAAATTTCCCCTGAGGCGAACAAGGATGCAACGTTGGGTGCTCCTATTTTAACCGGGTATTTGTCTGCAAATAAGGATTGTAAACTTGCTGTTATTGATCACGGTGCTTTGACTGCTCAGGCGGGTAATGCGCTCCGTTCGGCAGGTATTGCGCCGGATGCTGTTGCGGTTGCCGGTTTTAGCTTATCTCCGGCTACGGCAGAGGGGATTAAAACGGGGTATGTCGATTTAATTGGTGAAGGGCAGCCGTATTTAATCGGTTATCTGGCAGTAACAACCTTGCTGCAGTCAAAAGAAGCGGGATTCGGCGGGTTAATTATCGATACAGCCGGCGGATTTGTAACGAAAGAAAATATCGATATGATCGCTCCGCTTGCAGAAAAGGGAATACGGTAAGTCATTGGACTTTTTACTGGAAATGCACGGTATTCATAAGAGTTTTGGTACCGTGCAGGCGCTCCGGGGCGCTGACTTTAGTGTGAAACCCGGTGAGATTGTCGGTTTATTGGGGGATAACGGTGCTGGTAAATCGACGCTTATCAAAATTATCTCCGGGTTATACGGTGCGGATAGCGGCTCTTTTTTGTTCAAAGGGCATGCGGTGAACTTCCGCCGGTATTCTGTTGCGCAAGCCCGGCGGATGGGGATAGAAACGGTGTATCAAGACCGCGCGCTCGGCGTTTTGCAGCCGCTGTGGCGGAATATCTTTATGGGCAGACATATTAAAAACCGTTTAGGGCTGATCGATGTCCGTACTGAAAAACGCATAACGCAGCAGCTGCTGGCGGAACTCGGTCTTGGCGGAGACCGGCTGACACCTGATACTGCTGCCGGGGTTCTCTCCGGTGGAGAACGGCAGGGTATTGCGATTGGACGCGCGATGTATTTTGATGCGGGGCTGGTGATTTTGGATGAACCGACTACTGCGCTTGCCGTCAATGAGGTGGATAAGGTTTTGCAGTTTATCCGTGCAGTGCGGGAAAAAGGGAAGTCTGTTATTTTTATTACCCATACGATTGACCATGTATGGCAGACTGCCGACCGTTTTTGTATTTTATCTCATGGAAAAACAGCCGGTATGCTTGAGCGCTCGCAGATAACGTTTGATGATTTATTAACTGCTGTAAGGAAGGGCTTTGATGCGTAGTGTGTACAGACTGCTCAAGCCGATGCTGCCGGTTACGCTGGTGCTGACGGGGCTTTGGATTGCCTTTATCATTGCTGCGCCGCAAACTTTTTTAGATAAATATATATACATTTCGTTTATGACCTCTATTCCCTTCATTGCTATTGCTGCTGCCGGAATAACGCTGGTGGTAATTGCAGGGGAAATGGATATGTCCTTTGCTTCGAACATGGCGATGAGCGGTTTTGCTTTTGCGGTGATTACGCGCTGGAGCGGTTCACCTGCGTTGGGACTTGCTGCGGCGCTTGCGATGGGGGCTTGCATCGGTCTTATCAACGGATTGACAATTACCGCTACCGGCGCTCCCTCTATTGTGGTAACCATTGGGTTTGATTTTTTTTGGCGCGGTTCGGTGATGCTTCTTTCAAACGGACTGGCTGTATCGCTTGCTTCAATGAGGACGAGTCCTACCGTGCAATGCTTTACCGGAAGGATCGGCGGGCTTATCCCTGCGCAAACAGTGTGGATGCTGGGTGTTTCTATCTTTTTTGCGGTGATTTTGCATCGGACGGTGCTTGGTGACGGCATACGGTTTCTTGGGGATAATAAAGAAGCTGCACGCATGATGGGGCTGCCTGTCCGCCGTACGCGCATTGGTGTGTTCGTGCTGGCGGGAATAACGGCAGCATTTTCCGGTGTGTTGTCGTGTATGGAGCTGGGAAATTGGTGGCCGACGCAGGGGGAAGGCTATTTGCTGCTGGTTTTTGCCTCGGTCTTTTTGGGCGGTACATCTGTGTACGGCGGCAGAGGGACGCTATGGGGTTCTCTTGCCGGTGCTATGGTGATCGGTATGATAGAAGCCGGATTAGTAAGTGCCGGACTCTCCGGGTTTTGGACGCGCTTTGTACACGGCTTAGTACTTGTCAGCTCGGTAGTGTTTTATGCGCTGGCATCCGAAAGAAAAGGAAAACGATCAAGACTATAGTAAAGTCATATTATGGACTGTTTGTTTGTGCAGAGGGGTATCTCACATGCTGCGTCTAACATGAGGGTATTAAAGCCGGCTGCAACCACCACGTCAAAAATATACATCCTTGTACATTTTTGACTGCGAGTTTTTTACAAAGCAAAAAACTCGTTTCTGTTTGGAACCACCGGCATCCGTGCCGGATCGCACATACAGTGCGAAACGTTGCGCACTGTGCCCCGATACTCGCGTCGGGGTTGTTGATTTCACTACCAAAATCTGTAAACCTATGGTATAATACTTCTCATAGTGTTATTATGAGAAGTTCGACGACGGTACTGAGGAACAGATTGAAGTGCCGTTTGCTTTGCCGGAAAATTGGTGTTGGGAAAAAATTTCTTCAATATGCGAAATAAATCCTAAGAATAAGCTGAATGATGCTTTAGAAGTTTCTTTCGTGCCAATGACCTTAATTGATTCAGAATTTAATAACAATTTTACCTATGAATTACGAACATGGAGAACAGTAAAATTCGGTTTCAGTCATTTTTCCGACAATGATATTGGAATTGCAAAAATTACCCCTTGTTTTGAAAATAGAAAATCTGTAATTTTTAAGAACTTAAAGAACAAATATGGGGCAGGAACAACAGAATTACATATATTACGAATAAACAATAAATATATTTTCAATGAATATGTATTTTGGTTTATAAAAACAGATGCTTTCATAAAGGAAGGGATCAATAATTTTACCGGCGCTGTAGGACAACAGAGAATTGGAAAAGAATTTATTGCAGAAACTCTTATTCCAATTCCACCGTTAAATGAACAACGCAAAATATGTAACAGCATTCATGAGTTAATGAAGAAATTAGACGAGATTATTTTGAATCTTTGAGCTCGTGTCAGCGAACTTATTCAGATAAAAATTGATACGGTCACTGTGTAACGAGATCAACAAAATATAATAAGTGTCGCATAATTTTTACCGGTCTTTTTACACAGAAACAATGCATGGCTCATTGTAATCCGGAATGAGTGAAGCATGTGTAATAAAGGTCAATTTTTCAATTTTTGCTTGTACAGACACAAGAGAAAAATAAATTTCATTTTCCTCGTTTTCTATAATGGTACGTGCTTTTACTGAAAGCCGATCATCTCCTGTTAAAAACCAAATAAAAATGTGTGTATCGCAAAGGATTTTCATCATACAGCTCCAAAAAGTTTTGCAATCTCGTCATTATCTTCATCAAAATTCCTCGGATACGAAAATTCACCTTTTGCAATACCAAAGCAGCGTTTTACTGTTTTAATCTGCGAATGAACAGGTTCAACTACCTTTGTATTTTTTAAACTATCTGCAATCATAAAAAGAAGTTGGATTTTCTGTTCATAAGGCATTTCTAAAACCTGAGTTTCTATTTGTGCATACTGTTCATAGGACATTTTCAAATCTCCACTGAATTTATTAACCCTATTCGGAAACTTGCGTTTCCGAATAGGGTACCTTGAAATGCGATGTTCTAAATCGTGCTATTTGTACGATTTAGAACTCGTCGACCTGTTCAAAAACGCAGTTATCGAACAGGTCAATTATAACATAAGTATTTATTTTTATGCTAGATTATCGTTTAGTTGTGAAGATGGTTCAATAGTTGACATTTTACTCCGCGCGAATCAAGCTAAGTAAATAGTTTTTCAACATGATCATCAGTATATTTTTGCTAATAACAAGAACTCACACTGCAAGTATACTTTCCATATAAGCGAGAAATCGCAAATCTTGTTTATTGGGAGGTCGTTATGGAAAACGGCGAAACTTTTGAAGCGTATCTGAAGAAAAGTAATCTTTCTCAGAATACTCTTACATCATATTTATGGATAGTTAAATACTACACAGAACATTATGATTCTGTCAGCAAAGAAAACCTGCTTGCATACAAAGGTTATCTGATTGAGTTCTTTAAACCGAAGACGGTAAATTTAAGGATTCAGGGAATTAACAAGTACTTGCAGTTTATTCACAAAGAGCAGCTGCAGTTAAAATTTGTAAAAGTCCAGCAGAAAAATTTTCTTGAAAATGTTATTAGCAATGCAGACTACCAGTTTTTAAAATCGAGTCTTAAAAAAGACGGAAATCGTGAATGGTATTTTGTTGTATGGTTCCTCGCAGCTACAGGAGCTCGTGTCAGCGAACTTATTCAAATAAAAGTTGAGCATGTAAAATTAGGATATTTTGATCTATATTCAAAGGGAGGAAAACTGAGGCGCCTTTATATTCCAAAAATTTTGAAGGAAGAAGCCTTACAATGGCTGGAATCCGTTGGACGCCAATCCGGCTATCTGTTTTTAAATCGCTTTGCAAAGCATATTACCACTCGCGGTATTGCACAGCAGCTAAAGAGTTATGCTAGAAAATACGGAATAAATGAAAAAGTCGTCTATCCGCATTCATTCCGGCATCGTTACGCAAAGAATTTTCTTGAAAAGTTCAATGATATTTCTCTTCTTGCCGATTTGATGGGACATGAAAGTATCGAAACAACACGCATTTATTTACGCCACACCGCAAGCGAACAGCGGGAACTGGTTGATATGATAGTTGATTGGTAAAGAGATCACAATCAAATCAACAACTCCGATGCTATGCATTGAGGTTGTTGATTTGAAAAATTTGATACTGTTTAAAGCCATTGACATTCGGTTAGCACCATTACCGGCATAAAATCCTATTACAATACGTTCTACACCGGCTTACGGCAACATGAGCTAACACAGGTGTAATATGCAGAGCATATTCTGCTTCGTCCCATTCTCCGCTTTCAAGCTTGTAGCGGTATTGCTTAATGCGCTTTTTGAGACGTTTTTTCTTCTTTTGCGCAAGATATATCCCTTGCGGTTTGAGTAAAAAGCCTAATAGGGGAAGACTTTTCTTTTTTTCGATAAAAAGAAAAGTCTTCCCCTGCGACCCCATCTAAAGAAAAACGGGTTCTTAGGGTTCTACCCTAAGAACCCGCCCGCTGACGCGCGGCACTATTGAAGATCGGGTCAGCGGCGGTGTTCCGCACGTACACTTGCAGTGAGTATTTACAGAGCACTTTACACCGATAAAGATTCGTTATTCTTTGCCTCCTCCTCCGTGCGTCCCTGTTTATAGCTAGTTTTGCCATTCTCACTGAACAGCCACATTTTGGCTTTATCATTTGCCCACAGGTAAAAATCTTCCCTAAAAATACAATCTATGTCCGCCTCATCTTTGGGAGAAAAGTGTACTATTTCACTATAATATTGCTCCACCCTTGCTTGCCATTTCGATCGGTCGATACGTCCATAATGCTTAGCAAGTACTGCCGCATTTTTTGAATCATAAATAAGCTTATAATACAGCGGATTAATTAAAAAGCAAATTTTGCTTTCGTAGCTGTAAGCGCTATAGTTTGATTTATTCCATTCGTAGCTGCCTGATTGCATTGCTTCCGTATTATCCCAGAGCGTGTCGATAAAACTATCCCGCACTGCAACTTTAGAACGCCTAATAGTTCCCCATGCTGTTCCAATTTTTTTTACACATTCTTTAAATGCTTTCTTATCATTCTTTTTGATTGCATCTAAGAGCTGTTTTCTAAACATATACTTTGCCGCAACATTCATCTCTTCATCCAAACAAATAGCTCTATCCATATTCATAAAAAACTCCTTTTATATTTCCGCCCCCCTCCCCCCATACAGGACGGGTTTTCCAAAATCTCTCCCCAAACTGCACCACCATCCTTGGCGATACTGACGCGGTTATTACCGGAAGCATCGCCTCTGTTAAGTCCATACCGTTTTTTAGTCAAAAAAATTTTCGAGCCGCATCGTTAAAAAATGTACGTCCTGTACATTTTTTAACAGCAAGTTTGTGAAACAAACTTGCTACTGCGTGGAACCACGGACATCCTGTCCGATTGTCGTAGTTCCACCTTTTTTTCAAAACTATACTGCACCTCACAACACATTTTGCCGGTTCGGTTTCGCCGCATACCGCCACGGATGGTGGTGGTTCCAAACAGTAGTAAGTTTTTCGCTAGAAAAACTTATCGTTGAGCAGTGTACACGGACGTACACTGCTCAACAGCCCGTAGCTGCCCTACCTCTCCGGCAAAATGTGTGAATCCTCAGTAGCGGCACGGATGCGGCTGGTTCCATGCAGAAGCAAGATTTGCGCTCATCGCAAATCTCGTAGTGAAAACTGCACAAGGACGTGCAGTTTTCACGGGCGACAAGCCACACGAAGGCCAAGATTGTCGTTGCTGATGCCGGGGTAGTTGATGTGCCGAAAACCGACGGCGCAGTTCTTCGCGTCATCGACCGAACTACCTCCGCGCCTGACACGGGTAGAAGTGCCAGAAACAGCTCCTGTCGGATCCTGTCCACCCGCAGGCGTATTATCATACCAGTCCCAGCACCACTCCCATACGTTCCCGCTCATGTCGTATAAGCCGTACCCGTTTGCTTGCTTCTGCTTTACTGCATGCGTTTTATCGCTGCTGTTTGCATTATACCACGCATAGTTTACAAGTTTGCTTTCTTCATTCGTTCCAGTCCATTTGTCCTTTGTACCGCCCTTCGCTGCCCATTCCCATTCAGCCTCCGTCGGTAACCGGAACCCTTTTTTATTCATATCCATGGCTGGTACTTTTTTTGCCGTTGCGTCAGCTGTACCATAGGTATGCCCATCAACGGTATATACACACTGGCTTTCTCCTAATTCCGGTACTTTCTTTGTAAGCTCATTGCAGAACGCTATACACTCACACCAGTTCACGCTTTCCACCGGTCGCTTTCCCTGCACTTCACTGCCGTAAGGACTGTTATCAAACTTGCTCGGATTATCACCCATCACTGCCTGCCACAGCTCCTGCGTTACCTCCGTCTCCCCGATCCGGTAGGCAGTAAGGCTTACGGTGTGCTCTCCGTTATTATTACTGTAATCAGCATGACCAAGGGTTCCGTTCGTTACCGCGGCAATGTCGATCATTTTCATTTCGATAAACTTTGCATACAGCGCTTTGTTTCCGCTGGCGCCCTTGCTAATCTCCGTTACTTTTTCACCGCTGAAGTCTGCATTGGCATACCAGCCAAAAAAGATATGATCTACTTTGTTTGCAGGTTTTAAGGTAATCGTTTCCGTTTCTACCGTATACTTTGGAGGGTTGTCGGCATGGTTGCTTCCCCCGTCACAGTTATAGGTGATGGTGTATTCGATCAACGTAACCGTTACCGTACAGCTCGCTGTTTTACCGCCGTCTGCGGTTGTTACCTTAATTTTAGTCGTTCCGGCTTTTTTCGCCGTTACCGTACCATCCTGACCGACTGTCGCAACCGCTGTATTATCCGAACTCCATACTACTTTTTTGTTCACTGCCTTTTCAGGCTGAACGGTTGCTTTCAGCGTTAGAGTTTCTTCTTCTGCAAGTATTACCGTAGTCTGATCCAGTGTTACGCCCGTTACTGCTATTGGCGTGCTTACATTTATTGGCGTGCTTACATTCGCTTTACAGCTTACCGTAAACGCAGTAAGCAGCAGCGCTCCTGCCAACCAACTCAAGAGCAGTACGCTCTTGTTCCATGAATGAGTTCTTTTCATGCTCATTTCTCCTTTTGATAAAAATATACGGTATACCCGATACGTCTCCGCTTTATTTCAACTAGGCTCCTAGCATCTACTCCGCCTATTTTCAAAAGCTGTGGTTTGCGCTTTTGGGGGAGAATGCTTGTAACTGCTGTCGGGGCTTTCGGCTATCATTGCTATATAACATAACACATTTATTCGAAGATTTCAACAACCGCATTATAATCGAAAAATAGTATAAAAGGTACTTAAAGAATTTTCTTGAAAAGTTCAATGATATTTCCCTGCTTGCCGATTTGATGGGGCATGAAAGCATCGAAACAACACGCATTTATTTACGCCGCACAGCAAGCGAACAGCGGGAACTGGTTGACAGCATTGTAACGTGGTAAAAATCGGAACTGTCCAACAACTGTTACTCAATCCGCTTTGGCTGATATGATAAATCATTTCCTGACAGAAAAAGCCGATAGGTTTTCAGTTTTTGGACAGGTTTTACTAAACATAGAGGACTTTTTTTTACATATTTATAAAAGATATTTTTTATCAAAACTGTGATTTACTATCTTTTCACAATTGGTTAAACCTGTTGATTCTTGTCTATTATTCTCAATGTACAGCCCTTAATTAAAACCGACACATATCAAAGTCTTTCCGATTGCCTGTTTGAAGCAAGCGTTATTTATCTCTAATCTCTTTCAATTTTCTAATAGTATCTTGATCTTTTATCCATACATCCATCGAACCAAAACAATATGTTACGGCCTCATCTTCATCACCAAATCCATAATAGTCCGGTAAATATTCAGGCAATTCACTTTCATGCAGTAAATACTTCACTATATACGGATTTGCCTTTTTGGCTTTTATGTATTTTTTTAAGATTTTTGTGTCGCTTTCTTGTTTTTTTATAGAAAGTAATAGGTCGCTAAACAACATGAATGCAGTCTCTTCCTGATATTGTTTTAGTAATTCCGTTCCTTTGTCCAACTGATTTTGGTCTATCAACCAGTTTATCAAAGTATAGCGTAATCCCTGATTATCATTCGGATTTAATTGTAATAACTCTTCATATATTTGTATCGCGTCATCCTTTTTCTCATTATCCCATAATAATTGTCCATATCCTGCCGAAAGCCGCATAAACGGTCTTGTTTCAAGTATTCCCCAGAAATATCCGCTATTTTCTGAAAAATACTTCTCCCCATATTTTTTTCTAAATACTTCTATTCCTTTTTTGTAATACTCATTTTTCTTTTTATATGATCTATACTCTCCTGCCAGAATGCAGTATGCATCTGCACAGTTCGGATCAAGTTCAAGAGCTTTTTGCGCTAATCGTTTTCGTTGTACGGATGACTCACTATCCCATGCATCATAAACAATATCTTGAGCCTTTTGCTCATTATTCTGTTCTGCTTCAAATTGAAAATCAGAAAAATTTAAAATATTAGTCATAAGAAATCCTTCATTCAATATAATCAACCATACTATTTTCCTAGTAGTGTCTACAATATCTACATTTTTCTTGATGCTACTTTATGAATTATATTCAGAAGGCATTTTGAAAGCTTCTGTTTATAAACACGCTCTGTTTCTTTATCCGCAAAACTCTTTATTCGTGCGGAGGGTTCAATACCTCGACGCTTGCACCGGGGTTGTTGATTACACTGGTACTATAACCGTATTATGTGTATATGTCAAATAGATTTTTATACTGAATCCATAAAAAGGAATCTTAAAAAAGACTACTTCACGATATGGAAAATCTATAGACAAGGCGACACCTCATGTAATAGGTCACAGATATTACGTCCAATACAAAACCTGAGCTGCAATTATTTACCTTCGATCGAATCAAAACTATTCTGTTAGCGTAGTCGTGATACAATCAAGCTGAGCAAACAGTTCTTCAATTTTGGCAACAATTCTTTGTTGTTCCGATAAAGGAGGAAGAGGAATAATGGTTTTACATATATCATTTAAATGTAAATTGGGAACACCAATCCCTGTTAAATGACCATTAAACTGTTTTTTACAGAATGGAGAATTTATTACATAATGTAGATAATTAGGATGAACGACCTCTGCAGGACGCAATACTGCTAAAGTTACGTAAATATCAAAAATCTTATCAGTATCAACCAAAGCGGCTACGCCTGTTGTTCCATTTTTAGCTAATAAAATGTCATTTCTATATGGTTGAATACGTTTTTGAAGTTCCTCATGTAATTCTTTTGTAATATATTTTATTTTACTCCAGTCTATTTTTCTAGAAGTTACATCTTTAGATGATAAGAAAGGGATTCCATTTTCTTTATCAGAATAAGTTGGGGTTTGATGTGTTCCGTCTGTAATAGGAATTTTGCATAAATTTGGCAGTCTGCACCACGCCCAGCCATCCGGCACGGCAAACGGGATTTCGTCCTCGATATCCTTCACCCTGCCGTCTGAGAACTTCTCATAGTGCCTGTTATACAATCATAAGCATCTGCAAAAAACTCAGGTATAATTTCTAGAGATGTTCGCAAAAAGAAGGCAAGTACACTCAACATATTTTAACTATTTACCCTGAGCTTTCATTTTCCCCTAGCCAAGCCCTCAATAAACTCATACAATAAGAAGTCTGTTTTTTTCACGCGGTGTTTCATTCAAAGCACAGCAGCGCCGGAACAGTAGTCTCCTGCGTTCTGCCGTGAAAAAATATGAGATAATCCGGTACCGAGTTGGAGCAAAGCTCTCTCGCCCGGACTGGACTAATTGGGTTCGATTCCCACCTGCTCTTCACGCAGTGTATGGTAACATCAGCTTCTGAAAAGAAGCCCCACAACACATACGGAATACTTGCCCTCGCTGTCTGCGGCAAAGGCGCTGATGTCTCGGCGTTTTTGTATACCGCTTTTATCCGATGCCGCACCGTCCCGAAGACTTGTGCGGGTTCAGGTAAGGAGCTTGCAGACGGCAACCGGCGGACAACTTAGCATTGCAGCAGATACCGGAATGTAGAGCGCAGATGCCGAAGCTCAGGCTGCTACGGTTCTCTTTCTAGAAAAGGAGCCTAACTGCACCGAGGATAGAAGCATTGCAGCATTCCTAAAGCCGCAATCCGTTCTCCGGCGGCAGGACTGGTCTTCCGTATTCTTTAATTACATTATGCGAAATTTTCTTGAAAATTTCGCGCCATTTATTCTAGGAGAGAGGGTAATTGCATCAGACGCATAGATAAAAATCGCAGAATTATTGAGGTTGCGAGACCATTTGAACCGCGAAGTGGTTCAATTCTGGTTGAACAACCCAATAATTCTGCGGGGTTGTAAAACACTCTGATGCAATTACCCGTAGGAAGTATGTATATTCGATATGATCAAAAAGTATTACTGTTTAAGCACGGAAAGTTTATCAAAATCCTAAAGCCCGGTCTTTTTTTGAACTGGCAAGGCTATACGCTTGAATGTCATTCGGTTTTTGAAGAACTGCATACCGCAGGCGATCCGGCTGAACTGCTTGCCGACGAGGTATTTCGCAATCAAACGGAAACCGTTACCGTGAGCGCCGGTCATATTGCACTCTATTTTGAGGACGGGCTTTTAAAAGACGTGTTAACACCGGGACAGCATATTTTTTGGAATAATAGCCGCACTAAAACATTTCAGCAGATTGATTTGAACAATCCTGAAATCAGCGCGGATATTGATCGGAATATCCTCATTACCGGTATATTAAGACCGTACATTATCAATTACGGAGTTGAACCCTACGAGAAGGGGCTTCTTTATTTTGACAAAAAATTTATCAAAATAGTGGAGCCAGGGACTTATTTTTTCTGGAAAAGCGCTCAATCCATCAATATGCTAAAAGCTGATATGCGTGCACGGCAGCTTGAAATTTCCGGTCAGGAAATATTGACAAAGGATAAAGTCCTGCTCCGGCTGAATTTTATGTGCCGGTATAAAATAAACGATCCGGTTACTGCGCTGGTTTCAAATGCCGATTATGAAAATCAGCTGTATGTGTGCTTTCAACTTGCATTGCGCGAGTATGTCGGCACGCTCCTTTTTGATGAGCTGCTGCAAAAAAAACAGGAAATCAATGCTTTCGTTATGGAGACCTTAAAACCCTACCAAGCACAATTCGGTATCGAAGTGCTTTCATGCGGACTAAAGGATATTATTTTGCCGGGAGAGATTCGGGATATTGTCAATCAAGTGCTGATTGCCGAAAAGAAAGCACAGGCGAATATCATCACCCGCCGCGAAGAAACCGCTTCTACACGAAGCCTTCTCAATACTGCTAAATTGATGGAAGAAAATCCCTTGTTGCTAAAGCTCAAAGAACTTGAATATGTCGATAAGATGAGCGAAAAGATCAGCCAAATTTCCATTACCGGCGGCGGGCAGATTTTAGATCAACTTAAAGAATTGCTGACGGGAAATCTCGGTAAAAACTAAAATGAAAACGATGGAAGAAATGAGTAATTATTTATCGGTTTTAAATCCTGAACAGCTTGAAGCGGTGTGTCATACCGGCTCACCACTTTTGATTTTGGCAGGTGCCGGTTCGGGAAAGACGCGGGTTATTACAACAAAAATTGCATGGCTCATTGCTGAACAGGGGGTACGCCCCGAATCGATTTTGGCAGTTACCTTTACCAACAAGGCTGCTCGGGAAATGGCAGAGCGGGCACAAGCGTTGGATGAACGCGCGGGTCGGTCGAGTATCAGAACCTTTCACTCTTTCGGTGCGTGGATGCTGCGCCGGTATGCCGAATGGGCAGGACTTTCTCCCAATTTTACGATTTACGATGATGATGATTCGGTAACACTGCTGATGAAGGCGCTGCCTCAACTGAATAAGCAGGAGGCACAGCGATTTATGCGGAAAATCTCCCGCGCGAAAGATTATTGCCTGTTGCCCGATAGTCCGCAGCTTGCGGCAATCGACCCCGCGCCTGAGTTTGCGGTAATCTACCGGACGTATCAACAGCGGCTCCGCGAAACGGGGAATGCCGACTTCGGCGACCTGATTATGCTGCCGGTTCAGCTGCTGCAAGATCATACCGCTATTGCCCAACAACTGCATAGACGCTTTAAAGTGATCCTTGTGGATGAGTATCAGGATTCAAATGATGCTCAATTCCGGCTGCTACGGGAACTGACGGGGGATGACACGTATGTCTGTGTTGTCGGCGATGATGATCAGTCCATTTACCGGTTTCGCGGCGCTGAAGTGCAGAACATCCTCACCTTTGACCGTCAATTTCCGCACACAAAGATTATCCGGCTGGTGCGGAACTACCGCTCGTATGAACCTATCCTGCAAGTTGCCGGTTCTATTGTGTCCCGCAATGAGGGACGGCTCGGTAAAACGCTGATTGCAGCGCGCGGAACCGGCGGACAAAAGCCCTGCCTTTATTACCTACCGTCTCAAGACGCGGAGGCAGAGCTGTGTGTGCAGCTCATCAAAAAAGCGGTGCAGGAGGGCGGTTCGTACGCAGACTGGGCAATTTTGTACCGAACCAATGCGCAATCGCTCAACTTTGAAACAACTTTCCTGCACGAAAAAATTCCGCACAAAGTAGTCGGTACGCTCAAGTTCTACGAACGTGAGGAAATTAAGGATGCGCTGGCTCTTTTAGCGCTTATCGCAAACGGGCGCGACGAAATTGCCTTCCGCCGTATGGTGAATAAACCCGCGCGGGGAATCGGCGAAACCACACAAAATAAGTTGGTTGCGTACGCCCGTTCGGCATTTGCACATTCATCTGTATATACAGGTGAGCCCACAAATGCGGAAGAAGCCGTAAACACGGAACCTCCGGCATATACAGGCGTATTGGCATTCGGCGATTCACCGGAACAAGACCGCGGAAGCACTCAACAAGGAGCCGACTACATTACCGTGCTGCTCACCGATGCGGCAAAGTTATCACTCACAAAAAAGGCAGGCGCTGCACTGCGTGAGTTTCTCACTACACTGTATTCCCTCCGCAGTATTCTGACTGAGTGCAGTGCGGAGAATAGCGATACCGCGAATAGCGCTGCTACAGATACTGACGCTGTTTTTGATACCGGTGCGCTGTCGGTAAATATGCCGGCAGATATGTCCGCGCCGGATGCCGCTCCGGACAGTCCCCGTGCCGGTCAGAATGCCCAGCTCTTACCAGGGCAAGGTCTGGCCGCTTTTGTTCTTACCGTAATCGAACAAACCGGCTTGGGAATCTTTCACCGGAATCAAGACGAAGTGATGGGTACGCAGAAAACGGCGAACTTACAGGAACTTGCCAATACCGCTTCTCTGTACCCCTGTACAGCTGCCGGGCTGACCTCATTTTTGGAGCATATTGAACTAGACCGCAGTCTTGCGGAAACCGATGCCGGAGCTGATGCCGTGCAGCTCATCACCATTCATAATACGAAGGGGCTTGAATTTCCCAATGTAGTTATCACGGGGCTTGAAAACGGGATATTCCCGCGCAATAACGAAAGTAACGAGGATCTGGAGGAGGAACGGCGGCTGATGTACGTTGCCTGTACCCGTGCGCAAGATGCCTTGTATATGACCAGCTGCGCAGCACGGCGGATGTATGGAAAGTTGTCATATATGGAACCAAGCCGTTTTTTAGCGGAAATTGACGAGGGACTGGTTGACGTTGCCGGACAGCCCATCGCAAGATTTGCCTCTCCCGCCGATGAGGAAGCCTCGTTGTGGAAATGCGGACAGCGCCTCTTTCACGACGACTACGGCTACGGGTATGTGGTACAGTCCCGGCAAAGCGGCGGCGAGCTGGTGATTACCGTACAGTTTGAAAACGGCAGCCAGAAACGTTTTTTCCCTGAGTATCAGAAGAGTCAACTTTTTCGTGTCGACTAGTCTTTTGCAAATATACGGCATATCTACTGCGTTGCTGCGCACAAATAAATGCTCAACGTACAGCAAGTACGTTTCCGCTTTATTTTTGCTTGCGCCTTGTATCTGCACCGTCTCTTTGCAAAAGCTTACGGAGTTTTTTTCGTGTCGACTAGTCTTTTGCAAATATACGGCGCATCTACTGCGTCGCACGCCGAAAATAAATGCTCAACGTATATAAATACGCCTGCGCTTTATTTTCGGCTAACTCCTTGTATCTACGCCGTCTCTTTGCAAAAGCGCTGGATGTGTGTATCTACTTCGTTGCTGTGAACAAATTAGTCTTCAACGTAGCAGAACCGGCATGTCCTTTCCTCAAATACAGCGCAAGTAAAATCTTATTCATCTTTTGTAGACACTTCTTCAGGGTGTTATAAACATCTTCTACTTTCATGCATTTATGGAGAAGTTTTACGCGTTCATTATAATCGGCATTAGATTGATGGCTTGCGCCGCTTGTGGTTAATATTGAACTTTAATGCAGGAACGAAAAAAATACTATTTCTAGCTGAAAGTAACAAGTGCTGCAAATAATGTTTAGACAGGGTATGGAATAATATTGCTGAATTTTCATGCATTGAATAAAAAAATCTTATACTTTCAATACGGCAATGGAAACACCACCTTTTTTAGAAAAATATTGACTTATTGCAAAAATTATCATATAATATAAATAGATTGAGGACATAGGGCTTGTCCTGGCTAAATAAATAAGATCCGATAGATGATTGGGGTCGGAGAGCCTGACCCGGCTAATAAAATAAAGCTCGATTGAGGAAGCTCTGTAGGCAACTACAGGGCTTTTTTTATAGGTGGGAAAAATGGAATTACGGTATTTATCATCCGTTTTTTATCAAAAATATAAAGATTGTACAGAAATAATGAGCAAAGGTGAAACCAGACCTTATATTATTCTTCTGGTTGAAGTAGAAAATAATAAATTTGCAATTCCAATGAGGACAAACCTACACAGGACAAATGATTGTTATGAAAGCAATCCTCAGACGAACTCTGGACTCGATTATACAAAATTGGGGGTAGAATAAAATCTAACACGCGCTTCAACCTGACATTTGTTTTGGCGTAAAACTTGCTTAATGTGCCTATACGGCACCGTAAAAATTATACACATTTGAAAAAGCTGTTTCCACAAAAGAAAACGAGTGGATAATCAAGGGTTTCATCGACATATATAAAAATATTTACATAATTTCAATAGATACAAAAATTATATCAAAAGTATTGGAACTACTTTTGTCTCCTTTGTTACAAAATTTTGCAAAAGAAAATGATTTAGAATTAGAATTAAGTCCTCAGCAAAATCTTTATCCAGATTTGAATTTTATTGATAAAAAAGATAATATATTTTTTGCCCAGCCAAAATAAAAATAGCGGCAGCTCATCCCGGTAGTGGAAATACTAAAAATATTGGTTCAATTATAAAAATAGAAGACCTAATAAATGGTAATGGTCATTTTTCTGCATTAGGAGAAGAAATATTTGATGACTATCTGATGTATTATCTTACCAAGTACGATAGAAAGCGCGAGTTTCAGCAGAGCAAAAACTCGTTTCTGCATAGAATCTTTCCCTTGTACATTTATGAAAAGCATTGTACAATGGTAAAAGTGTTGCTTGTTGCAGGTAACTTTTGGCAGGTGGTATGGAAGTAACAAAAGAACGGTTCGGACTGCTTTCTTCAGGGGAAGCTGTCTCACTTTTTACGGTTTCAAATGGAACAATGTCATTTTCGGCAACCGATTACGGCTGCTGTATTACCAGTATTTTGCTGCCTGCTGCCAAGGGCGGCTGTGATGACGTTATACTCGGTTATTCCACACTTGAAGGATATATCCGCAATAAGCCTCACTTCGGCTCGATTATCGGCAGGTGCGCAGGGCGGATTGCGAATGCCGAATTTGTTTTAGAGGGTACCAAGTATCAGCTGATCCGCAATTCAGGCGGAAAACACTGTCTGCACGGCGGCTATCCTGCGTATGACCGGCAGTTGTGGTATGCTGACCCTATTTCCGGCAGTGATGAGGCAGGGGTACGTTTTTCCCGAATAAGCCCCGACGGCGAGCAAGGTTTTCCCGGCGAAGTCCGGCTTACCGTTTCGTATACCCTCAACAAAAACAATACCATCACCTTGCGCTATGAAGCTCATACCACGAAAACAACTCCGATCAATTTGACAAACCATACGTATTTTAATCTCAATCCTGCCGGAATGGAGGCGGATGGCGGTTATGTTTCGGCTCTTAACCATCAGGTACAGCTTTTCGCAAGCCGTTATGTAGCAGTTGACGATTCATTACTGCCGACCGGTGTGCTGATACCGGTAGAAGGAACTCCGTTCGATTTCCGTACAACAAAGCCGTTATCACAAGATTTTGGTCTGTTAGAAAACGGTTACGACGGAACATGGCTGCGCGATGCGGACAGCACGGGTGATCTTCCGCTTGCTGCTATTATAACGGAGCCGGTAACAGGCAGAACACTGCGTATTTATTCAACACAGCCGGCAATCACCATGTATACCGCAAACTTTTTGAACGGAGAGCAGGGGAAAAACGGCGATGTGTACAACAAGCATTCTGCCGTGTGCTTTGAAACCCAGCATGTGCCGGATTCGCCTCATCACCCTGAGTTTCCTTCCGTGTGGGTACATCCCGGCGAAGTATACCGGCACGAAACACAGTGGCGGTTTACGGTGCAGCAGTGAAGCTGACCGCTGCATAGAGCCGGTAACAGAGCTTTCGGAGCTGAACTGGACTTGTTCGATACCTGCATTGTCGAACAGGTTTAATGGAGCCGGATAACTGCTCTGTATTTCTACACTATGGTAGAAACTGATAGAATAAAACCTGAGTAGAATGGTTATAAATCGATATTATACATATATAAGAGAGGTGAGTTGATTATGGAAGTTCAGTTACAGGATCTTGTTGAAAAGATCAAGCAGGACGGTATTGCTTCTGCTGAACAGCAAGCTGCGGGTATCATTGCCGAAGCGGAGAAAAAGGCAAAGGCTATCGTTGCGGATGCGGAAAAAGAGGCTGAAACCTTGTTGAAGAAGACTGAAGTCGAATCCCAACGGTTTACAAACGCTTCGGAGGCTGCCGTTAAACAGGCTTGCCGCAATGCGCTCATCGCCTTTAGAGAAGGAGTTACCGCTTCTCTCGATGCCCTCATCAAAGCGGAAACCGCAGCGGCATATAACAGCGATGTACTCAAAACGCTGATCCCCGAAGCGGTAAAGGGCTGGATTAAAACAAACGAAGCCGATATTTCCGTTGTTCTTTCTCCCGAAGATGCGCAAAAGCTGGAAAGCGCTTTGCTTGCTGCGTTTAAGAAAGAGGTTGAAAAAGGCATCGAGGTTAAATCCGATGCACAGCTTGCAGGCGGCTTTAGAATTGGGGTAAAGGACGGTTCGGCATACTATGATTTCTCTGCGGAATCAGTCGCCGATTTGTTTTCTGCCTATATCAGCTCACGCGCTGCACGCCTGTTGAAGGATGCGGTAAAGGAGTTATAAGGAGTGGCTTCATACTATTATTTGATGGCTCAGCTGCCGTCAATTATGCCGCACACCGACCCGCCGCTGTCTTACGCGCAATTTAAAGAGCTTGCCCTGCGGTTTTTAACTGAAAAAGATGCTGCCGTGCTGGAATCTTTAACGCTCGTTCCGCCCCGCGAGGCTGTCCATACGGCTTCTGCTGTGGTGAACGAATGGTATGCGTTTGAACAGGAACTGCGGTTTGCGCTTGAACAAATGCGCGCTGCAAAGCTGAAACGGGATGAGCGGATTGCTCAAGCAGAAACACCTGCTTCCGCCTTTGATATCGGCGCTATTGTGCGCGGGGTTTCCAACATCGATGACCCCTTAGCGGCGGAACGGTATTTGCTGAATGCGCGGCTTGCGGCAGCAGATCAGCTGCGGAAACTGCATTTCTTTGACAGCGAAGCGGTTTTCGGCTATGGAATTGTATTACTGTTGAGCGAACGGGCTTCAAAATTTAAGATGGAAACCGGCCGCACAGAATATCACTCAATTTATACACAAATTCTCGGAGAAAAGATATGAGAGGAACGAAAGGAAAGGTAGTCGGTATTAACGGGAATATGGTCAGCGTTGAGTTTGACGGTCTGGTTACGTTAAACGAAGTTGGCTACGTCCATATCGGCGACACCAAATTGAAGAGCGAGATCATCCGTATACGCGGCTCCGTTGCTCAGATGCAGGTATTCGAAATTACCAAGGGTATCCGCGTCGGTGATGAAGTTGAGTTTACCGGCGATCTCTTGTCGGTTGAACTTGGGCCGGGACTGCTCGGCAGAGTGTATGACGGTTTGCAGAACCCGCTCCCCGACCTTGCAGAAAAGGCGGGCTACTTTTTGGAGCGCGGTATCTATTTGAATGCGCTTCCTACCGAGGCACAGTGGGATTTTACGCCGGTTGCACAGGTCGGCGATACGCTTGTGCGCGGCGATGTGCTGGGAACCGTGCCGGAGGGGAATTTTACCCACCGGATTATGCTTCCCTTCGGTATGTACGGCACATACACGCTTTCTTCCATTAAACCGGCAGGGCAATACACCGTACACGAAACCATTGCGGAAGTAACCGACGAGCGCGGTAAAAAGTATCTGCTTACGATGAGCTTCCGTTGGCCGGTAAAGCGTGCGATTGACTGCTATGCCGAACGGCTCAAGCCCTCAGAAACGCTTGTTACCAAAATCCGCACCGTAGATACCTTCTTCCCGGTAGCAAAGGGCGGTACCTACTGTATTCCGGGGCCGTTCGGCGCTGGTAAAACCGTTTTACAGCACGCAACCAGCCGTAACGCAGAGGTTGATATCGTTATCATCGCCGCCTGCGGTGAGCGCGCCGGTGAAGTTGTAGAAACCTTAAAAGAATTCCCTGAATTAACCGACCCCCGCACGGGACGCACCCTGATGGAGCGGACGGTTATCATTTGTAATACATCGTCGATGCCGGTTGCGGCGCGCGAGGCTTCGGTTTATACCGGCGTTACCCTTGCCGAATACTACCGCCAGATGGGGCTTGACGTTCTGCTCCTTGCAGACTCCACCAGCCGCTGGGCGCAGGCTTTGCGCGAAATGTCCGGACGCTTGGAAGAAATCCCCGGTGAAGAAGCTTTCCCCGCCTATTTGGAATCCTACATTGCAGCGTTCTATGAGCGCGCCGGTATTGTCCGCTTAAAGGACGGCAGCAAAGGCTCCGTAACAATCGGCGGTACGGTTTCCCCCGCAGGCGGTAACTTTGAAGAGCCGGTTACGCAGGCAACGCTCAAAGTTGTCGGCGCATTCCACGGTCTTTCCCGCGAACGCTCCGATGCCCGTAAATATCCTGCCATCCACCCGCTCGATTCATGGTCAAAATACCCAAGCGTACTCGGCACGGCTCAGGTAGAATACGGCAGAGGAATGCTCCGCCGCGGTACCGAGGTCGAACAGATGATGAAGGTTGTCGGTGAAGAAGGTACCAGTATGGAAGACTTTATCGTCTACTTGAAGGGCGACTTCCTTGACGCGGTTTATTTACAGCAAAACTCCTTCGATAAGGTTGACGATGCCGTTTCCGTAGAGCGTCAGCGCTATATTTACAAACTGATCCTGCGCATATTGGGCTCTCAATTCTCCTTTAACACCAAGGATGAAGCCCGCGCATACTTTAACAAGCTGCGCCAGTCCTTTATCGACTATAACTATTCGCCGTGGGAATCGCCGGAATTTAAGAAGCACGAAGCGGCAATTACCGGGGCGCTTTCCGATAAAGCAACAGGGCTTGATGAAAAAGCGGCAAAACTCATAAAAGAAGCGGAGGCACATCATGAAGAAAGTGTACAGTAAGATTGAATCCATTAACGGTTCGGTTATAACCGTCAAGGCTGAAGATGTGTCCTACGGGGAGCTTGCGCAGGTACAGACAAGCTTTGGCTCCTCGCTTGCACAGGTTAATAAGCTGGACGGTGATCTTGTTTCGCTACAGGTATTTGCAGGCGGACGCGGTGTTTCCACCGGTGATGAAGTACGCTTCCTCGGTCGGGAAATGCAGGTAAGCTTTTCCGATGACTTACTCGGACGTATCTTTAACGGTTCAGGTGAGCCGCGCGACCAAGGCCCGATGCTCAAGGATAATATGGTAGAAATCGGCGGTCCGTCCGTAAACCCGTCCAAGCGTATTATGGCGAAGCGGATGATCAGAACCGGTATTCCGATGATCGACGTATTCAATACCCTCGTGGTTTCCCAGAAGCTGCCGATTTTCTCAAGCTCCGGTGAACCCTACAACGAACTGCTTGCACGTATCGCAATGCAGGCTGAGGTTGATGTCATCGTACTCGGCGGTATGGGACTTAAATACGACGACTACCTCTATTTTAAGGACACGCTGGAAGAAGCAGGCGCGCTGAGCCGCACGGTGATGTTCGTACACACCGCCGCCGACCCGACGGTAGAATGTTTGATGATCCCCGATATGTGTCTTGCAGTCGGTGAACAATTTGCACTCAAAGGCAAGGATGTCCTCGTTCTTTTAACCGATATGACCAACTTCGCTGACGCGATGAAGGAAATCGCCATTATACAGGAGCAGGTTCCGTCAAACCGCGGTTATCCCGGCGACCTTTACAGCCAGCTTGCCGCCCGCTACGAAAAGGCGGTTGACTTTGACGATGCAGGTTCGGTTACCGTTCTTGCCGTTACCACCATGCCCGGCGACGACGTAACGCACCCCGTTCCCGATAACACCGGATATATCACCGAAGGTCAGTTCTATCTTAAACACGGACGCATCGAACCGTTTGGAAGTCTTTCCCGTCTCAAGCAGAACGTCAACGGCAAGACCCGTGAAGATCACCGTGCCCTTATGGACAATATGATCAAGCTCTATGCTTCCTACAAGGACACGCTTGAGAAAAAGTCGATGGGCTTTATGATGAGTGAATGGGACGGCAAGCTGCTGAAATACGGTGAGCTTTTTGAATCCCGCATGATGGATTTGTCGGTAAACATTCCGCTTGAGGAAGCGCTCGATAACGGATGGAAGATTCTTTCGTCCTGCTTTACTCCTGAGGAAACCGGTATTAAGTCCGATTTGATTAAAACCTTCTGGCCCAAGGATGCGCAGAACAATCCCTCCGCGGATTAATGCGTTTCCTTCTCTATTATAAGGAATAGCGATGGCTATTAAACTGACGAAAAACGAGCTGAAAAATCAAAAAGAATCGCTTAAGATGTTCCAGCGGTACTTGCCGACGCTTCAGCTTAAAAAACAGCAGCTGCAAACCGAGATCCGCACGATTGAGACGCATGCAAAAGAGGTTCGGCTGAACCGAGACGCGCTGCACAAGGAGTTTGAGCAGTGGATTGCCGTCTTCGGTGAAGCGGGAGTCTTTACGCCTGAAATCCTCAAGGTGAAAGAAGTGCGTACCTCGACGGGAAATATTGCCGGTGTTTCGATACCGGTATTTTCCGGGGCGGACTTTGAACGCAGCAGCTACGATCTTTTTACAACGCCGCTCTGGCTCGATATTGCTTGCGACCGGATGGAGCGAGTTTTATCGCTCGATCTTGAAGCCCAAATCCTCGATGAACAGGTAGCTCGGCTCAACAACGAACTGCGTACCACAACGCAGCGGGTCAACTTGTTTGAAAAGGTAAAGATACCGGAAACAAAGCGGAACATCAAGAAGATTTCCGTGTATCTGGGAGATCAGCAGGTAGCGGCGGTTGTACGCGGGAAAATTTCCAAGAAAAACTTGGAAAAGAACGCTCCTGATGAGGAGGAAACAGCATGATTTTACCGATGAAAAAACTGACGCTCCTTGTGCTGGATTCTCAGAAAAAGGCAGCGTTAAAAACACTGCGGAACTTCGGTGCGGTGCATATCGAAAAGGAAGCCGCTTCAAGCGATACCTTGACGGAATTGCAGAACACATACACGAGAGTTCAGCAAGCGGAAGCACTGATTACCGAATCGCAGCCGAAAAAAGCTGAAAAAACAAAGACTGAACCGCTCACATTGAACCGGAATGACTTATTGCAGGCAGTTGACGAAATTCTTGAGCTTAAAGACCAAGAATCAAATACACGGGCTGCAATCAATAAGCTAACCGGCGACATCGAAGCATACAGTTCTTGGGGTGATTTTGATCCCGAAGATATACGCAGCTTTGAAGAAAACAGCATCTATTTGACGATAGGCGAACTTCCGGAAAAGTCGTATGCGACACTGCCTGAAACCATTAAAACGGTGCGGCTTGCAGGCGGCAAAAAAACAGTCCGCTTTGCGATAGTGTCCGAAACCATTGATGTGCCGGTTGATCTGCCCTCCGATTTTAACCCGCTTATTCTACCGGATATGCGGCTGTCGGCAATGCATACCAAAAGAGAACAGCTGCAAAAACAGCTGCCCTCATTCAAAGCAAAGATTGGAGCACGGACTGAACTGCTTGCGCCGTTAAAGGCGGAAGCAAAAAAACTTGCAAAAGAGATTGAGTTTGAAACCGTCCGTGCCGGTATGGAAGTCATTCCGCTTGAGGAAGATACGGCGGCTGCTTCCAGTACCGATAGCTCGGTAACGCTTGCCGCATCCGGCAGTGCAGCTACTGCGGCGGTCGGTTCCGGTAATGCTGCAAACGGCACTGCCGGGACTGCCTCAAAAGAGCCGATACGGCTTGCACGGCTTTCCGGTTATATCCTTGCTGAAAAACAAGCGGATTTTGCAGGGCTTGCAAAGGCAAACGGCTGGGCATTTATTGCCGATGATCCGGCTGAAGAAGATGCCGTCCCGACTGCAATGCGGCATAACCGGTTTGTACAGCTGCTTACCCCGCTGACGGACTTCCTCGGTACCGTGCCGGGCTACCGCGAACCCGATATTTCGCTGTGGTTCCTGCTCTTTTTCGGTATCTTCTTTGCGATGATTTTTGGGGACGCAGGCTACGGCGGCATCCTCGTGATCTTGTCGCTCATCGGAATCGGCAAAGCAAAAGCGAAGGAGCAGCCCGCTCCGCTCGCCATGCAGATGTTCCTCTACCTCGGTGTCCTCACCGTTATTTGGGGAACGGCAACCTGCAACTGGTTCGGCATCTCGGTGGATTACATCCCCGCATGGCTGAAAAACCTCTCCGTACCGGCTATCTCGAACGCAACCGAAGAGAGCATCAGAAATGCCAACTTGATGCAGTTCTGCTTTACACTCGGTCTCATTCAGCTGACAATCGGGCATATCATTTCGATTGTGCGGAATATCCGTTCTCCGCAGATACTGGGACATGTCGGCTCCATTGCAATGCTCTGCGGTATGTATGTCGTGGTACTCAGTCTTGTTGTCAGCGCCGAGCGGTATCAGATTAACCAACCGGTAATGATTGCGGTAGGCGGCGGCTTTGCGCTTAACTTTATTTTTTCTAATTATCAAACCGGTATCGGGCAGAGTATCGTGGACAGCCTTAAAAATATCATCACGATGTTCTTAGGGGTGGTAAACGTCTTTGCCGATATTATGAGTTATATCCGTCTTTGGGCAGTCGGGCTTGCAGGTTCTGCAATCAGCGCGACAGTCAACCAAATGGCGGGGCCGGCACTCGGCAGCTTCCTCATCTTTTTGGGTGTGCTGCTGTTATTCTTCGGACACGGTTTAAACTATATTATGAACGTACTTTCGGTTATCGTACACGGAGTGCGGCTTAATACGTTAGAGTTTTCAAACCATGTCGGGTTAACGTGGGCAGGGTTCAAATACGAACCTTTTGCAGAATAAGGGTTCTAAAACGAGGAGCTTTTAAAAAGCTGACGTTCTTAGAAGATGTGATAAAACGCCGGTACGTCAGGATCGGCGGATAGAAAGCGGTAACGCTAACATTTCTTATTTCATACGCGGGAGCGGTGAGATAGATCGAGTAAATTAAGCCTGTTCGGAAACTTCCGTTTCAGAACAGGTTACCTTAAAATGCGATGTTCAAAATCGTGCTATCTGTGCGATTTTGAACTCGTCGACCAGTTCGACAACGAAGTTATCGAACTGGTCTAGTATAAACTTGGAGGACTTCAATGAGTTTTGGTATGTTTGGTGCAGCAGCTGCACTCGGTATTTCAGCATTCGGATCGGCATTAGGGCTTGCTATCGCAGGACAGGGCACAATCGGAGCATGGAAGCGGTGTTATTTGAATAATAAACCGGCTCCCTTCATCCTCCTCGCATTTGCAGGCGCCCCGCTCACGCAGACTATCTACGGCTTCTTGCTGATGAATAAAATGATCCCGTCAGTAAAAGATCCGTGGTTCTTGTTAGGCGTCGGTATTGCATGCGGTCTCGGTATTGCAGCTTCCGCTATTGCACAGGGCAAGGCTGCTGCTGCAGGTTCAGATGCGCTGGCGGAAACCGGTAAAGGTTTCGGTCAGTACATTACTGTTGTCGGTCTTTGCGAAACCGTCGCGTTGTTCGTTATGGTTTTCGGACTGATTAACTGCTAATCGTGCGGTGATAAAAAACGGATTTCGGCTGGTGCCGGAATCCGTTTTTTCGTTTTAGAATAACACCCTTACAGCCCTTCGGAACGCTTACTCGTGCCAGCATACTATTCATACACCGACGAGCAGTGTCAGATCGCAAGAACGGTAATGATCCGTTCATCATCCTTGATGAAACATACGATACTGATAAAGCCATCAAATAGAATTAAAAAATCTTGTTTTTTACCAATTATAATACAAGCGTAAAAGCGCTAAAAACAAACTCAACTTAGTTCAGCTTATAAGATATATTTTTTGCAAATATTTTTCTGTGTGCTGAACTGTATTACTTATTTCGATACATTGCCGCATAACCTAACAAGAATAGCTATAGTAGATATTGGTACAAATCATGTATTCTTGTTATCCAATGCATTTATAGATAACAAGTGAAGGATAATACATAAAAACGATATACGGTGTTTTGTATAAAATTATTGTCTAACTATCTCTGAATATGAACGTATCGAGGTGTGATAGCGTGTAAAATCACTCAATGCAGTTCCCATTACAGCGATTAGCAAATGAGAATTGATTGTATTATCGAATTGATAAAGCTGCAAGTAGGGGATATTTTTCCTAACTTGCAGCTTATAGAAAATATGATTTTTAAAATACTCACTGTTATCGTTTACTTTCTAAAGTTTCCAAACAGGTTTACTCTTTCCATCACACCCGTAGCATTAATATATAACAGATAAAGCTGTCTCCATGGCATCAAGCCAGTTTTCATCGGCAGGGGTAATAGTTGCGGCAGCTTGTAATGCCTTATTGCCGGAAAGATAGGCTGTTGTTTCAGCCTCAGCACGCGCTTGCGTTTGTTTCGTCTTGGCGTCAGCCGCAATTTTTGTGCGTTCCGTTTTTCCTTCTTGTGAAATTTTTATTAATTCTTGCTGAGCTGCAGCTTTTTGTTTTTCAGGAGCAAGTTTTACTTGCGCATCCATCATTTTACGGCTGTATTCAAGCTCTTGCTGCTTTTCTTGTTGACTCATTACGGTCGGGTGCCGGGCATCATCCATCATTGTTTTAACCATATCCCGGACATCTTTTTCATCAGGCGTTAAATCTTCCGGCAATTCTCCCAGCACGCTCTTGAGATATTTTGCGGTTGTCCGAGCCCATGTTTGCGCCGGTATCACATATATTTGATACAGTACAACCTTATGTGTCATTTTACCCGTTACGGCATCTTCTTCATCGACGTTTTGCCAAAACTCCGCTTTATTTTCGTGTCCCGTAATTTCAACATTCGACTGCGTTTGCGTTACTTCTTCAATGGCTTGTTTGGTTGTATCAGTCATACTACCGGAACGGGCTTTTTCGGCAGCATACACATTGATGGACTGCTGAAGTTCTCTTGCTACAATACGCGCATAATTAGCGTTAGCGCGCATTTGCGCCGCGCGGACATCCGCTCCGTATCCAACGGAGAGTTTAAATACATCGCCGTCAATGCCAAAGTGCGTTTTTGCTTTCGTAAAATTTCCGCATACAGCTGAGCCAAGCCACTCAGGAATAGCCTCCGTTCCAACCGTTCTGCCCGCCCAATCTCGAACATACGTTTTATTCGCTGCAACTTTTACTCCGGATGTATCGGAGGGCGTGGACGATTGTCCAGCTGACATGGATGGTGCGGATGCACAACTGCCGAAAAACACCAACAGAGCGATAACGCCTGTTGTCATCAAAATGGTTCTTTTCATTTTTCTTCTCCTATAATTTAATTATTTTGCCGTCTGTTTCAGTGCGGACGGTAAAGAGTTTCGTAATTCAGTTATGACGGCATGAAACATACGCTGCTTTGCCGCAGATTCCATACTAGCTCCAATACGGCTCAATGTTTTGCTATACGAAAAGAGCGGTGTTCGTTGATTTTCAAAAATAGTAATGCTGATGGATGGGATGAAAAATATACCCGCAGGTAATTCTTTTTTATTCTCCGTAAGATCAAGCGCGCATATATAACGCGCTGCCTCTTGATTGGCTGTAACGGAAAATCCTAAGTCAGCTAATATTTCCTGCACTGCAGCGGTTATCTGCGATTGGTTATCGCCTATGCAGTGCACTGCAATAACATGCTCCGCTTGAGCCTTTTTCAGCATGCTCGGTAAACTATTAAGGCTATCTTGGACATCAGCGAACATATCGATACTTTCAGGATACAGCGCGTATGCAAATTCCAATACCGAAAGTAAATGAGAGGACTGCGCCGCTTCCTGCGCTTGCAGCAAAAACAACGCGTGTCTAAAATCACTATTTTGTTGGTTCCCCATAGCATATAACCCCGAAAATGCTTCAGCAGCTTGCTGTACTTTGGGAGCATATATCTGCCATGCTTCTTGGCGATTAATATAGGCAATTACTTCATAGTTTTTTTGCTCTTTGTTGAATCGCGCTTTTGTGTACCGCACCGCAAAGAGCGTTGTATCCGATAATATGCGTGTTACGTCTTCCAATCTGCTTTTTGAGTCATGGTCTGTAACTAAGGTTTTTTCCGCAGTATTCACACTGATACGTGAAGAAAAATAACGGGATACCCCAGCAAGCGCATTGTGTTCTGCTGAAACGGCATCCTGTCCGTAGCCTCGCACGGCAATATAAGCAGAGGAAGAAAATAGCATTTGCGCAAATGACGCTTCGGATACTGTACTGTTTCGAACCATCGGGGCGGAAGCGCAGGAAAAAAATAAGACAACAATACAGCACGCTAACAGTATATGTTTCATCTATTCTACCGAGTTAAGATACGATTCCCATTCTTGAAGCGAAAGGATTGGAAGCGGCTTGTTATCTTTCGGTTTATCTTTCGTAAAACCAATAAAGTCAATAATAAAATCAATGATGCGAACACTAAGCGGCTCTATAAACTTATCATTAATGGGAATACTGCTAAATGCAACCGTACGAAAATGCTCATCATTAAAAAGCCGAAACTGAGGGGGAACCGCTTCGTTTTTATATCGCAGCTTTCTATTATACCAATAGGTACTCCCCCATGAAAAGTCATCAGTGGTTAATAATTCGCCGTATTTATTATATATACCGATTTTAATATAATAGTCCGTTACGCCGTTAAATGTATAAACTTGAGATATCCAATTGTTATCCCGATTGCTCTTTATCTTTTCCCATTCTTCTGCAATCGTATTATAGAGTACTAACACTTTTCTATTGGGAACTAATTTGATACCCTTTTCCCATTTTACCGTAACATGATTACCGCTACTGCTTACTTGCGTCTGCATTTTTATCGGATCAAAATCATATACAAGAATAGGATAGTTGTAGTTCATATAATTTTTTACATCTTCCCATATCTTGTTCCACTTATTAATCTGAGTTTTGTAATATGCGGCCTGTTCACGGATATTTGTTGGGGGAGAGATTGAAAGCATAGCGGAAATAACTGTATTCGCTTCGTTATTCCCCCCTTCGGAAGCATCCGTTAAAAAAGACAGAGCAGTGATAAAATCTCCTTCTTTTTCGGCAGCCATCCCTTGTGCAAGTCTTTGCGTTGCATTGATAGCCGATCGGTTGTTAGTTAAATGCGCTATTTGCGTTTTCGTCAGCGTAATATCAAGGCCTTTTAACAATGTTATCACTGCATCCTTTACGGCGTTTCCGTTTTCTATATCGCTCATGCCGTATTGCCCATCAAAAGAAGCCTTTATTTCATTTGTCGTTATGTCATTCACCCGGAAACTTAACGCATAGCGGGTCGGCAGTTTTTGTATCGAACCGGTTAATACATATTCGGCATTGGTCATCTGTCCGAATGCAGCGGCATTATCGGCAGAGTAATAGCCGCTTTCACTCAGTTTTTGCTCCGCAATAACGACAGCTTCGTTTTTCCGATCTAAGACTGTCATACCGGAAAAGGAGGCAAAATGACCGGTAAGGGTATCCTGTAAAAACTGCGGCATCCAAGCATCGCTTGCAGTTGATTTTTGAAATTGAGGAGCTGGAATCGCAACTGCTTTTCCCGAATACTGTGTTTTCTGCGCTTCCGGTTCAGCTTGCCGCGTTTTATTGGCAATGAAAGGATCTTTAATCATCTGAAGTTGAAAATCCTTATCGTTTTTTGATGAATCGGTTTGCTCTCTTTGTTTAGGATTTTCATCCGAAACAGAAGCCGCATCAAATAAAAAACAACTATTACACATAAATAATAGCAGTAAAACCAGAAAGGAGAGGCTGCGCCCATCCTTCAACTTATGAAACATAAAAAATCCTCCGTTTTGTAATTCTTTTAGTTTTTTAGTCTATGCTTGTTCCTTAAACATTGGTAAGTTTACCTGCTAGAGGCATAACAAAATCGGATAGAACATCGAATCCGAATAATCCCATAGTAAAAAGATGTATTAAAAATAAGTATGAAAGAATAAATCATCATGGTTGTATCAGTGAATATAATCACATTGTCTTATATCTTCAGTCATATACAACCGTCTTAGTATGTCATTGTAAACTTGCAACATGATCAACTATTTTTGCAACCCGCTTCTTTTGCTCTTCAGTCATTTCATCTTTGTGCTCTTCTAATGTAGCCATCACAGTGTACACAGGTTCAAAAAGTTCTTCTAATGTATCTTGATCATTTGCTTTATATGCTTTTTCATATTTGTCAGCATATTTTTCTAGTAATTGAATATTTTTATCAATTAAACTTTTAGTTGAACATCCTACGCAACCTACTACCAATGCTATTAGCAATACCATTGCAATACCGATAGAAAGTTTTTTCTTCATAAATTAACTCCTCTACATTGAATTTTAGACTGAAATAAATAGTCCAGATCGATTCCGCACAAACATTTGTATACTAGTACTTGTTTGCCGATCTGTCGTTCTTTCAGCCTGATTAGTTTTGCTTTTAGAAATAATATAATTTGCTAAAAGCAAAACTATAAGATTTGCTTTTTTTCTAATTACCAAAGCAGCTTTTGAAGACAAAAACTACGATAGCAATAACTACTATCAATCCAATCACACCGATAATGAACGATGTAATTTTGTTAGTTCCGCCTGCATTTTGTAATATTTCAATTTTCTTTTCTTCTGATAAATTCTCATCTTTAAAACTTCTCACTATTCCGCTGTATTTTCTATATAACAAAAATGGATTTAGCATTCCGCTTGCTATCCAATATGCAATCGTTAATGGCCAAACAAAGCCGCCGACTACTACAGCAATAATAAAGGATATTAAAGACTCTATATAAAGACGCCTGTGTAATAAATGTATCCAATTAAAGAAAAACGATACCCATGACCAATGTACAGCAAATTGATCTTTTCCATTTATATTATACTTTACAAAGGCTTTTTTATAATAAAGACAAGTGTCATTATCAGATTTTGCATCGCCATCTTTTCCCAAGATAAATGCTTCTATATATTTCGAATTTAATAAGTCTGATGTTTCTTGATTTTGATGACCTTTATCAGATACAAATAAATGTACGGTTTCTTTTGAGATACTAATCAATATAGCAAAAAAAGCTTGTATTTTTTCTAATAGAGACTCCTCTTCCGCCTCATCCATAACGGGATTCTTGATAAGCCATAATTGCAGCTCTGAATACTTACTACTGTTTAAATTTGTGTTTTTTAATGTTACCGTATATTTTAATAGATGCTTAGTAACTTTTGCTTCATATTCTGCAAATTCCATGTACGATAAAGAAACTTTACCTTTTGCTGATCCGTCAATCTGCATATTTGCATCATGAATATATATCCCATGATCAGTTATTAATAGTCCTTCTTTTCCTTTAAACTCTGTGTCTTTTTCAAAAAAGGCATATATTTGCGCATTTTCAGGTAGATTTACTTTTTTTCGAATGACTGATAAATCTAATTTATCTATTTCCTTGATAAATACGTTAGGAATATTCAATCTTTCTATGTTTTCTAAATGCGGTTTTATTGCCGATAAGAATTTTTCCTTGTTTACCGTTTCCATTAAGTTTCTCCTCTACATTGAAGTTTAGACTGAAAGAAATAGTCCAGACCAGTTCCGCACAAACATTTGTATACCAGCGCTTGCTTGTCGATCTGCCATCCTTTCACCATATCGTAAAAATCAGAATATTTGCCGGTTGGTAATATCCACGACTTTCTTCCATTATACCCCCCCCCCCCCCCCCTATTAGTTTGTCAAGCGCTATTTTTAAAATTTTTGCATTTTCATCTGTTTAAATCGTTCTTTATCTGAAAAAGCTTGGAAGAAAAAGACGTGTATCTTTTGAAGTGAAGTCTGATCCATTTTTTTGTTTAAACCTTTTGGCTGCTGTACAGGGAGTTCCCTCTCTTTTGCATGAAAAGCATCTAGCCAAAAGGAGTCTTTTGTGGTATCTTTTATCTTATATGGAGGCGTATATGCGCGAAGTATATGATTTGATAATTGTAGGCGGCGGTCCTGCTGGAATGGCTGCGGGTATTTATGCTGCGCGGTCTAAGTTGAAGACTGTTGTCTTAGAACAAAAACGAAATACTGGCGGTCAGTGCTATATTACTGAAGAAATTGAAAACTATCCCGGCTTCCCTGAGGCAACAGGGCCTTCATTGAGTGAAGCGTTCCATAAACATGCTGAAAAGTTCGGTGTTGTGTTTGTAACAACCGGTGCGGAACAGCTCGAAAAATGCAGTGATGGTATTCATTATGTTGTGCGCGGTACCAACGGTACGGAGTATGAAGGGCTTGCTGTGGTGATTGCAACCGGTGCCGGCGCAAGAACCTTGGGCTGCACGGGTGAAAAAGAGTTTGGCGGGAAAGGCGTTTCATACTGCGCAACCTGCGATGGTGCTTTCTTTGAAGAATGTGAAATTGCCGTTGTCGGCGGCGGTGATGCTGCTGTTGAAGAGGCAATGTATTTAACAAAATTTGCCGATAAGGTAACGATTATTCATCGCCGTGATGAACTCCGTGCAGCAAAGTCTATTCAAGAGAAGGCTTTTGCTAATCCTAAAATGGCGTTTAAGTGGAATGCTGTAGTTGATGAAGTGTGCGGCGACGGACTTGTTAATAATCTTAAACTGCGGGACACTAAAACGGGTGAGGTTTCCGATTTCAAAACTGAGGGGTTGTTTATTTTTATTGGGCATGATCCTCAGACGGAGTTGGTAAAAGATATTGTAAAACTTGATGAAGCAGGCTATATTATCACAAATGGTCGTATGGAAACCAATGTGCCCGGAATTTATGCAGCGGGTGATGTAATTCAGAAAGAATCTCGGCAAGTAGTGACTGCCGCTGCGGATGGAGCATTGGCTGGAATCTGGGCTGGAAATTATATCGATGATATAAAGGCTCGCCAGAATATGACAAAATAAATAAAAGGGTGTTTCCATAAAAACTTTGCTTTTTATGGAAGGCTTTTGTCTGTATTGTTAGGAGGTCGTGAAATGGTTGAATTAACAAAAGAGTCATTTGAGCAAGAAGTTCATGGTTCAAAAGGTGTTACACTGGTTGATTTCTGGTCGCAGTCGTGTGTGCCGTGCAAACAGTTGATGCCCGATGTACACGCAATGGCGGAGCGGTATGAAGGAAAAGTAAAGTTCTGCTCTTTTGATATTGGGCTTGGGCGCCGTGTTGCAATGAAAGAGCAAGTGCTCGGTCTGCCGTCGATTCTTATCTATATTGATGGAGAAAAAAAAGAGCATTTGACCGGTGAAGGGTTGAATGCAAAGCAAATTGAGGATACTTTAGCAAAGTATCTTTAATGGTTTTGTATCAATAGTTATAAAATATCGGGGATATGTCCCTTGATATAATTTCCTTGGAGGGATTGCTATGGAATTAAAAGGCAAAAAGGTCATCATTATTGGTGACCGCGACGGCATTCCCGGGGAAGCCATCAAGCTATGCGCTGAAACAGCAGGGGCTGAAGTTGTTTATGCGGCAACCGAATGCTTCGTCTGAACAAGCGCAGGCGCAATGGACTTGGAAAACCAAAAGCGGGTTAAAGATTTAGCTGAAAAATACGGCTGTGAGAATACAGTAGTTCTTCTCGGCGGTGCGGAAGCAGAATCTTCAGGTCTTGCCTGTGAAACCGTGACAAACGGTGACCCCACTTTTGCAGGTCCGTTGGCAGGAGTCTCGTTGGGACTTTTGTGTTATCATGTGGTTGAACCGGAGATTAAAAACCAAATAGATCCTAAGGTCTATGAAGAACAAATCAGTATGATGGAAATGGTTCTTGATGTTGATGCAATTATTGCAGAAGTAAAAGAATACCGTGACCAATATTGTAAGTTTTTAAAGTAGAGAATTGAGGTCTGTTAAAAATGCGCCGATGAAACTTCATGTTGCATCGGCGTGTTTTGTCTTATGATCTCAATTTATGTATGTATTGTTTGTAAATATAAAAATGTTGCTCACAAGGGCTAATCGGTTTATTGGTGCCCGTTTATGCGGGTAGCTATAATTCACTATAATTCTGTTAAAATTCGTATTAGAGACCCTTGACTAATCTCAAAAAGCAATTAGAATTATTGCTATGAGTGATTATCTGGACATCAATAATGAAGAGTTATTGAAAGACTTTTTTAGTGAAGCTGAACAGCAGGTAGAACAGCTGGAAAGCAATATCCTTGTTATTGAACAGGATCCTACCAATAAAGAAGCTATAGACGAAATCTTCCGTGCAGCGCATACCTTGAAAGGTGGTTCTGCTACTGTTGAAATGAGTGAATTATCCGGTTTCACTCATGCAGTAGAAGATTTGCTGGATGCTATTCGGTCGAATCAGGTTACAGTTACAGAAGAAACCATTGACCTGTTACTGCATTCTTTGGATATAATTAAAGATATGCTTGCGGCACGATCCAATGGAGAAGTATATAGTCAAGATGTATCTGCAACGGTAACAAAGTTGCGGTCATATATCCCTGAGAAGAAAGATGGTAAGAAGAAGACTCCGCCGCAAGCGGCTAAGCCTGTGCCTGTTCAGCCTAAGGTTCAAGCGGCTCCTGTGCATGATGAGAATGCGGTTGATCCCGCTTCCTTGCTTTCTGAATATGAAATTCTTGAGCTGCGTGAAGCAGTGCCACAGGGTAATAAGGTGTATGCTATCCGTGTACATTTTGATGAAAGCAGTTTGATGAATACAGTCGGGGGGATTCAGGTGTTTGCGGCTCTTAAACAGGATGCCGTTGTATTAAAGACGATTCCTGAGTTTGATGTGCTTTATGAAGATGAATTTCATCCTGAAGTTCTCTATTATGTTGCTTCTTCCTCAAGTGAAAGTAATCTGCTTGCTATTGCAAATATTCCTGACGTAACGCTTAATGCTTCTATCGACGAGCTAACCTTTAGCGCTGAAGGCAGTGCTTCAAAAACAGCTGCTCCCGCTCCCGCTGCACCGCCACAGGAGGTAAAGCCCGTAGTAGCTGCTTCTGCTCCAGAAGTCGAATCAAAGGCTGAAGCTCCTCATACGGAAGCGGCAGCTCCTGCTGCAGATGCTAATCATCAAAAACGACCCGCGGGTGCTGCAGGAAATGCAAGTCATTCATCAGGTTCTGTATTGCGTGTTGATGCAAAGCGTATTGATTATCTGCTGAACTTAGTCAGTGAAACTGTTATTACCAAAGCATCTCTCAATCAAAGCGCTATGGAGTTTAACGAGCTGTATGCTCTATTCCAAACTGCTAATGGCGAATATAAAGACCGCCTGCGAAAACTGCTTGATAAGTTCCCCTCTTACATGGAAAAAATGCAGCAGGGTTCTGATCTTAATACGATTAAGAAGGACCTTGCAGCCGATTATGCCGGAATGTTTGAGCTATTTGGTCAGTTTGAAACATCCATGAAGTATTCGGTTACTAAGTTCCGCTCTTCAGCACAGAATCTTGGCAGAATATCAGGAGAATTGCAGGAAGGCGTTATGAAAATCCGCATGGTTCCCATCAGTCAGATTTTCAGCCGCTTCCCGCGTGTTGTGCGTGATCTTTCCCGTACATTAAATAAGAACATTCAGCTGGTTATTGAAGGTGAAGATACCGAACTTGATAAGTCTGTTGTTGAAGATTTGCTCGATCCTATTATGCACTGTGTGCGTAATTCTATGGATCATGGTATTGAAACACCGGAAGAGCGAAAACAGCTTGGTAAATCGGAACAAGGAACGCTCTTACTGCGGGCAAGCAATGAAGGCAATATGATTGTCATTGAAGTTGTTGATGACGGTAAGGGAATTGATGTTGAGGCGGTAAAAGCAAAGGCTGTTGAACGCGGTCTTTTGCATCCGGGTAAAAATCTTACCGATGTTGAAGCATACCAGCTCATTTTTGCACCGGGTTTTTCTACTTCAAAAACTATCTCCAGTGTTTCCGGACGGGGTGTCGGTCTAGACGTTGTAAAAACACATATTGAAAAATTGAACGGAACGGTTACGGTTATTTCGGAGCGAAATCGCGGTACCCGCTTTACCATTAAGCTGCCGCTGACATTAGCGATTATTCAAGGGCTGCTGATCCGTGTCGGTGAAGAAGTGTATTCTATTCCGATTACGTCGGTTATCGAAAGTCACCGTGTTCGCAGTGAAGAAATTAACCGAATTGACAGCTACGAGGTCTTCAATGTGCGTAATGAAGTTATCAGCTTGCTTCGTTTGAACAGACTTTTTGGTGTTCCTTCTGTGGAAAAAGGCGATGACGGACATCACTATATCGTTATTGTTGGTACGGCAGAAAAGAAGGTCGGTTTAATGGTTGATAGTCTTATCGGTGAAGAAGATGTTGTTATCAAGCCATTGAAAGACCAGTTTACAAATTCACCGGGAATTGCAGGAGCATCAATTTTAGGAGATGGTTCTGTCTCATTGATTATTGATGTGGGGCAGCTTCTTGATTTGGGTCTCAAGCAGGAAATGCATGCTCGCGAACGGCGGGAAGCCTCCATTTGGTAAAAAGGAGATCGAAAGACATGGAAAGAACCGAAGTAGAGACAAATGTCAATGAAGAAGTGCAGGAAGATTACATCCGGGAGCACACTTCTGTTGTAGATTTTAAGATGATAACCTTTTCGCTTGCAGAAAAAGATTATGCAATTGATATTATGAAGGTAAAAGAGATTGCAAAAGCAAATAATTTTACCTACGTACCCAATACGGCTCCTTTTGTGCTTGGTGTGCATAATCTCCGCGGTGATATTATTCCGATCATAGATTTGCGTATTTTCTTTAATATACCGGTTAAACAGCGTGCAAAAGATACTATCGAAAGTATGGTTATTATCAATGTTGATGATCAAACTTTCGGCATTGTTGTTGACCGTATTGATAAGGTTGTCGGTATTTCTAAAAATACCATTCAGCCTCCGCATCCGATTTTCGGTGACATAAATATCAAATATATTTATGGTGTTGTTGAAAATGCAGGACAGCTTTATATTTTATTGGATGTAGATAGAATATTTGCTGCTCGAAATGCTCAAGCAAAAGAGGAAGCCTCCGAAGCAGCTGCTCCTGTTGAAGCCCCAGCTGCGAAACCTGCTGCTGCAGAGGTTTCACAGTCGAATGATGCTCTCGATATCCGCTTTATTAGTGATACGCTTGCTGCTCTTGGTAAGTTCTATGCTTCGCCGATCAATGCTGCTTGGGTAGAGAAACGGTATTATGAATGGCGGGATATGCGTGTTGCTTCCGATATTCAAATCCAATCGGAGGAGCAAGCGCGGGAATTCTTAAATACTTTCCTTTCGCCTGATTCTCAAAGGTTCTGGTCTGATGCATATATGAATGCTGTGCTTTCGGCGCTTCCTGATAGCGATGGTAAGGTTATTACGGTATGGAATGTCGGCTGCGGCTCCGGGTATGAGACATATAGCTTTGCTGTGTTGTTAAAGCAGAAGTACCCGCGGGCAACTATCCGGGTTTATGCGAATGATGCCGATCTTTTGGCTATTTCCAATGCACCGATGCTCACGGTACCGGAAGATCAAGTGATCAATCGTTTTAAGCAGTATCTGGTCAAAGGTGTAAACAATTCATACAGTTTTAATCAAGAAATAAAAGACATGATACTTTTTGAGTATCATGACTGTCTGCATCAGAATACTGTACCAGATGTTGATATTATCCTTTCTCGTGATGTGTTATCCTTTATTAAACCAGATAAACAGGGTATATTGTTAGAAGAATTTAGGGATAAGCTAAAAACGACCGGTATTGTTATCCTTGGTGCAAATGAAATGATGCCTAAACAAAGCGGATGGCTTAGGCAGGCAATGGGAGATATAACTACTTTCTCACGGGAGTAGCTTGTAGCTGATAGTTGGAAGCCTTTTGGCTTTCAGCTGTTTATAAAACAGAGGGCTGACTACTGTGTTTCAATGGTGGTCATGCGCAGTTTGAACAAAACTGTAAACGGACCTCGTACCGTAACGGATATTATTGTTCGTTTAATTTTTTCGGAAGGAGATTTTGATGCGTGTAGAGTATATCAATCCGTTTAGCGAAGCTGCCTATAATATCTTGGTGCAAGTACTTGGTGGCGAAGTTAAACGCGGCGACTTGTATTTAAAATCGACTTGTGTGCCTGTTATGGGTGTCGCTGCGATTGTTGGTTTAGCTGGTGACGTTGAAGGACGTGTTATTTTCGATATGACTTCAGAAACAGCCTTGAAAATTGCATCTGTGATGAATCAAGAAGAGTTTACCGAATTCGATGAACTTGGACGTGCAACTATCACTGAGCTCGCAAATCTTATTACAGCACAAGCTGTAACAAAACTGCATGATCTTGGTTTTAAATTCGATCTAACGCCTCCTGCTCTAGTTACCGGTGATAATATGTCAATATCCAGTAGCGATATTGAGGCATTGATTGTACCGATGGAAACAGCGCAGGGAAAAATTGAAATTAACGTTGCTATTCGCGACAGAGCATAAAAGGAGTAGGCTATGATTTCTAAGCAAGATTTTCCATCTATTAATGAGCGTGCCCCTGGCGGTGTACGGGCAGATGGATCGGCGTATAAGGTATTGGTTGTTGATGATTCTATTTTCGTTTCCAAGCAAATCGGTCAAATCCTAACCAGTGAAGGCTATGAAGTAATTGCTACTGCCGGAGACGGGTTTGAGGGTGTTGAAAAGTACAAAGAATTATGTCCCAATGTCGATCTTGTTACGATGGATATTACCATGCCTAAGATGGATGGTATCACTGCTCTCGAGCAGATAATGGCTTTTGATAAAAATGCAAAAGTAGTTATGATCAGTGCTCTTGGTAAAGAGGAGCTGGTAAAGAAGTCGTTACTGTTGGGTGCAAAGAACTATATTGTAAAGCCGCTTGATCGTAAAAAGGTTCTTGAGCGCATTGCAGCAGTACTTTCAAAGTAGTACTCTTGTTTTTAATCTTACTATACAAGCAGTCAGTAGTCAGTAGATGATTATTTTTACTGCGCTGTATAGTAAGATGATATACCTGCGTATCCGGACTTATGCTGTTTTAGCACTGTTTTATTTCAGTTGATAAATCAGCCGATAGGTATGATCATTGCAAGATATAATGTATTTCTTGCCAAGAATGCTGTTTAATTTATTCCGTAAGCGGTATATTTGTACTTGGACGTAGTTACTGGCGTTTTTCATTTTTTCTGCATCTAGTAATCTAATCATTTCTTCTATTGTAATTCCTTCTTTTTTTTCTATAAGCTGCGTTATGAGTATTCGCTGTTTTTGTGTAAAAAGATGCATTACTGATTCTATTGCTGTATCGTTTTTTTGATCGGTACTGTCAGGAAGAAGGCGTTTCTCTTCAATTTTAGCTGCATGTTTCGCTTTCTTTTTTTTACGCTTTTTGAGATGTTTTTTTATTGCTTTGAAGAGCTGCTTGTCTTCTGCTGTCGTAAACGGAAAGTAAAGATACTCTTCGACATAGTGAATGCTAAAGTCAAACATATCTTCCGTTTCGACATATACGATTACAATGAGTTCAAGCCCCAAACGGTATAAAACATCTTCGATATTAAGGTTATAGTGCTGTACTAATGTTTGTTCCACAATCACTATTTTTAATGACGGTTTTTCAATTTTCATTAAGAAATCTCTTAGCTGGTAGACTGCTTTAACCTGTATGTTCTTATTTTCAAGATACCGTTTGAGGCATTTATTTCTTTGTAGGTCTTGGTCATATAACAGTACTCGCATACTTGCATTTTAGGTTAAATATACTGTGCAGTCAAGGCTGACGCCTACTTGCATAGCGTCTCCAAAGTGTCGTATGATGCCGGTTATGGCACTGCATGCAAAAAGTAAGATGCCGTTCGGCTGCTTGTTTTGGGTGATATTTGTTTTATTAATAGTAGGGTTGTTCTACTTAAACCGGGAAACAATTTCATTTGTTCTTGATAAAACGAATGCAAAAAGTATTTTTCTGAAAAAAAAGGAACTAAAACCTGAACAGACAGAGCTTGTTCAAGAAATGCCTCTTATTCCGGTACAGACTGATAAAGAATCGGAATCCGGTGATGGAATCGCAGCAAATACAATAGTAGGTAATGAAGGGCAAAATCTTTCCGAGGATGATGTACAGCATGTGCAGGGCATCAGAGAGGGAAGGGGGAATGCAGAACAGGGAATGCAGGTACCGGCAGAGAGCGCTGCGCCAATTCTTCAGAAGGAAAAAGCTTCAGTGCAGCGGGCAGATCAGGAGCTTTCTATTAGTGATACTCAAACTAATGTCCGGAAGACTGCCCTTTATTGGGTAAGGGTGGATGCAGACGGTAAGTTAAGCCGGCAAAGGGTTATTAGGGTGTTGCTGAAATCAGATATGCCTATGAGCGATGCTCTGACTGCCTTGTTTGCCGCCCCCGCTATGGAAGAAGCAAAACAAGGTCTGCGTACCTTGATTCCTCCCGATACAAAATTGCGTTCTGCATGGGTGAAGGATGGGGTTGCTTTTATCAATGTGAGTGAAGAATTTCAATTTAATCAATATGGCATTGAAGGTGCACTTGCACAGCTTTCTCAGGTGGTGTTTACGGCTACGGAGTTTACAACGGTTAAATCAGTGCAATTCCTTATTGAAGGACAGAAAAAAGAATATCTCGGGGCAGAGGGAGTTTGGATCGGTTCTCCGCTTTCACGCACTTCGTTTTAAAAAGTTGTTCCTTAAAATGCAACCGTTGAACAAAATATCAATTTTGGAAACTGTTGCATTGA
>NZ_JBQNBW010000003.1:0-68960 GCF_052169735.1 Treponema sp.
GATGATGCGACGCAGTAGATGCGCCATATATTTTCAAAAGAGAGGAGGTAATAAACATTGTTAATAGCCGAATATGACTATGACACGGATATTGCAATACAGAGAGAAGAAGCAGGTAAAATAGCCTTTGCCAGAGGAATATCTCAAGGTTCTCTGCAAAAAGCACTCGAAACAGCACGGCTGATGCGTCAACGAGCTTATCCGGTAGCAGAAATTTGCCTAATGACAGGTCTTTCCCAAGCGGAAGTCGAAGCGCTAAACTGATGGGTAGTGGCTAATGTTAATGGGCAATTAAGGCAAGTACCCGTTGACTCCACATTACCAATTGGTAAAAAGGAGTTGTAGTATGAAACGAAGATTCGCTTTGATAAGGATTTTTGTAGTAAAACATTCGGTATCAGTTACGCTTTGCTGCAAACCGACTGGAGGAACTGCTTCGATAATGCAGGTTATGCACGCTACTGGAGGAACTTTAGAATAGCCGGAACCGATTTTTGTTGTTCACAATGGGGGCGGCAGAATTTTCCGCGCTATGAAGAAAAGTTAGCGGCATGGCTGGAGAGCCTTGCGGATAAGTAACTGCTCCTCTCCTTATCCGGCGCAACCGGCTCTCTACTTCTTGTGTATATCTTCCGCCTGTAATTCCTCCATAAGATAGTCATTGTTCATACAACACATATCGGAAATGCCGTCTTTCATCACTGTATATGTTACCGAATGATGGAATTTTTGTAAGGCTGCATCTAAACTGATATGCGTCCCTTATTCCAGCGGTACCAGCACGGCGTGTGTCTTTTTATCGCGGCGGCTGATCTGTATGGCTGCTTCCGGTACCATAAGCAGCGTGCCGGACACTGCTGCATTGAGTACGGAATCCTTGTGTGCTGGGGTGGTAAGCAGGAGAAAGCCTTTTTCCGAACACGCATATCTGCCGAGGGTTTGCGGTGCCGGTATGATAATATCTGAACAAATGCGCACCGGTATGCCGCTTTGCTGCTGTGTGCTTTGCTGCTGTGTGCTTTGCTGCTGTGCAGTCCTCCTTTCTGCTGCCCCGAAAGCCGGCAGCGGGTATTGCGCATCGGATGCAGGCTGCGTGTTTGCCGAGCCTGAGAGCGCCGCCGGATTCCGCCCGGCATCCTTATCCGCTGAACAAAAGATAAAGCTCAAACTTGCCCGCGCTTTTCCCAGATGAGCAGCTTCGGAAAGTTTGAGCAGGTTCTGAGGGGAATCGTCTGTTTCAAAGGTAAAATGACACCATTTATGCGCTGCAATCGGTACGCCGGCAGCACGCTCCCGTGTATCTCTATTGGGAAAACAGCAGAGCTGACCGTGAGGACAGGGTTGCACAGCTGCAAAGCCTTCCTGCAAGAGTTCTGCCCGTACAAGACTTAAAAACTCTCCGGCGAGCGGTATACCCGGTTCAATGAGTAGGACAGCACCCTGCGGCTGCAAATAACGCATAAGAAGCTCCCGTGTTTTATCTGCCTGCTCATCAAGCGAGAGGGGGCTATTCCAAAACACTTCATTAAACATATTCGCTTCAGTTACTAAGGAGAGCTTTTCGTTTAGCGGTGCACCGAATGCGCCGCATACCTTTTTAATCCGCCACGGGGTCTCCGCAGTACCGGTTCTTTTCCCGGTTTTCCCCGTATACGCACAAAGAGCTAAGAAGAGTTCTTCCCCAAAGCTCAGCGCTTTATGCGAAATGTCCACGCAATACCATGTCAGCTCTTTAGTCCGCAGCTCCGGTTTTGCAATCCAAAGCGCACAGATGAATGTAAGCGGGCCGGAACCGAAATCCGCAGCATAGTCACCATTTTTGAGCGGCAGTTCAATATTGTTGAGCAGCTTAACCAACCGTACCAAGTTCCACCATACATAGTAATGTGTGTATGCGGAAAGTTTAACCGGGTTATTCAGATAATGCGTTTTTCTACTACTGCGCTCGTCGGTTAATTCGTGGAAGAGCGCTTGAATATGCTGCGGCAGCTGTTGTTTTTTCTGCGAATCAAGCGGTAATACCTGCGCTAAGATGTCGGGAAAATGGTCTAAAATATTTTTAGCTTCGGCAGCGAGCGGAGAAAACACCGGTGTGCCGAACCGGTATGCAATATTCCGCTTACCTGTATGCCGGACAGGCGGCGGCACTGCTGCCGATGCGGTATGGTTGCGTGTTTTTTCTTTGCGGGATTGGCTCTCATCCCTGCCTGCGGCGCGCGGCTTTGCAGGCTGTTTAACAAATTTTTCGTAAAAAGGTGTGTGATTACTCATTATCCGGCTATTATACGGAAAAAGCTTCCTTTTGCAAATCGCCTGCATTCCGTGCGAGGATTTAATACCCCGCCGCTTGCGTCAGGGTTGCTTATTCCGTGCGAAGTGTTACACAAAATGCCGCATCGGTTGTTTGCCCCCGCGTTAGGGATAGAAGCGGTATCCTTTTTCTTGCTGATACGAATCGGCTGCAGCCTTCGACGTGAGGAGAAGCGCTGCGTGTGTTGACAGTAGCAATAAAAAGATACAAGCGGATAGCCCGGCCTGTCTTGGACAGTATCTGCCCGGCTGGAGCAGATGCTGGCTGAGACGGGAAACGCCCATTATCATCAGCAAATGAAATGCAGAACACCGGAAGATAAACCTCTTTGCGGGTTAATCGTGCGGGTTGATTTTAACCTTGTAAGCACAGCAAAACTATAGTAAAATATCTCTAACGCTAGGATATATAACATTATAGGGGTTTTGACATGATAACAAATAAGGCTGATAAGCAGCTGCAAGAACGGGGCGAGGGAGGAAAACGCCGATCTAGTATCGGAATGCGGCTGCGAATTATTCTGATTGGCATTTTTGTGTTTTCTTTTGGGCTTATTCTTGCGGTGGTGCATATACGGGTGAATAAAACCGTTGCAGCAGAAGAAATAGAAAATATCAAAACGATTGCGCGCGGGAAAGCGGACGAGATTGGTGAGTGGCTTGCGGGAACGAATAATATGCTAAAGGCGTATGCGGAAACGGATGAGATGAAGTCTGATGACTGGAATATTATTCAGCCGCTGCTGATTAAGGCGTATAACAGAATGGCTGACACCCGGTATCTTTTTTTAGCGTATGTAAAAGCGGGCGGAGAAGGCTGGACATCGAAGGGAAAGTATTTGGATGCCCGTCCGCTGCCGTATTTTAAGCCGATTATCTATGAAAATCAGGATCACTACATTACGAATCCTTTTGTGGGGGCGACTACCAATGCAGCGCTGATTATTATTGGGCATGGTATACACGATGCGGCAGGAAAAAATCAAGGGATTATGATTGCCGGGGTTGACGGTACGTCGATTTCCGGCATTGCGGAAAAAATAAATATCGGCGGCAGCGGATATGGGGTCATTGTGGATAATGCCGGGGTTTTTGTTGCGCATCCTGATGTTGAACAAGTGATGAAGCTGAATATTAAGGAGCTGGACAAGCAGGGCTTTACCGGTATGACTGCGATTGGCAATGATATGATTAATGGGGTTGAAAACATACGCACCTTTACCAAGCAGGGGGAAAAGTATTTTATGGTATATAGCCCTATTCCGCACTCGCCGCAATGGACGCTTGGCATTATTATTCCTGCCACGTATGCAAATAGGCTCACCGGTATGGTGATAAAAAATCTGATGCCCTATCTTATTGCATTGATGCTGTTTATTATTGTAGTGAGTTTACTTATTCCGGCGAAGATGTCCCGAACGCTTAAGCAAACATCCGGTATGCTGCGGGAGATTGCTCAAGGAGATGGTGATTTAACGGTGTCGCTGCCGGTACAGGGAAATGATGAGCTGACCGATATTGCCGATTACTTTAATCAGACGATTCAAAAAATTGCGCATGCAGTACAGTCGGTTGGAAATAGTACGGCGGTAATGAAGGCGGTAGGACAGGATATGACGCAAAATGTGGATAAATCCGTTACGGCGGTAACGCATATTGCAGCAGCAATCGAAGAGGTACGGACACAAAGCGCTCAACAGTATACCCGTGTGAACGAGACAGCTGCCGCTATTGAAGAGATAAGCTCAGCAATCAATACGCTTGATGCCGATATTAAAAAGCAGTCGGCGGAGATTTCTGATGCGGCGGCTTCGATAGACCAAATGGCTGAACATAGTAAATCGGTAACGGAAACGGTTGCGAAGAACAAAAACTTTATTGAACAACTGGCGGCAAAATCTACACAGACGCGGAGTTCCGCTGCGGGTATTGCCAAGGTTACGCAGGCAATGAGTACGGAGTCCGAAAGCTTATTGGAAGCAAGCGATGTTATTCAGCATATTGCGGCGCAGACGAATTTATTGGCAATGAATGCGGCAATAGAAGCGGCTCATGCCGGGGAAGCGGGAAAGGGGTTTGCCGTTGTTGCTGATGAAATTAGGAAACTTTCGGAAGACTCTGCGATGCAAGGAAAAAATATTACCGCAGCGCTGAAAAACTTAAAGCAGAAAATTGATACAATCGCTGTAGATTCTGTTGCGGTAGAACATATTTTTGAAGAAGCCTTTTCATTAACCGATACGGTGCTGCAAAAACAAGATGGAATTATGCAGGCAATGACGGCGCAGAATACAAATAGCGCACGGATGCTGCAAAATATTGCAACAATCAAGGCAATTACTGCTGAAGTTTCAGAAGGTTCAAGCGGTATGATGCATTTGAGCAGTAAAGCAGCGGAAGTTTTAGCCTCTTTGAGTGAGATTACCAATACTATTGATACTGCAATGAATCGGATGAATGCGAATGCCGGAGAGATTTCCACTGCTATGCAGGAAGTAAACAGCATCAGCCTCCGTAACCAAGACACGATTGAACTGCTGGTTCGGGAGGTAGGTAAGTTTAAGGTGTAAGAGGAGGAATTTACGGCTGCCTACTTATTTTATCCCGTCAGATAAGAGCATCGAATTACCCGGCGATTAAAACATATCATCCTTACGGTTTATTTTTTAATACTGTTGCATAATGCGAGTATCTAGGTAAACTATATTTAGGAGAATATATGATAATAATTGAACAACTGGAAAAAATAAAATTGATACCGGTTGCGGTACTGGATAATGCGGCGGATGCTGAGCCGGTTGCAAAGGCGCTGATAGACGGAGGGCTTCCCTGTGCGGAAGTAACCTTCAGAACAGATGCTGCCGCAGAAGCTATCCGCAAGATGCGCACAGCATTCCCTGATATGTTGGTGGGAGCCGGTACAGTGCTGACGGTTGAACAAGCTGAACGCGCCGCAGCAGCCGGTGCCCAATTTATTGTCAGTCCGGGGTTTAATCCCAAAGTGGTGGAGTTTTGTCTTGAGCGGAAACTGCCGATAGTTCCCGGTGTATCTTCTCCGACAGAGATAGAGGCGGCGCTTGCGTACAGCTTAACCGTGCTTAAATTCTTCCCAGCTGAAGCGCTTGGCGGCTTACCGATGATCAAAGCGCTGTCAGCACCTTACCGGTCAGTACGCTTTATTCCCACCGGCGGCATTAACGGACAAAATCTGCTCCAGTATCTCAAGCATCCGGCAATTCTTGCCTGCGGCGGAAGCTGGATGCTTCCCAAAGAGCTTATCACCGCACATGATTTTACACAGATAACCGCATTGACCGCCGCTGCTGCGAAAAAAATCCGCGCATTGCAGCATACAGACAGCTGCGCTCAGACAACGCCGCAAAACCCCGCAACGGGAGAGGAGCCTGAGGCGGCTGCCCACCGTACACAAGCAGCAAAAAAAACCGCCGCTCCGGTTTCTTACCCTGAACATCCCCGCGTTGTAACCTTTGGAGAAATTATGCTCAGGCTTGCACCGCCGGGATATACCCGCTTTGTGCAGACGGAAACATTTGGAGCTACCTACGGCGGTGCCGAAGCGAATGTTGCTGTTTCGCTTGCAAACTACGGGATTGATGCATCCTTTGTAACCAAGCTCCCTGCACATGAAATCGGACAAGCGGCAGTAAATGCGCTGCGCCGTTTCGGTGTGCATACCGGACATATTGCCCGCGGGGGCAGCCGGATTGGTATTTATTATCTGGAAAAAGGAGCGTCCCAGCGTCCGTCAAAAGTGATTTATGACCGGCTGCCCTCATCAATTTCCGAAGCAGAGCCGGCGGATTTCTGCTGGGACGAAATATTCAAAGGGGCTTCATGGTTCCACTTTACCGGCATTACCCCAGCGCTGAGCGCTAAAACGGCGCAGCTGTGCCGGGAAGCGTGTGCGGCTGCCAAAGCACGCGGGCTGACAGTCTCGTGCGATCTTAACTACCGCAAAAAGCTGTGGTCAAAAGAAAAAGCCCGGGAAGTAATGCAGGAACTCTGCGGATATGTCGATGTATGTATTGCAAATGAAGAAGATGCAGCCGATGTATTCGGTATTGTATCTCACAATACGGATATACATTCCGGCAAACTCAACCGGGAAGGCTACGAAGAAGTCGCCGCAGCTCTAACCCAGCGTTTTGGCTTTAGAACGGTAGCCATCACCTTACGGGAGTCTCTTTCTGCAAGCGATAACAACTGGTCTGCGCTGCTGTACGAAAACGGTACTGCTTATTATAGTAACAAATATGCTGTCCGGATTGTTGACCGGGTAGGCGGCGGCGACAGCTTTGGAGCGGGGCTTATTTATGCCGCGCTCAAGGGCTATGCACCGCAGGATCGGATAGAGTTTGCAACGGCAGCATCTTGTTTAAAGCATTCAATCGAAGGAGACTTTAACGCGGTTTCGGTCGATGAGGTAAAGCTGCTTGCCAATGGTAATGCTTCAGGACGGGTTCAGCGCTAATGAAAGCATAGAAGCACGTCTCAACCGGTCTGCAATCAGAATAAGTAGGATGCTCATGGAGTATAAAACGTTATTTCTATTCCTCTAACCGGTATTTTTCAGAAATCAACACCCCCGACGCCAAGTGTCAGAGGTGTTGTGCGCATAAGGTGGTTGCAGCCGCCCTCACACAGCATCAAGAAAATGAAAATTCAGACGGAACTTTAGAAAAAGATATGAACTGATAAAAGCCGGATATTCAGAAGTTTAAAAAGAAAACAGGCGCCGATCAGAATCGAACTGATGAATGAAGGTTTTGCAGACCTCTCCCTTACCACTTGGGCACGGCGCCGATAAACAATAAAAATACTATAGCAAAAAAAAATATTTTATGCAAGAGGGTATTTTTTGTTACAACAAGAGCACAAAACCCGCTTGCAAAAAACAATGGCGGCTTCTTTACTGGAAGAGAATAGACCTATTCGATAACTGCGTTTTCGAATAGGTCGACGAGTTCTCAATCGCGCAAATAGCACGATTTAGAACATCGCATTTCAAGGTAGCCTGTTCAGAAACGGAAGTTTCCGAACAGGGTTAATATCTTTCGTGCTCTTGCCGTTCATTGGCTTGACACATCTGATAATTTTATGCTATTATATTATCCATCAGCATTCCCCGGTTGTGTAATGGTAGCACCGCAGATTCTGGTTCTGCTTGTGGGGGTTCGAATCCTCCCTGGGGAATAGTTCAGAAAGCGCTAAAAAGAGGTATTTTTAGCGCTTTCCTGTTAGTAGATCAACCTACATCGCTTTTGGTCCCTTCGTCTATCGGTTAGGACATGAGATTCTCAATCTTAAAAGACGGGTTCGATTCCCGTAGGGACCGCTTTTTCTGCTTTCTTTTTTTAATATATCCTTAATATCTGTATGTGTCCTCTATCATATATGCAAAATCTCTTATTTTATCTATAATGCTTTTATGAAGCGATTTACTGGTTTATCCGCTTGCAAAGGTACAGCTGCGGGCATTATTGCATGTATTCCTGATACGGCGGCACAAGCAATACCGGTCTATGCGATCGACTCTGCTGATATTCAAGCGGAGAAAGACCGGCTCAAAAAAGCCCTGACGGCAGCGCAGACGCAGCTGTCTTTAGCTCTGACCGAACAGCTGACAACGGATATCCGTGCAGAATCTCCTGAACAGACTATTTTAGAAACACACCGGGTGATGCTGGTCGATGCGGTCTTTATAGAAAGTGTCTATACAGAAATTACAGAATCAATGATGAATGCGGAGTATGTATTAAAACGCAAACTTGATGAGCTGATCATCGCTATGACAGCTTCCGGCGATACCTACCTTTCTGAACGGGCTATTGATATTCGTGATGCCTATGAACCGGTTTTTGCATATTTAACTTCGCAACAGCAACAAACACAATCCCGATTTGGCGGCATCATGCCCGGCGCTATACTTGCAGCACAAATATTGAAACCATCAGAAGCCCTCGAAATCAAACGACTTGCACCGCGGGGAATTGTTATAGAAGAAGGCGGGGTTACCAGCCATATTGCCATTATGGCACGGGCATGGAATATCCCGATGCTGGTTGCTGTTTCGGGATTGATGCAAGCTGTGCAGGATGGTATGTATGCAGTTCTGGATGCAACACAGCAGCTGCTCATATTGGAACCCGATGAGCAAACACAAATCCGTATACAAAATAGAGAGGATGCCCCGGTTTCCTGCCCGGCGCAAAGTTATGAGAGCGTATACACAGCAGACGGAGTTCCGGTGCGGATTAGTGCAAATATCGCCTTTCCCGAAGATATTGAAGACTCCCTAGTGCAACAGAGCGCCGGTATCGGACTCTTTCGTTCGGAATTTCTGTTTTTAGGTAAAGCCCTTCTGCCGAGTGAAGAAGAGCAGTACACAGCCTATTGTACGGTATTAAAGGAGATGGGAACAAAGCCCGTACTCATCCGTACCTTTGATGCCGGCGCCGATAAAATGCTGGAAGAACAGAGAACTCTTTCGGAACGGAATGCATTACTGGGGTGGCGAGCCATCCGCTATTGTTTAGACCGTCCCACGATTTTTAAAACACAGCTGCGGGCACTGCTGCGGGCTGGGTGTACCGGAAATCTGCATATTCTCCTCCCCATGATTTCCTGCAAGAAAGAAATAAGCGCAGTGCAGGCGCTTATCAAAGAGCTTGAGCTGGAATGCGAACAACAGCATATCCCGTACAAGAAAGATATTCCGCTTGGTATTATGGTTGAAGTTCCTTCCGCTGCGATTGCTGCGGAGCTGTATGCACCGGCTGTTGACTTTTTTTCTATTGGAACGAATGACCTTATTCAATACACGGTGGCAGTAGATAGGGAAAATCAAACCGTTGCACATTTAGCAGACTGCTTTCACCCGGCAGTACTGCGGCTCATACGGCACGTAATAGAAGCAACGCCGCTATTACGCCATACCGGCAATTCGCACGGCAGCTTTGTGTCTATGTGCGGTGAAATGGCATCCGATGCGGATGCTGTTCCGCTTTTGCTGGGTATGGGCTTACGCAGTTTCAGTATGAGTCCGCAAAAGATACCGGAGATTGCCCAGCGGATTGCCGCAATCAGACTCTCTGATGCCGAAGCCTTATACCATGCAGCGTGCAGCTTAGACTGCCCGGAAGAAATCCGGCAACTGGTACGGACGCGATTTCCGCTGTAAATTACACTAGAAGGTAATCAAGGCATCTCTAAAAACAGAAGTTTTTAGAGGTACAATTAGCATATAAGCATAATTATACACAAAGGAAGAAAAACAATGATAACCAATGCGCTTTTTTTAGACCTCTACGAACTAACGATGGCTCAAGGGTATTTTAAACGGCAAAATAATAGACCCTGTGTGTTTGACATGTTTTTTAGACGGAATCCGTTTAAGGGCGGCTATGCAGTGCTTGCCGGAGTGGAACCGCTCTTAGAAGCTGTCCAAGCATTCCATTTTGAAGAGTCCGATATTGCCTATCTTGCAAGTCTGAATCTTTTTGATGATGATTTTTTGAACTATCTCAAGGGATTTCGGTTTTCAGGATCAATATGGGCAATGGATGAAGGCAGTTTGATTTTCTCATCAGAGCCGATTCTCCGTATTGAAGCCCCGATTATCGAAGCATTATTGCTGGAAGGGCTCATTCTTAATACCATCAATTTTCAGAGTTTGATAGCAACGAAAACAGCCCGTATATGGTTAGCTTCCGGCAAATCTTCCATTATGGAATTCGGACTCAGGCGAGCGCAGGGACCGGACGGTGCAATGAGCGCAACCCGGGCATCTATTATCGGAGGAGCTGCCGGTACAAGCAATGCACTGGCGGGAAAACTCTATAATATACCGGTTATGGGCACGATGGCTCACGCATGGGTTATGTCCTTTCCAAGCGAAGAAGAAGCATTTGAACAGTATGCTGCTATCTATCCGGATAAATCAGTATTTTTAATTGACACCTATGATACGCTCGGCTCCGGCATTGAGGCAGCGATAAAGGTTGGAAAAAAGCTGCAAGCCAAGGGAAAGAACTTTGGGGTAAGGCTGGATTCCGGAGATATGCAGTACTTGAGCACTGAAGTCCGAAAGCGGCTGGATGCGGCAGGCTTACCGGAGGCAAAAATTTCTATTTCCAATGAATTAACCGAAGAGATCATCGAATCGCTGATTTTAAACAAGGCGCCGATTGATTCATGGGGTGTTGGAACACACATGGTAACCGGCGGACAGGAAGCCTCTTTCACCGGTGTGTATAAGCTGGCAGCACACAAGACTGATGACGGAACATGGCAACCGGTAATGAAAATTTCGGACAATCCTGCAAAAATCACCAATCCGGGAATCAAGCAGGTATGGCGGCTGTGTGATGAAGACGGCTTTTTTAAGGCGGATATTATCGGGCTTCATGATGAAAAAATAACAACAGGCTCTACAATTACCTATTACCATCCCTTAAATGATTATCAAAGTTTTTCGTTTAAGGCGGCAAAAGCTGAGGAGCTGCTGCATCTAAAAATCAACAAGGGGGTATACGCCGGCACAAAAGAGACCTTGCAGGATATGCATCAACGGACGGCGCAGCAGTTGGAATGCCTGCATCCTACATCCCGCCGCCTGCTCAATCCTCACATCTACAAGGTATCGCTTACCCATACCTTATCCAACATGAAGCAGAAGCTGCTGCATACATTGCGGAATGCTTAAAGCCGCCGGAACGAATAAGCAGCAGTTATGAGTATTATATTGAGACGGGGACTGCCCTATTTTCTGTTATTTGCGATTTATGCGATCGTCAATAGCTACTTGCCGCTTACACTGCGGGCGCTGAGCTTTTCCGCTTCGGATATTGGGATATTGCTGGGAGTAATGGAAGTTGTGGGGAGTCTTGTTCCTTTTCTTATTACCCCGTATCTTGATAAAACCGGGCGGTACGGCATAGTGATGGCGCTATTGGGGATTGATGTTGCGCTGCTTTTATTACCGGTGTACCGGTTTCATTCTTTTCTAATTACTGCGGTTTGCCTCGCGCTGTTTTCTGTGGGGTATAAGGGCTTTGTACCGGTGTTGGACGGTTTTACCGCGAAGGAGCTCGGATCAAATAATACCCAATATGGGAAAATACGGGCGATCGGGTCTGTAGGTTTTGTTTGTCTCAACCTCTTTCTGCAATTTACTCCGTTTATTTCAGGCAAACACCCGCTTTCGGTTATCCTTACTATTAGTTGTACAGCCCTGCTCCTTGTTGTTATGCTCCCGCTTACCCCTGGTTTACGCCGGACGGTACGTACTGCGCCGCCGGAGCGGGATTCAGAAGCAGAACATACAGCCGGAGCAGCAGAATATGTTGAAAAAGAATTGAAAGCAGTTTCCTTCCCTCGTCCATTTTGGGAATGTCTGCTGCTGATGTTTCTCGGCTTTATCGGACTTGTGCCCAGCCAGCGCTTCTTTTCGCTCTATGTTGAAGAATACCTCAATATTGATGCATCTGCGGGGCTATGGGCGCTATCGGCAATGACGGAAATTCCTATTATGATTATCTCCGGCACATTGATGCAGCGGTTTAGGAAGAAACAGTTGATCATTGTCTGTTTAGTCAGCATGGTAATCCGGAATATCTGCTACATTATTATACCCGGCATAAGCGGAGCTATTATCGGGCAGCTTTTACAGTCAATCAGTTTCGGATTGTTTTACCCGCTGGGTGTTTTGCTCTGCGCTGCACATAGCCGGGGGAGAACCGCTACCGCGATGACGTTTTTTACCGCAGCAAACGGTATCGCGAACGTCATCGGCAGTATGACCGGCGGCTACATTATCGATTATGCCGGTTATCCCGTCCTCTTTCTGGTCTTTAGTATATTCCCGCTCATTGGAATCGGCTTGAGTGTTCTATGGGAATAAACGGTCAAAATATGCTTGCTCCGCATGGTATGCAGAACTTTCCACGGTAAGACTGATCACCGTAATAGTGCCGTTTTTATTTTTGATGCAGCGCTTTATATCCTTGCTGACTTTTTTGGATTCAACATCATATACCGACTGCGTAAGCGTAAACGTATCAGCTGTGCCGGTGATAACGGTATACGGCAGCAATACCTTTGCATATTGACTTGAACCTGTCAGTATGCGGATCAACTGTTCCGTTTGGGTTAAGGAGCTGCTGTTTTCCGGCGGGGGCAGCGCTATTGAGCTGACCGTTAAAAAAGCGGTATTTCCGCATAAAAACGAATTATCTGCTATTTTTTTCCACTGGCTATCCAACAAAAGGGGAATACCGGAGACAGAAACCGTTTCTTTTTGTGCTTTTTTATCAGCTTTGAAAGCAGCGGCAGCTGTTTTTGGTTCTGCTGGAGAATATCCGTAGAAGGAGGCTTCTGAGCTGCCTTGGATGGTTCCAATCTCCGTTAATTCTAAAATGAGTTCTTTTTTAGCGCCTGTCATTGATGTAAGATGGAATAGCGGCACAAAAGATTGAAACCGTAAATCAACAGCCCCGCCGAATTCTTCTATATGCGCCTGTACCGCCGCAGCGCCGTAGACTTCATCCTTAGGACGCGGAAACGTCCCTACTTCATATAATTTAGGAAGAAGCGTCATCAAATAATTAACGGCAAAAGTGTCATCCGGTGTAATCGGTGAAATAATTTGCTGCCCGGTTAGGCTAAGCTTTGTCCCCTCCGCTGTACCGCTGAAAAGAATTGAGACAGTACTGTTCTTATCCGGTGTATGGATAAATGTCCCATACGTTTCATCATCATAGTATAAAAACCCAATCCATGTTGGACTTTTCCATGAATAATCGCGATAGATAACATAATCCCCGGAAAACGTTCCCTGAGCAGCTTGCGTTAACGGCTTTTGCGCAGCAAAGAGAAACGGAGCTGCAATAACAGCAACGCCATACCACAAAATCGGCATAATGCCCCTTTTGGTGAGTATATGGTAAAAATTCATCAGTGTCTCCAAATGATTAATCATCTAAAAGATTAATCGATATATCTTTAATGATACGGTTTTAGTTTTTAGAGATGTATTGAGCTATTTCAACTCTTTTCCGCATTAGCTTCTGCGTATTTTTTAAAGTCCTCTTCGCTCATTTTGTCTGCGTAAAGGGGGTAGAGCGCTTCTACCAAATCTTCCAATGTGGGAAATTTTGCACCGTCTAATTTGTAAGCCATTATTGTACCTCTTTTACTAAGTTTAAAATATGGATTAACTCTTCTTTTCTACCCGTAATCAGGGGGACATTTTGAAGAGGGGTGTCTATACCATGTAAATATTCAGGGATGATAGGCGGTTCACCGCATATTCTGCTTAAGATATCACTTTCAAAAGCAGGATGATCTTTAGATACCAATACCAGCGACTCAACACCCTGCCGTTTAAACATATTCCGGTTTTGAACCGCTGCATACGCATGGGCTGTTGCCGTATCGAACATAATACCGTAGCGTTTATAGGATAGCCGAATAAGATTTTCCGCTTCTTGATCGGACACTGCTGCCGGAAAAATAATAGACTTCATCACGGCAGGGCTAACGGAAAATATCTGTTCCAGCCGTTCAATACTAGACGGAACCGCAGCATCTGCATGACCTCGTTCCGCCAAAGGAACGGAGGAAGCCATACAACAACACTGCCCTGCATCATCACAGGTTAATGCCGGTGTTGCATCGGTGATAAACCCGTTGACCGGCAGACAGAACTTCCAAGCATATAAGCCTGCTGCAAGGTTGCCATAATTGCCGGAAGGAACGGCATAAAAAATCTCTCCAGCCGTTCTGGTTTTAATGCGGGTAAATGCAAACATGTAGAAAAATACTTGCGGCAGAATACGCCCGATGTTGACAGTATTGGCAAGGGTTAGGTTATATTTTTCAATGATATTCCGTTCTTGATAAATCAATCTGATAAGATTTTCTACGTCTGCATTGTCCCCATCAACTTCTACCGGATACACGGATCCGCCGTTTTGGACAAGATGTTCCGGTTTAAGCCCTCGTGCACAACCTTTTGGGTAGAGAATGATCAGTTTGAGATGTTTTTTGTTCCCAAAAGCAGCCGCCATACTTCTACCGCCTGCACCGGTACTGGAAGCAATCACGATTGCCTGCTTTTCATCCATGGTCAACAGATGTTCCAAAGCAGAGGCAAGCCATAAAAAACCGAAATCCCGATGGTTACCGGTGGGCCCATGGAACAATTCCAGTAAAAACAGGCGGTCATCCAGCTGACGCAGACGCGGACTAAAGTCTTTAAAGGCAGCAGCGGCAATCCTTTCGGAAATAACAGGACTAATCTCTTCTTTGAGCAATGCAGCAGTCAACGAACCGGCTATTGCAGAAAAGGCAGTCTGTTCATTCATGTGCAATATCCATGAACGCAGATCATGTTCGGAATACGGCACATAGAGACCGCCGTCGGCAGGCATACAATCAAAGATTGCCTGTTTAAAGGATACAACCTGATGATTGTTTCGGGTACTGACTAATTTCATACAGTCAAAGCTCCTTTGTCCAGCCGATATTTTTTTACAAATCCCTCCGGCTTATAACTCATCTTTGCGTGACGCAGCCCCTCATCCCCCAAGTCTTGTTCACGGTTAATGTACACTACGTGTTCGGGTAGTGATTGGGCAAAGGCATAATTGATATATTGATAGCTTCCGCGGAAATCCGTGCGGGCTTTTTCAAAATGCACAACAGCGATGGTATTTTGAGCTATAAGCTCTGCCAAACACCATGCGACCGGTATCTCTTGGACATATACCACTAACCCGGTAAAGTCATCCAATGAGGGAGCCTCAAGAGCAAGTTGCGCTGCCTGAAAATCAGTCTCCTGCACCTTTTCCTGTTCTGCTGCCCATCTATCTAAAATTTTGTAGGCATCGCCTCGCGTTTGATTATCTAATGGTTTTATAGAGAAATCAGGATAATTATTGAGAAAACCGTTTACATGGTTCTTTTTTTTATGCAGCTGCTTACCGGATAGGGTACTTAAAGAAAGACGGGTATATAAATAATCAAAATTATCCCGATCTTCCTCAGGCTCTGTCCCAAGTGTTTGAAAAATATCCGTATGTACCTTCAAAAACGGCTCAGAAATAGCCTTCCAGTATGAGCAGCCGGCATAAAGCTCCGTTATAAGAGACACTGGCGGCGCCTGCCCTATTGTGAAAAAGAACTGCTGACCGCGTTCTTCTCCTTTAATAATATACGATCCTGCATTATATCTGCTTATTTTATATTGATAAAAATCTTTAAAAAAATACAAACTCCCGACTGTTAATTCCGACATACCGTCGCTCAGCAGCTGCAAATCGGGTTTAATCGCAGCAGCGGCTTCAAAAGAGAGCAGAGTAAACTCAGGATACCGCGCAATGACGTCCATTTCCGTATGTTACTCTTTTATTAAAAAAATCTCAAGTTCTTCAAGAAAGATAAACAGAAATTCCTCCAAAAGATAAAAACGATGCGCGCCATCACAGCAAACAGGAAGAAGATCGAACTCATAGAAGATGCTTGAGTCTACTGCGTATTATAACACAGACTTGAAAAAACCCGGTAAAGCGCCTATAATTCCTTTCTCTATGCAAAAAAACGAATTACAACAGAGCGCACACTTGAACCGGCTTATCGTCAAGGGCGCTCGTGAACATAATCTGAAAAATATTGATGTAGTCCTTCCCCGCGACAAATTGATCGTAATTTCAGGACTTTCCGGCTCAGGAAAGAGTTCTCTTGCCTTTGACACCATCTTTGCTGAGGGGCAGCGGCGGTATGTTGAATCCCTTTCCGCTTATGCCCGTCAGTTTTTAGACCGGATGGATAAGCCCGATGTCGATTATATCGAAGGCTTATCGCCTGCTATTTCTATAGAACAAAAAACGACACACCGCAATCCCCGCTCTACAGTGGGTACGGTAACGGAGATTTATGACTATTACCGGCTGCTTTTTGCGCGGACGGGACATCCGCATTGTCCTCAGTGCGGAAAAGAAATTCAAGAGCAGAGCGAGGATCAGATTATCGACACCATTATGGCATGGGAGGATCATACCCGTGTGCAGATTCTTGCGCCGATCATCAAGGGAAAAAAGGGCGAGCATCAAAAAATAATCGAAGATGCTCAAAAAGCAGGCTTTCTCCGTGCAAGGATCGACGGGCTGATGGTGACCTTGGAAGACGGGGTAAAACTGGATAAGCAGAAAAAACACACGATAGAAATTGTGGTAGACCGTATTCAGCTTTCTGCAGATGTACGCAAACGTCTTTCCGAGTCGGTGGAAACAGCGCTTGAAAGTTCCGGCGGCACTTTGATGGTACTCAAGCAAAAAACAGCGGACGATCCCGTAACAGAGGTGTTCTTTTCTCAAAAAAATGCTTGTCCCGATTGCGGAATTTCGATGCCGGAACTACAGCCGCGTCTGTTTTCGTTCAATAATCCCTACGGCGCCTGTCCCGAATGCACAGGATTAGGACACAAGCAGCATTTTGATTTTAAGCTGATGGTGCCGGACACATCGCTTTCGTTTAACGAAGGCGCTTTTCTGCCCTATAACCCTGATTCTGCATGGAACCGCGCCCGCTTTGAAGCGCTTGCCGAACACTTCGGCTTTTCACTTGATACACCGGTAAAGGAACTCTCCAAAAAAGCCTTGCAGGTTATTATGGAAGGTTCCGGGGTTGAGCCGATAGACTTTGTGTATGAACGGCAAGACGGTTCAGGAAAATCGAAATACCGCCGTCCGTGGCTTGGAATCTATTCTGATATGCAGCGCCGTTATAACGAAGCTTTTTCCGCATCTCAGCGGGAAAATTTTGAAAAATACATGGCTGTTACCACCTGCGGACACTGCGGCGGGCGGCGTTTAAAGCCGGAAGCATTGGCAGTAACCATCGGCGGTAAAAATATTTACGAACTCAGCAGCCTTTCTGTGGGAGACTCGCTTACCTTTTTTGAAAAGCTGAAGCTCACCGACACGGAAAAAACCATCGCGCATCAAATCTTAAAGGAGATAACCTCCCGTTTGCAGTTTATGAAGAACGTCGGGCTTGACTATATCACCTTGGAGCGGAAGGCAGCGACACTTTCTGGCGGGGAGTCTCAGCGGATACGGCTGGCAACGCAGATAGGTTCCAGCTTAATCGGCGTGCTGTACATCCTTGACGAGCCTTCCATCGGGCTGCACCAGCGGGATAATCAGCGGCTTATAGATACCCTGCTTTACCTGCGCAACTTGGGTAACACGCTCATCGTGGTTGAGCATGATGAACAAACCCTCCGCGTTGCCGATTATGTCGTGGATTTAGGTCCCGGTGCAGGGGTGCATGGCGGGGCTGTCGTAGCGGCAGGGACACCCGAAGAGGTAATGCAGGTAGAGGAAAGCCTTACCGGACAATACCTTGCGGGAACGCTCTGCATGGAAATCCCCAAAGAACGCAGGAAGGGAAACGGTGCATTTTTACGTTTGCAGGGGGTAACGGAACATAATTTAAAAAATGTGTCGGTCTCCATCCCCCTCGGAGCCTTTACCTGCATCACCGGAGTTTCCGGTTCGGGGAAGTCTACCCTTCTTTCTGATGTATTGTACCCTGCCGTGTGCAACGCACTCCTGCACAGCGGGCTGCCGGAGGGTTCCTATAAAAAGCTGACCGGGCTGGAGCATATTGATAAGGTTATCAATATCGACCAAAGTCCGATCGGGAGAACGCCCCGCTCAAATCCGGTAACGTATGTGGAAGTATTTACTGCAATCCGCGATCTTTTTGCAAACTTGCCGGATGCAAAGGCACGGGGATATAAACCGGGGCGTTTTTCGTTTAATGTGCGGGGCGGACGCTGTGAGCACTGCCAAGGCGATGGTGCCATTGCCATCGAAATGAACTTTTTGCCCGATGTGTATATCACCTGTGATGTATGCCGCGGTAGACGATTTAACAAGGAGACGCTTGATATCCGGTACAAGGGAAAGAACATAGCGGATGTCCTCGACATGACCATCGAAGAAGCCGCCGAATTCTTTGCCCCCATCCCGCAGATTGCCCGCAAAATGCAGACCCTGCTTTCGGTAGGGCTGGGTTATATCAAGTTGGGACAATCAGCACTGACCTTATCAGGCGGAGAAGCACAGCGGGTTAAACTCGCGCATGAACTTTCCAAGCGTTCAACGGGAAAAACGTTGTACATTCTTGACGAGCCGACTACGGGACTGCATTTTGCAGATGTGAAGCAGCTGATGGAAGTGATTCAGCGGCTGGTTGAACAGGGGAACACCGCCCTGATGATAGAGCACAACCTCGATGTCATTCTACAGGCGGATCATATTATCGATTTAGGTCCCGAAGGAGGTTCCCGCGGCGGTACTATTGTAGCGGAAGGTACCCCCGAAGAAGTGGCAGCTGTGGAAAAGTCTTACACCGGCTTTTATATCAAAGAGATGCTCGAACGGCAGCAGCATACAAGTTCGTAAGTAGGATTCGTACTGTGATACGTGCCTCGTGAATGCAAAAGCAATGAAAAAAAACTTCGTTTCCGTTTTTTGCCTCTGTTTCCTCATTCTTTCTGTACTCTCTCCGGAAGAGAGCAATGGTTCCAGAGTTATTACTATCAATTCCGTCCGGGTAATGGAGCTCTTTAAAAAAGAAAACAAGGCGCAATACGGCAAAAAATCGGAGCAAGAACAGAAAACAAAAGCTGCCGAAACCGGAAAAAAGAGCACCTCGGACAGTCCGGCAGACCCAAAAATACCCGCAGGTAAAACAGCCGTGAGTAAAACACCTGCAGATACAACACCTGCTGGCAAAACGCCGGCAGACACAGCTGCCGATGGCTCAAGCGCTCGTGCCGGCGAGCAAAAAACGCCTGCCAATGCAGCGGATACCGCATCAAAACAACCTACTGCCGATCCTTCAACCACTGAAAACACGCCTAACAATACGTCTGACGGTACAACACCCGTAGGCAAAACAGCCGAGGCAGAGGCTGCCGGTACCCAGACGGAGGTAACAACAGAAGAAGCGCAGAAGGCTGTTGACGAAAAAAAAGATGAGATCATCGTGTTTACCGGAGGAGTTTCGCTTTCCGTTAAAGACGGTTCCATGATTTCAACAGTAGCAGCAGATAAGGTCATATATAACCGCTCTGAAAATACAATCGAAGCCTCGGGAAACGTTCATTACAGCAGAAAAAGCGGGAGTGCGGAAAGCGGGGAAGAGTTTACCGGAGAATTACTCCTCTTCAATATTGATGAAATGGAAGGGATATTCCTTGACGGCACGATTAAACAAGCTCCGCGTAAAAAAGGAGATAGTCCTTTTACCATTCAATCCGCTACGGTCGGACGCGATTCAAGCAGCACAACGGGCTTTAAAAATGCTGTGCTGAGTACCAATGCCGATCCCGAAGATGACCCGCTCTGGTCTATCCGTGCAACCCGGATATGGATGCTGCCGGGAAATGAGCTTGCTTTTTTTAACGGCTATTTTTCTATTGGCATTGTGCCAATCTTTTATCTGCCCTTTTTTTATCATCCTGCTGACGAAATGATTTTCCATCCTGTATTCGGCTACCGGAACCGGGAAGGTGCCTTTGTACAAACAACAACCTATCTCTTGGGACGGAAGCCTCTCAGTACGGATACAAAAAAATCAGGTTCCTTTTCTAATTTTATGAAAACAGAACAACTCAAAAAACAAGAGAGGATCGGCTTATTTTTTAAAAATCTGGAAGAAGATGACACCGATAGCAGCCCTGCCTACATCAAACTACTTGCAGACTCTTATGCCCAACTCGGTGGTCTCGTTGGGATAGAAGGTAAAACCATTCCGCAGAATACACCGATCAAACAACTTGATTTTTCGCTTTTGTTCGGAATGTCGCGGACATTGTTCCCCCCTAAAAAAAATTTGAAAAATTTAGATGCCGACCTCTCCTACAGTGCTTACGACGCAGAGGGGAAACGTCATTATAATAAAAGCTTCCTATATGGGGTTTCTGTTCCCTTCCGTTATAGAGCTCATCTTAATTTTGGTCTTTCATACGCACCGTTTGATTTCACCCTTACAATGCCGTTTATATCCGATCCTTATTTTAAAAAAGATTTTTTTGACCGGTCGGAAGATATGAACTGGTTTAACTATCTCTTAAATAGAGAAAAATTGGCAAAGGGTAGTGATATCGGAACCGAAAGTTCCCATTCTTGGAAGATAAACGGTTCAATTAAGCCCGCGCTCAAGCCTCTCAATCCATGGATCAATTCTTTTAATCTGGATAGCGCTTCTTTTAGCGTAGATTTTGACAGAAAATCCAACAGCAAATTGCGCGGAGCTGAGCAACAATATGCCCCGCATCGGGAGTTTTTCTATCCAAAGCTCTTAAAACCGGAAGGAAAAATATCTATTGCAGGAACCCTGCTTTCCGACACAATGTTTGCAGAAAGGAAGAGCGAAAAAAGCCTTGAAGTTGAAGGTATCGAGAACCCTTTTATAGAAGAAAAAAAAGCACAGGCTAAACAACAGGCAGCGGAAGATACAACAGCTGATAGTATCGGCGCACAGGAAGAGACAGCACATACCGGCACAACGGCTGCAGAAGCTAATCCTCAACAAGAAACTGATAAACCAGAAAAGCCGGCATATATCGACAGTCTTTTGCCCGGTTTTAAGCCGGTTTACGGTCAAACGTTTGATCATAGCATCCATTATTCATTAAGTTATACAGGAGATTTGAGTGCATTACAGGAGACAACCTTTGCAACACTCCAGTGGAAAAGCCCGGAAGATATAAAATGGAAAGACTCTGAAACCCGCTACTATCAGCTCAAAGGAAATGCCGGAATAAAAGGAACACTGTCCTATTCGCAAAACCTCATTACACTCTCCAGCGCTTTAACCGTTGCCACAAACTATCAACGTCACCCATGGACACGAGATAAAAAACGGCAGGAAGTCTTAGAACTGAATAACTTTAAGTCAAACATATATACACTGAAAAATGAAAACACCGTAACCATCAGTCCCTTTGTATATACCGAGTTATTTAAGCCCATATCATTCAGCTGGAGTCTTACCGAAATAGTAGCAAAAAACACCTTTACCGGCACCTATCAAAATCCGGTTTGGAAAACAGAAAAAGTTAAATGGGATAAAGACTTTATTACTGCACACACCGGTTCTGCAGTATTCGGCATGGTCTTTGCAGAAAAATATACACAAAAGCTCACCTTTTCGACGAACTTACCCCCGCTTTTACAGGCATATACGGCAGCGCTCAATGTATCATTCCCGTATGCAACAGTAACAGCCTCTTCAAGATTGTTTGAAAAAGAAAAAGCAAAAAAGAAATGGTTTTGGGATCCTTTTAAAATGGAGGTAACATGGACATTTCCTTACGGCATCAAGTCAACACAAAGTTATCTTTATAGTATTGAAGACAAAGACAGTGAACGGCTCCATATTACATTTGGATGGAAAACGCTTTCTGCATTTTATACACAGAGCCGCGAAATCCCACAAAAATTGGTACAAGGCAGCGGATGGATAAAAAACGGAACTAAAAAGAAATTCATCCCCTTTGCAGCTGGGTTCTCATTTTCAAATACCTCAAATCCGCTCACCATATACGCATGGAAAAACCGTATTAAAATACAGTTGGGGCTTGCTTCAAACCTGCAATTCAATTTAATCCGCATCACGGATAGCTATTTTACCTTTGCACCTAAAATCATTTTTAATATCCATGAATTTTGGGATTTTTCGTTTGGAGCATCCAGTAGAAATGATGTCATTGCACGATACTTTCAAAAAGCATTGAATCTCCCGGTTGTTATTCCGGGAAACACCAATATACTCACCGATTTAGCCTACTCGTTTTATTTTTGGGACAGGCGAAAGCGGGAATCGTCCGGGTTTAAAATGCAGTCATTGGAAATCGGTTTTACTCACTACCTTAAAGACTGGACACTCAAGTTCAACTGCGATATAAAACCGCAGCAAAAGACAGAACGGAACCGTAAGTATTATGTATTCACCCCGACAATCACCTTTGCGGTAGAATGGAAACCCATTAGCGACATCAAGGTAAAGGCACAAAAGAAAGACAACAAGTTCACCGTTGAACGGGGAGAAATTCAATAACAGACACATTTTTCGTGTGAAGGGTTTGCTTGCCTACCCGGCTTGTTGATTTGACTCATTTTTTGCTATACTATCCGCCATGAATATGCTTTTACATTTGGCGGGCGGTTATGCACCATGGCTTTGGCTCGGTATAGCTATTGTCTGTGCCGTAATAGAAGGCTTATCTTTCGGGCTGACCACGGTTTGGTTTGCCCTCAGTGCAATACTGATGGTCTTCATTTCACTGCTGCATCCGCCGGTATATGCGCAGTGTTTGCTCTTTGTGATGATTGCAGTGGTACTGCTGATTTTCACCCGTCCCTTTGCACTCAAGGTTTTACGCACCAACCGGGTAAAAACCAACGCAGACAGTCTTGTTGGAAAAACGGCTTTCGTCATAAAAGATATAAGCGAATGGGAAAAAGGACAGGTTAAGATCAACGGCGCGGTATGGACAGCAGCTTCTGCAGACGGAACTGCCATACCTACAGACAGTGAATGCACGATAGAGCGGATCGAAGGGGTTACGGTGATTGTGCGGATTGTAAATAAAGCCTAGGTTCCCGGCAGAGTATCTTAGGGAACCTCTAAAAATGCAAGCCTATCATCTTTCTGCAGTCATGATGCCTAAACACATTGAAAAAGAAGTGTTTGTTTACTCTTTTATATCAAACCTGTTTTGAAATGTACGTTTTTGAACAGGTCAATCCATCTGGAGGTAACTATGTGGATTATCTTTGTATTGATTTTGTTTACTCTCATTTTGACTATTTTAAATGTCAGAATTGTGCCGCAATCCCAGTCCTTTATCATTGAACGGCTTGGCGGCTATTTCCAATCATGGGAGGTTGGACTGCATGTAAAAATGCCCTTTATTGACCGTATTGCAAATAAGGTGTCGTTGAAGGAGCGGGTGCTCGATTTTAAGCCCCAGCCGGTTATCACAAAAGATAACGTTACGATGATGATCGACACTGTTATCTATTTTCAGATTACTGATCCAAAACTGTATACTTACGGGGTTGAAAATCCGATGAATGCGATTGAAAACCTTTCGGCAACTACCTTGCGCAATATTATCGGAGAGCTGGAGCTTGACGGTACGCTGACGAGCAGGGATGTGATCAATACCAGAATGCGGAGTATTTTGGATGAAGCAACCGACCCGTGGGGGATTAAGGTAAACCGCGTTGAGGTAAAAAACATTATTCCGCCTGAATCCATACAAGAAGCAATGGAAAAGCAGATGCGTGCTGAACGGGAACGCCGCGAAGCCATTTTGATTGCAGAAGGACAAAAGCAGTCATCCATCCTCGTTGCAGAAGGAAAGAAGGCTTCTATGATTTTGCAAGCTGAGGCAGAAAAGGAGTCGGCAATCTGCAGAGCACAGGGAGAGGCGGAAGCTATCTTAGCCATTCAGAAAGCCACAGCCGAAGGTCTCAATTTGATTAAAAATGTGGGAGCTGACCCTGCGCTCATTAAATTGCGTAGTTTGGAAGCATTTGAAAAAGCAGCCAATGGACAGGCAACCAAAATTATTATCCCGGCAGATATTCAAAATATGGCAGGACTGGTTTCAGGCATTGCAGAAGTACTCAAATAAAAGAATCGGGAATGAAAGATGCAATTTGCGGGATTATATAAACGTGTATTGCAGCCGGTAGTGATAAGCTGCTCATTTTTAGCGCTCATTTTTACCGCCTGCACAAAGGCTGCTGCAGGAAAGCTGGAGCGGGAAGACTTATTTTCCATCAAGTATGGTAATTTTGAAGATCAGCTTGATATGTTCCATTTATCAAGCCCCTATATCCGTCCTGACAGTCAGCTTGCTATGGATGACGGTATTTTTTATATCAGCAATTCAAGCGCAGGAAAAATTATGAAGCTGACCTCCTTTGGCGACCTACTTGCCCTTTACTATAATCCCGAAAAAAATCCGCCTCCCACTTTTATCGACACAGCACAAACGGAAAAAATTACCACACGCCGGGCTGTAACCTATCCTTTAAATCACCCTACCTACCTTGCTGTAACACCGAATAAGCATCTCTTTGTGGTTGACACAGTAAACGATGACCGTATTGAATATGATCAAACCGAAAATCTTGCACTCCGTGATATGGTGCTCCATTTTAACGAAGTAGGAGAATGTATAGACACGGTAGGGCAAGAAGGAATAGGAGGAACTCCCTTTCCCCCTATTGAAGGACTCTACAGCGATTCGGGAAACGGCATTGTGGTGGTATGCCGTACAGAACATGCGGTCAGAATATACTGGTATAATGCTGAAGGGAGCCTCCTGTATAAAATTCCCGTTGCCTTAAACGGTCTCCCTTCACCCTATAGTGCCGATGTAAAGATATTTTCAAGCCTCGAAAAAGTAGTACCGGATTTTTCGGAAAAACTCTTGTATTTCAAAATTGATTACTATCGTGAAAATATAGACTCCGGCACGAATGTAAGCGCCGGTATTAGTTACGATAAAAGCTGTTTGTATATCTTCAACATCGAAACGAGGCGATTCGAACGAAAAATTGATATAGCCCCCTATGAAGACTCTGAAAATACCGGTACTGGTACTCATCACTTTAAGAAGGTCTATGGATTTACAGGCATTGCAGCGCATAATTGGTGTTTTCTAACAACCCCGCGTCCGGACGGCTATATTCTCAAATTGATAGACCTTAATTCCAATAAAATCTACACCCAGACATTAACTGTTTCCGCAAATGAGCTGGTCTATAATGCGTTTCATCTATCTCAAGATGGTATGTTGTCAGCGCTTATTGCCGGTAATGAAGATGCGAACATAGTATGGTGGCGCACAAATGAGATAACAGGAGTGTCAAAAAATGAACGGTAATGAGAAGCCGCAAGACGGGGAAATATATCTTCGCTATAATCGGGAAGAGCGGCTCAAGCATGCCTCCGAAGCCGTTCGCCAGATGTACGAACCGAATTATATTAAACGCATGAGCCTTCTTAAAAGCCTTACCGCCATGCGGTCCAACCGTTCCAGTCTTCTTGCACTCGGTATTGTCTTTGCACTGGCATTCGGTTCGCTCTTGTTGACTACCGACCGGCAATCAGGCAAAATTTGCGGTATTCCGGTCAAAATTGCCTATTTAACGCAAGACAGTATGCTATATGTTAATGTGGTATTCAGCGAGGTGGAACACTATGCACAGGAACCGCTGCCGGTGAGTGTTTCCCTATATACAACTAATAAGGAAACTGATGTTCAAGACAGCAAAACCATTGATGCAATATATATCGGCAGTACATTGCGTATACCCGTCCGGTTTGAAGCTCACTCCTTTCAGCGGCTTGAAGTTGTTATCCGCGCAAATAATAAAACGCTCACCCTCAAAACCGCTCTGAAAGAATAAAAACCGGACAAAGCAAGAAAGCTGCAAAGAAAGCACTCCCGCTTTACCCGTCATTTTTCTTTTTATCGGAATAAAAAAGGACTCCTCTAGCCTACTATGTCTTGAATTTAGAAACCTCTTCTACTAAGTTTTGAATACTTTCCTTATTCTTCTGAGAAATTTCGTTTACTTCCTGTACGGCATTGTTGATTTGGACAGCGCCTTCCGCCATCTCGTTCATACCGTCGGTAATAATACGGGTAAGATCGTTCAGCTTCTGCATTTCTTCCGCAACGCCTTCGCCGCCTTTCAACATTTCAGCGGAACCGTCGCTTACTTCAATCGTTACCATATTGATGTCTTTAATTGCGGTAAGAACTTCTCTACTGCCGTTTTCCTGCTCGCGCATTGCCTCAGTCAGACGATCACTCATCGATTTTACTTGTTCTGATAAATTAAAGATGATGTTGAATTTATCTTCGGCGGTTTTGGAAGAATCCGAAAGCATTTCGATTTCTCCGCTTAAAATTTTCAGTGTCGCAGTTATTGCCTTGCCCTGCGTTGCAGAATCTTCTGCGAGTTTACGGATTTCGTCAGCAACAACTGCAAAACCTTTTCCGGCTTCTCCCGCATGAGCGGCTTCTATAGCGGCGTTCATTGCAAGCAAGTTCGTTTGCGAAGCAATATGCTGAATAACGCTTGATGCCTCCAACAAGCTCCCCGACTCCTCCGCAATTTTCTGCGTTACGGTATTGGCAGTTACAAGTGTTTCTTTTCCGTCTCCAGTTGCAGCGGCTAATTTCTTAATTGCGCCATCAGTATTTTCAAGAGTCTTGGTAATTGAAGCGATATTTGCCACCATCTGTTCTATCGAAGCTGAAGACTGCGCAACACTTGCAGCCTGAGCTTCGATACTGGTGTTAAGCTGTTTAATCGTTCTGACAATTTCTTCAACGGTGGATGCTGTTTCGGTTACGCTTGCGGCCTGTGTCATCGCCTGCTGTTTTACGCCTTCGATATTGGCGCTAATTTCATGGATAGCGCTTGCTGTTTCTATCATATTGGAAGCGAGTTCATCTCCAACCTCTTCCATCACTTCGCTATTTGTACCGACAGCACGTATCGAAACCGCAAGCTTTTCTATCGTTTCGTTAAAATATGTGGATAAATTCGTTATTTCGTCATTTCCAAAGACCGGCAGGCGAACCGTTAAATCTCCTTCACCGTGAGCGATATCCCGTAATGCAGCAACAACCGCCTGAATAGGACGTATCATTTTATAGGCGATAATATATACAACGATAATACTTACCACAACAAGAATGCTGCCCATAAAGCGGATACTGATTCGCAGTGCATTAACAGTTCTCATAAACTCATTGACCGGAGCTTTTATAATAACCGTCCACCCGGTTAGCTTTACGGTGGCGTAAGAGGCTATATACCTGATACCGCCATATTCATAGTAACCGACTTCGCTTTCTTCAGTATCAAGCGCATGCTGGGTAAAAGCCGCTAAAGTGGTAAGCGAGGCATCTTTCTTTGCCATTTCTATCGCATTTTGTTGGTTGGCTACTATTTCAAAATTTTTATGCGCTATTGTAATACCAGTTAATCCAACTATGTAACATTCACCGGTTTTTCCGACGATAATATCGCTTATTTTTTGGGAAAGCAGCTCTGCCGGCACTGATGCACTGAGAACGCCAATGATGGTATTTTTGTTATCGTAAACCGGAGCGGCAAAAAGTATTTGCATACTATTCGTTATTGGCGAAAGGAAGGGTTCCGTAATATAGCTTTTCCCTTTAACGGCGCTTTGAAACCATTGCCTGTCCTTTACAGGCGTGAGCGCCTTACGTCCATCATAGCGATTGCCTTTAAGATCGCACACTCCGAAATAGTCGATTTTTGCATTGCGTTCAGCTTCCAGCTCCAACATTTGCGCTTTTTGCTGCAATGAAAGATTATCGTCACGTAAAAACGGCATACGGGCAAGACCTTCAACAAATTGCATCAAGGATGATGTTCTTCCATCAATAACTTCTGCAATGTCCGTTGCCTTGTCAGTAAGATGAGCCTCAATTTTTTCGATTACTATTTTGCGGGCTATTCTGGTTGCCAAAACACCCATCGTAACACCGGCAGTGAGAATCAATGCACCGAAAAGCAAAGAAAGCTTATATCTAAGTGAAAAAATTTTTTTATCGGTAGTCATAATATATAGTCCTTTCCAGAAAATTCTTACGTTCTAGTATAACCCAAATACAGCTTTATACAAGAGGTACCCTCCACGCCCAACGCAGAGTATCGGGAGATTAAACTCTCTACACGAATAAAGATGCTGTCATTCTTTGCACTTACATCGCTAACAATATAACTGCAATATTTTCTATCTATTTCATTGCGCTACTTAATTGCGGAGCAAACGCCTCCACAAACCGAGGCAGCAGTTCTTCAGCCCTACCTTCAATATACAATCCCGCTGCTTGCTTGTGCCCACCGCCGCCGAACGATGCCGCAATCCGGCTCACATCAACCGTATCAAGTGAACGGAATCCCACACTGCAATGTGTTTCGGTGTCTTGACGCACAACACAGATAGCTTTCACTCCCGCAATACCTTGGATCAGCTGATACGCCATATCGGAGTCTCGATTTTCTATACCAAACTCCTGTCTATCCGCAAGCGTTTCATACGACACAATCAGCTTCCCGTCATAATACGGCTGCATCCGGGATAGCACCCGCGAAAGCAATATCCGGGAACCGAAAGACTTCCCTCCATTGATCCGTGCAAAGACATACTTAGGATTTACCCCTGCCTGCACGAGCCGAGCTGCATGCATAAATACCTCGGCGCTCCGTTCATCCAGATGGCGGAAATAGCCGGTATCGGTACAGAGTCCGAAAAAGAGCATTTCAGCCTCATCTTTTGTTACGCTGCCGCTGATTGTTTCAATAATTGTCTGAATAATAAAGGTAGCCGACGGTGACTCGGTATAAACAAGAGACCCCGGAACTTTTACCGTATTTGTGGCATGGTGATCAATATAGATAACCGGAAACCCGTTTAACTGTTCAGCCAGATCGCCTGTCCGGTCTATCCCGGAACAATCTACAATAATTAAACCGACCCCTGCGGACATCTCTTTGATCTCCGCAGGAACATGTGCAGAAAAAAGCGGTTCATACATCCGTATCTCCGGCCGCTGAAACGGTCCGGCAGAAAGCAGCACGGTCTTTTTACCAAGCCGCTGCAAAAAAAGCGAAAGTGCGATACTGCTGCCGATGCAGTCTCCATCAGGTTCTTTATGCCCTGCAATAAGAAAGCAGCTGTGCGTATGAAAAAAATCAACTAATTCCAGCGGAACGGCAGGAGAAGTAATAGCTGTCATGTATAGCCTCAAAAAAAGCGCGCCCTGTTAAGGCGCGCTGTACTTTAACAAAACATTTCACAAAACAAAGGTTTTTTGGAAAAAATTTTGCTGATATTAAAATTCTAACGGAAGAGATTCCACTCCGTCAAAGTTTGCATCATATTGCTGAGGATTCTGCAATAAGCCCCACACTTGAGAGCTTAAATCTCTCGGTGCAGCTACCCGTACATAGTCGCATTTTCCATCTCTAATAAAGAAGGAAATATATGGATTTATGCGCGTATTGATAAAAGCAATATCAGCTTTGCTTTCCGCAGGAGTAAACCATTCAAGCGGAATAAAAGCCTCTCCGCTGCCGGAACCTGCCCGCCGGTAGACCACGTAATAACCCTTTGCATGGGGATAAATCTTCAAAATCTGACTATTGATATAATAAACGTCAGATTCTTTCGATTCAGCGCTCAGCGGGAACACACAGACAGCCCCAAAGAACAGGGCACACAGAAGCACATAACTGCATATCTTTTTCATAAGGAAATCCTCCAGAGATGTTTAAAAAAATTATAACAACGAATATAAAAAATTGCAAGCAAACAATTTATATTTTCCACTAAAGCAGATCACGAATATTGCCGATAAGAGTTTCTGTCTTGTGAACCCGTGCCCTAGATTCCTCAGCGGGAAATCTGATACAATAGCTTCTATTATGCTTATGCTCAATTATGCTTTTATGCAGAATGCCTTTATTGTTTCATTTTTTATCGGTATTCTCTGCCCTCTCATCGGGATATTTTTAGTATTAAGGCGCTATTCGCTTATCGGCGATACGCTTGCCCATGCGTCCCTGACAGGAATTACACTCGGCTTAGTTTCCGGGGTTAATCCGATTCTGGGGGCATTTGTATTCACCTCTGCTGCGGGGGCATTTATCGAAGCGCTCCGCAGTTATTTTAAAGAATACAGTGACCTCATCCTTTCTATTGTGCTTTCTTTAAGTGTCGGCATTGCCATTACGCTGATGAGTTCCGGGCTGATCCGCACCAATGCAGAATCTTATATGTTCGGCAGTATTTTAACCGTATCGCTTACTGACGTTATCACGGTTATCGGCTTGAGCTGTTTTACCGTAGCAGTGTTAGGGCTTCTCTATCACAAACTCGTATATATTACTTTTGATGAAGATATTGCTCATGTTATCGGGATTAAAGTAAAAGCCATTAACTATATATTTTCAGTTTTGGTAGCTGCAACAGTCGCAGTTTCTATCAAAATTGTCGGTATTCTTGTGCTCAGCTCCATGATTGCCCTACCGGTTGCCGCAGCGCTTCAGCTGCATACCGGCTTTAAAAAAACAGTCTTTTTCTCCATTTGCTTCGGCATTACCGATATTATGCTCGGCTTAGTCAGCTCATATTACCTGAATGTCGCTCCCGGCGGTTTCACTGCACTTGTTTCCGTCTTTATATTACTCCTTGTGCTTGTACTCAAACGGCTGCATATTATTCCCTCTTAATGCCATATAAAAAATATCTTACGGGAAAACCGGCAGTACTTGTCTGAAAATGTTTCTCACCACTCCGGTTTACAAAACAGAAAATAGAGATATACTATTTATACATATAGAGAGGAGTGATGCAATGAAAAAACATTCTTCATTGAAGATGAAGCTCTTGATTATTTTTGGACTTCTGATCGGACTGACAGTTTTAATCGAAGAAGCTCTTGCCGTACGGATGGCGCGTAAGGCGGTAAACGAAAACATCGAAGACCATTTAATCGATAAAGCTGTTGATACGGCAGAAATTATCGATGGGCGTATCACTGCAATGTTCCAATTTTTAGAAGGAATAGCCCGTATGGGAGTTATTCAAGACGCAACGGTACCATATTCTGAAAAGACAGCGTACCTCGCACGAGAAGCGCAGTATAACCCCCAGCTAAAGGAGCTGTATTTTGCTGATCCATCAGGAATACAGCATAACCCGGATGGGAGTCAAGAGCAGTACAAAACTGATCCTTGGTTTTATCAAGCTTTATCCGGGAAACGTTTTATTGGAGCCCCCGATCTTGATGAAACACGGAATGATGCTTTATTTATCTCCTTTTCCATGCCGGTATATGATATTAATAAAAAGCTTATCGGTGTACTTGGTACCGATGTCGATGGGAATTGGCTTTCCGAGCAGATAAAAGATATAGTGATAGGCAAAACAGGTTATTGCTACGTTATCAGTCCTGAAGGAACGGTTATTGCACACAAAGACGAATCAATAGTTAAAAGTTTTGGAAATTCCCAACAACGCGCACAGCAGGACGCAAAATTTCATTCTCTTGCAGCCTTTGAAAAAACAGCACTCAGCAGCAAAACAGCCGCAGCGGGATTCTATTCTTATAACAATGTCTCCAATTATCGCAGCCCATGCCCTTATGAGGACGATCGACTGGACGGTCATTATAAAGGCACCCCAAAAAGAATTTATGGGTTCTGTAACACGTCTTCAACGAGGTATGCTTATGATGGGCTTGATTATTTTGGCTGCTGCAATTGTGGTAATTTATTTTGTCTCACAAGCAATTGTAAAGCCCATTCACACAGCGGTGCAGGTGCTGCGTGACATTGCACAGGGCGAAGGTGATTTAACGGTACGGCTGCCGTTGATCGGAAATGATGAGATCGCAAATATGTCAGAATATTTTAATGAAACAATCGCCAAAATAGGAAATGCCGTCAAATCAGTTGGGGTAAATAGCATTGTAATGGAAGAAATAGGCGATGAACTAGTAACAAATATGACAGAAACCGCAAGCGCTGTACATCAAATAAGTGAAAATATAGAAGGTATTAAGCATCAAGCCCAAACGCAAGCAGCAAGCGTTACTGAAACAGCATCAACTATAGAAGAAATTATTAGGACAATTAAACAGCTAAATACCAGTATCGAAACTCAAACGGCAAGCGTAGCGCAGTCTTCATCGTCGGTTGAACAGATGGTTGCCAATATTAGCACTATTGGTCAGACCTTGGGAAAAACGGATGAGGTGATTAAAAGTCTAACTACTGCAACCGGTGACGGGAAGGCAACACTGGTAACGTCAAACACGGTAACACAGAAAATTGCCGAAGAATCAGGCAGCTTGATGGAAGCGTCCAGTGTTATTCAGCATATTGCGTCACAAACAAACTTACTCGCAATGAATGCAGCAATCGAAGCTGCTCATGCAGGAGAAGCCGGTAAAGGATTTGCGGTTGTTGCCGATGAAATACGTAAACTTGCTGAAGATTCTGCCGCACAAGGGAAAAGCATTACCTCAACCCTCAAGACACTCAGCGGAGAAATTGAAACCTTATCGGAATCGTCTAAAACGGTAGAAGAAAAGTTCAATACCATTTTCAGCCTATCCGAACAGGTAAAATCAATGAGCGAAGCGTTGACAGAGGCAATGCGAGAGCAGGAAAACGGCAGTCAAGAAGTGTTGTCTGCAATAAAGAACATTAATCTGGTAACAGTCGAAGTACGTGAAGGCTCAGAAGAGATGCTGAAAGGCGGCGAAGGTGTCGCAAAGAAATGCGTAAATTAGATGATCTCACCCGCGTTATTACCGATGGAATGAATGAAATGTCGGCAGGCGCCGTACAAATTAACAATGCTGTACAAGAAGTCAATGTTATCACGCAGAAAAACAAAAACAGCATTAAAAGCGTAACGGAAGAGGTTAAAAAATTTAAGGTCTAGAGGCATGAAGGATGATACAAACGATACATGATGTTGCAGGACTTTCCGTAACGGTGATGGGGCTCGGCTTAAACGGCGGCGGGCTGGCATCCGCCCGCTTTTTTGCCGAGCATGGAGCAAAAACAGTTGTCGTAACAGACATGAAGACGGAAGCAGAGCTTGCTCCTTCGGTTGCTGAGCTGCGCCGTTATCCGAATATCCGGTTTGCACTGGGCGGACATCATGTCGAAGATTTCCGGACAGCAGATATTGTGATTAAAAATCCCGGGGTAAAAGCAGAAGGCAATCCGTATCTTGCTGCAGCCCGCGTTGTAGAAACCGATATGTCCATTTTTTTACGATTAAGCGCTGCGCCCATTCTCGCGATAACAGGCAGTAAGGGGAAGTCATCAACCGTGAGCGCCTTACATTACGGGCTGCGGCAATGCGGTATGACTGCCTTTCTCGGCGGCAATATCACAGTGAGTCCGCTTAGTTTTTTATTTGAAACCAATGCGAACACGCCGGTTGTGCTGGAGCTTTCCAGCTGGCAGCTCGCCGACCTTGCACGGTGTCCTCAACTCAAGCCTAAAATCGCCTTGTTGACCTCGATTATGCCGGATCATCAAAACTGGTACGGCTCTATGGAACGATATGTCGCCGATAAAAAAATCATCTACCGCAATCAAACAAAGGATGACTATACCATCTGCAATTATGATGATGCATGGGGAAAACAATTTGCAGCGGAGACCGCCGGTACCGTATTCTGGTATAGCACGGAACCGCTCCCGCCGCATCTGCTTGGCGCGTGGATAGCGGCAGACGGTTCCGCCCGTATACGGCTGCGTCCGAAGCAAGATCAGCTGTTGCTGCCGCCGGAACTTTCCGTCCCCGGCAAGGCACTCAAGCAGAATGTAATGGCTGCATCGCTAGCTCTTACTTTATATGGTGTTGATATGCAAAAAATTCCCGACTGTATGCAGACATACAGCGGTATTCCACATAGATTGGAATGCTTTTATCAAACAGAACAATTTAAATTCTACAATGATTCTGCCGCTACTATCCCGGAGGCGGCAGCGGCAGCGGTGAATGCATTTGACCGCCCCGTAATTATGATCACCGGCGGCACCGATAAAAAGCTTGATTTTACGGCGCTCGCTCCTGAACTTAAAAAAGCAAAAGCGCTTTTCTTACTTGCAGGTACCGGAACCGATAAACTGATTCCCCTGCTGCAAGCCCAGCATACTCCATATTTTGGTCCGTTTGACAGCCTTGACGAGCTGCTAAAAGCGCTGCGGGAAACCTTTTCCACAGTACCGGAGCAAACAGCTGTTGTGTTTTCTCCCGGCGCTACGAGCTTTGGTATGTTTAAAAACGAATTTGACCGCGGGAATAGATTTAAAGAAGCGGTTCGGCAGTGCTGGCAATAACAAAGCATATAAATCAGTAAAACAAATGCATCAAACTGTCTTTGAAGCAGTCAGGCAAAACCAACAACCCCGGCGCAGCTTATGAGTATTAATCCCCCACACGAATAATGGGCATCGGGCTGAGACAAATGGCGGAAATACTGTGATAAGAAAGCAAAGATAGGCATCTCTCATACTGAAGCTATTTTCAACGAGAGATGCCCAAGTAGTTTTGTTATGCGGGGTTATGTTATGGAAGCATCGTAGATGCTCTTGACTACTGCAGCAAGTGTGGTGTCAAATTCTTCCTGTGACTGCTGTGCACGTAATTCATCGGCAAGTGCACGAGAGAAGCTGGCGATCATGCCATGGTTCTTTGCAAGAAGCGCATTGGCTTCGTCTCTGCTGTAGCCGCCGGAAAGTGCAACAACGCGAACTACTTTCGGATCCGTAGTAAACTCTTTATATAGGTCTACTTTGGTAGGAATACTGACTTTCAGCATGATCAATACATCAGCAGGCAGATTATCAATATGGCTGCGGAGTTCTTTCTTCAAAATTTCTTCGCATTCCGCTTTCTCAGGGCTATGAATATCGACCTCAGGTTCGATAATCGGTACTAAGCCGTGTTTTGCAATTTGCAAACCGAGTTCAAACTGCTGATCGATAACCTTTTTAATACCGGCTGGGTTTGCTTCTTTGATTACTGAGCGCATCTTTGTTCCAAAGATATGCTTTTGCACAGCACGCTGTAAAAGCTCATCTAATCCGGTGATAGGCTTCATCAGCTGAACACCTTCGGCAAGATCGGCAAGTCCCTTGTCAACTTTCAAGAAAGGCAGCACGCCTTTTTTATCCCACAGATAATCAGCAGTAGGGAGACCTTCAATCTCACGGTCCATCGTTTGCTCAAATAAGATAGCACCAAGGATATGCTCTTTATTAAATGCTTTACTGGTGATAATCCGTGTCCGCATAGCATGTACCATATCAAACATCTCGGATTCGTTTGAATAGGCATCTTGACCGATACCATACGCAGCTAACGCCTTAGGAGTGCTTCCACCGCTCTGATCAAGAGCTGCAATAAAGCCCTTGCCGGTACGCATCCGTTCTATTTTTTGCTTGTCCACAATAAAACCTCCTGCGGTTTAAACAAGGAATGTATTAATCGGATATGAGTTTTTCCAGCTCACTGTACTCCCCCGCTTCCCTGCTAACCAATTGACTTATTAAAATTAGTATACTCTATGAATAAAAAAAACGCTAGTACAAGAACGAGATTCATCAAGGCAAACGCATCCGGCGAGTTTGAAAGGACCCCGCAGAATAATAGAGGTTGTTCAACCAGAATTTCACCGCTACGCGGCTCAAATGGTCTCGCGACCTCTATCATTCTGCGATTTTTATCTATTCTGCCTGATACGTTTGCCTGCTAACTGAAAAATGTGCGAAATTTTATGTAAAATTTCGCACAGAAGGAAGGCAAACGCATCCGGCGGTTTATGGAAAAACAAGCGGAAGCAAGGCAGACGGCTGATCGATGATATAGGCTGCGCCAGCCTCTTCTAATTCCTGCCGTTCACGGAAGCCCCACAACACCCCGACTGTAGTAAGTCCCGCATTTTGCCCCGTATGCACATCGACAGCCGTGTCTCCGATATAGAGGCATTCTTCTTTTTTACATTGCAGCTTCTCTAAAATTTCAAACACCCCATAAGGATCAGGCTTGAGCGGTACGCCTTCCCGTTGCCCTAAAACGATGGAAAAGATGTCAGCGCCGAAAAAAGCATTGATAATTTTTTCAGTTGTTGACTGCGGTTTATTCGACAAAACTGCTAATGCTATACCGTGTGTATGTAGTGCCGTAATCATATCAGCAACACCATCATAGAGCGTACAAAGATACAGAAAATTTGCATCGTATGCTGCATTATAGTCTTTTAAAATGGTATCTTCTAATGATAAATTTTCGATTCCATGATACGCCAATACGCGGTGTATAAGCGTCCGCGCCCCGTTTCCTGCAAAGTACTTAAACTGTTCAACCGGTGCCGGAGGAATACCGTGCTTAGCTGTTTCGGTATTGACAAAATGCGCAAGTGTACGCACCGTATTTGTCAATGTGCCGTCTAGATCGAAAATACATGCCTTTATCATAATAGCGCGTAGTATAGTAAATCAATTCTGAAAAAACAAGAGCCGCGCAGAGCATCTTAAAAAGCTTGAGCGTTTAGCCTAACCGGTAAACCGCGCAACATCGGTGTTGTTGATTCAACCGCGGAGACACGGAAATCACATAAGGTAGAACCCTAATCCACCTTAAACTTGCTCACCACACTTGCTAAACTCTCAATACTCCGCTTGTTTTTCTGTGTTATTTCGTTTACTTCTTCTATCGCATTGTTAATCCGAACAGCGCCGCTTGCCATTCCGTTCATACTGTCAGTGATAATGTGGGTAAGTCCATCCAGCTTTTGTATTTCATGTGTTACCCCTTCTCCGCCTTTCAGCATTTCTTCAGAACCGGCTTGCACTTCCATTGTTACCGTATTGATATTCTTGATAGCAAGCAATACTTCTCTGCTGCCTTTTTCCTGTTCCCGCATCGATTCCGTCAGCTGGGCGCTCATTTCTTTTACCTGTGCTGCAAGCGTGAAGATAGTATTGAACTTTTCTTCTACGGTTTTAGAAGATGCAGAGAGTGTTTCAATTTCTCCGGTGAGCATTTTCAGTGTGGTGGTAATAGCCTTGCCCTGCATCGCAGAATCCTCAGCTAACTTACGGATTTCATCGGCAACAACAGCGAATCCTTTGCCAGCCTCTCCGGCATGAGCTGCTTCGATTGCCGCATTCATAGCAAGCAAGTTAGTCTGCGAAGCAATATGCTGAATAACACTGGAGGCTTCCATGAGGCTGCCTGACTCCTCTGCTATCTTCTGCGTTACGGCATTGGATGTTACCACGGTTGCTTTGCCGTCTCCGGTTGCAGCAGTCAAATTTTTGATGACATCATCAGTCTTACCAAGCGTTTGCCCGATAGACGCAATATTCGCAACCATCTCTTCTACAGAAGAAGAAGATTGCGCAACACTCGCCGCCTGTGTTTCAATCCCTGCATTGAGCTGCTTAATGGTTTTTACAATTTCTTCAATAGTTGCAGCAGTTTCTGTAACACTTGCGGCTTGGGTCAAAGCCTGCTGTTTAACTCCATCAATGTTTGCACTGATCTCGTGTACTACATTTGCCGTTTCAGTCATATTAGATGCAAGATCATTCCCAATTTCTTCCATCGCGCTGCTGTTTTTACCAACAGACCGAATTGAAGCACCGATTTTTTGAATCGTCGCATTAAAATACGCTGCCAACTGGGTAATCTCATCATTTCCGGTTATCGGCAACCGCACCGTCAAATCTCCATCCCCCTGCGCAATATCTTTCAAGGCATCATTGATACGGTGAATTGGTTTGATAATCGTATTAGTAAAAAACATAGAAAACATAATTGCAATGACCATAATCACCACGCTTATCCCCATTAAAAAGAGAATAAGTGTCTTTGTTTGCTGTGCAATAACCGTATTCGGTACAAAAATAATAGCACCAAGTGTGGTAACTGATGTTTCAATCGGAGCCATCGTAACGTAATACGAGACACCGTTAATCGTCATATTGGTTGTCTTTTTGGTATCGTACGTATAATCTTTTAATTCTTCTATATTACTATCCGCAATCAGAGTACAGACTTCCGTATCGTTAAAAGTATTTACAATAATTTTATTGTCTTTATCAACAAGAATCGTTTTTGAAGTAGCTTGTGTTCCGCTATTCGCAGCAATCGTTGAACGTAATCCCGTTAAATCGATATTCATCCCTAAAAGACCTTTAAATACCCCTTCGGTATTGTAGACCGTTTGAACAATCGACAGTACCGCTTGAGTCGGGGTAATTTTGACAGCCTCACTTGCATACAGCTGGTTTTTCAGTTCTTTTGCGATTTTATACCAGCTGCGTGTTCGGGAATCGTATCCGTCTTTTCGATTGACCGGAGGATACCGTAAAAAACCGCCGTGTTCTTCAATCGCAAAAAAGAGCGCTTGAATGTTATCATTGGCTTTTTCAAACTGTATAAATAAGTTATTCACGCTTTCTTCATAACTGCCGGGCGCTGGTTTCATTTCAGAAACACCGGTAGGCGTCTTTTTATATTTGTATGAGGTGATACTATTATCAACGGAAACAATCTGATCAAGCGACAACAACGTTGAGAAGGTATCCTTTGCTGCTGAAAAATAAAGCTGAGATAATTTTTCTATATACTTAAATTCGTCCGATCCTGTCTGCTGTAAACGCTTGGTAAGAATACGCTTTGCCTGCGGATAAATCGTCAATAATACAATAAGTACGATAAATAGTGCGAATACGGCAAATTGAGCAAATGTCTTAACTCTCAGACTGGTATATTTTCGAGATGAACAAGTCTGATATGTGTTTTGAGAAATTGATTCAGATGTCTTCATTATTTAGTCACTCCCTTGCAAACATTTTTATATTTGCATAAACCATCTCTGAAAACTAACTAAAGTTCTCAGAAACAATACTTTATACTTTAAATTAAAGTTAAACAACAAAAATCTTTTAATCAAGCGGTTTAACGAAAAAGAACCTCAGTTACCTAAAAATAACCGGAGTTATAGAAAGAGACTAATCGTCTTTATGGTACAGCTCAAGAAGCGCCGAGGTAAAAAACATCCGCACGAATAAGTCCCAAAACAACTTGGCGGTGCAGTAAGTATAGCACACTACAACGAGAAAGGATGAACCTATCTACCGGCACGCTGCGAGTTTATTGGGGGGGCTACTATAATAAAATATAAGCCGGATGTTTTCCGATACAATCTGTAGGCATCTCTAAAAACTCAGGTATAGTTTTTAGAGATGCCCTGTATTACCCGATTGTATTAAGTACTTTATTAAGACGGTTCTTATCAAAGAGGTCGAGCGGACGGCTCTCTGTAAACCGGCGGGCTTCTTCTGTAAAGGTACCGGCTGTCATACAAATACCTTTACCCGCTTTCATCTCCTTAATTCTTGCATGAAACTCGCGCAAAACCAGCTCTCCAACCGCCCCTTGGGAGCGGAAAAAGCGAAATATCACCAAATCAGCCCATTTTGACGTATCTATTTCAGCAACAATATCCGTATGCGTAGCAAGTACACTGATATCCAATATTTTTACTTTCGCTTTAGGGAAAAACCTGGCAACAATTTTGCGGCATAATCCGACAAATTCGCTTTGACCTGCCATGAGATAGGTGTGAAGATTCTTATTTTGGTTTAATTCCTGATACCGCATGATCAGCGAAGCTACATCCTTATATCCCGGACTTACCGACTGAATCTCTTTTAATTGGATGAGCGCTTTCTGCAAATCCTGTGTTTTAATGCGTGCATTGGCTAAGTTATAGCGCAGCTCATTACTTATATCTAAGGGAATGTTCTCATGCTTCAGTCCGATCTCAAAATCTTCGATAGCTTTATCCAGCTGATTTGCTCTTGTACGGATAACCCCTGCATACAAGGCTGAACGGGGACCAACTTCAGGCGATACACGCAAATGAGTAAAGATTTTGAGAGCCTGATCGTTTGATCCGACTTCATAAAAACATTCACCCATTGCAAACAGAGCATCTTTGTTATCAGGCTGGACATCCAGCACTTTTTTTAAACAGGGCAACGCTTCCTGATATTTCCGTAAACTTTGCAGCGTATAACCTAAATACTTGAGCGCAGTAACATTGTCCGGCTGAGTTACAAGGGCTTTCCGCAAAAAAGGTACCGCTTTTTCATATTCTTTTTGAGTGTAATAGATATATCCCAGATTGTAATTCACTTCAAAATGATTAGGATCGATATTCCTCGCCGTCAAAAAACCTTTTTTCGCTTCTGTAAACCGTTCGGTCTGCATTGCGCCGACTCCGTACCGTAAGCTGATTTCGAATTGTTCGGATGGTGCACGTCCGCTCATCTGATCCATCAGCGGAGCATATGAGGCATACGCTTTTTCCCAATCTTGATCTTGAAAATATATATCACCAACCATTAAGAGTGCAGCGCTGTCATTCGGATTTTGCGCAAGCCGTTTGCTGGCTTCCCGTATAATCGCTGCTTTATTTTTTTTTGATGTCAAAGATTTTCCGCCGCCCTTTAAACTCGTTAGAGCAAAGGTAACTACTGCAACAACGGCAATAATGATAAAAATAGAGATAATTAACACAGACATGCGCCCATTATCTTATCTATTTTGATAACTGTCAAGATAACCTCAAATGCTCAAGCAGTATTTTCAAAAATAAAAAGTTTTGATATAAGTAGACCGGTTTACGCTAAAAAAGGATGTCATTTTATGGAAAATAATGAGGTTGCGGCGATTTTCAAACAGTTCGCACTATATGGTGATTTGCAATCGTTCAAAGCGTTCGGCGGCGGACACATTAACAGTACCTACCTTTCAGTATGGAATCAAGCGGGGGTACAGGTACGGTATACGCATCAGCGAATCAATAAGGCGGTATTCACACAGCCTGAACAGGTTGTCGCGAATATCCGGCAGGTTACGGAGCATATTGCAGCAAAGCTCGGTACAAATGCCGGAAATACGCCTGCAGAAACAGGCATACCCATTTCACGGCGCGTGCTTCAGCTCATTCCTACCCGCAGTGGGCAGTTTTTTTATATTGACCCTGCCGGTGAGTACTGGAGAACATATCTCTTTATAGAACAAGCCTCCACCTTTGAGGTGATGGAAAGTCCTGAGCTTGCCCACAAAGTAGGCGTTGCGGTAGGGACGTTTCAACACCAGCTTGCCGATTATGCCGGTGCCCCTCTCTATGAAACCATTCCTGATTTCCATAATATGCACAGCCGGTATGCACAGCTGGATGCAGCCGTTGCCCTGGATGCTGCCGGACGGCTGCCATCAGTCCGCACTGAGCTTGCTTTTTTGGAAGAAAACCGCGCACGGGGCATGATTCTCAGCGACGGGCTGGCAGACGGCAGCCTCAAACGGGGCATTACGCACAATGATACCAAGCTCAACAATATTCTCTTTGATGATGCAACAGGTGAAGCTATCTGCCTCATTGATTTGGACACGGTAATGCCCGGAACTATTTTGTTTGATACGGGAGATTTAATCCGCACTGCCTCAAATACCGCTTGTGAAGATGAACAGAATCTGTCATTAGTGCGCTGCAACCGGGAGATATTTGCCGCTCTTACCGGCGGTTACCTCCGTGCTGCCGGCGGCTTTTTAACCGCCTACGAAAAAAGCCTCATTGCGGAATCCGGCAGGGTGCTCACCCAAATTATGGCAGTGCGGTTCTTAACCGACTACCTCAATGGGGATGTCTACTATAAGATCAGCCGCCCGACACACAACCTTGACCGTGCACGCACGCAAATTGCGCTTATGCAGTCGATGGACAGCCAATGGGAGCAGCTGCTGCGCTGCGTGGAACAGGCGATGTAGGGTAGTCCGGTTGTAGGGTGTGTTTCTAATATTCACTTAGCCTGCAGCAAGGCTTATCCTTGTTGTCAGGTTGAAGTGGGTGTTATCTTCACTGTGGTTGTGGTAATAAACCAATTTTTAGATATTTTTTCATGAGTTCGTAAATATCATTTTTTTTGTCTCCATCTCGTCTTATTCCTACAGCTACAATAATAACCTCAATTTCACTCTCTTTAACTTGATAAATTATTCTGTATCGTTGTCCAACAGAACGAATAGAGCGATAATCTTGTAAATTACCTTTTAAAGGCTTGCCCACTTTTAGAGGATATTCTTTTAATACCTCAATCTTTTGCAGTACCTGCTGTTGAGATTTATTGTCTAGTTTAGCAATAAATTTTACGGCAATTTGGGTTAATTTTATTGTGTACACATTAGCCCCGCCTTGAATGTGTCAAAATCTACCAGGTTGTTTTCATTTATCTGCTTAATTCCAGTAGCCAAGTCTTTTGCCAATTGCTCATCTGCAAGTATTTCCAAAGTTTCTTGAATACATTCATAGGTATCCCAGCGAATCAAGGCAAATACTTCTTTTCCGTGATTAGTAATGGAGATTGTATCATCATAACTCATCGTATTCTCAAGTGATGTGATTTTCTTTCTTGTTTCTGTTATGGTCATAGTTGAAATCATAAAATCCTCCTATCACTTATAATGTACATTATTTTGTACAAAATAGCGAGAGCAAATGGCAAACTTGCACGACAAGCGCATGAAGAGTTTTAGACAAGCTACAATGGGTATATTTATATCGGAACAGTTAAAATATACCCGGGAACCTCTAAAAACTGAATGTTCACCAAGGAAAAATGCTAAAAGATAGGATAAAACGCTCATTTTTGGGCGTTTTTAGTACATATTTTTAATCAGTTATCTTACACTTTGTCTTACAAAACAAATGTTTCTCTAACTGTCTTTATAGTAAGCTATGGATGCGCTCTTGTCAAGCATTATTTTTACAATTTTGTCTATTTGTGCTGATTTTTATTGATTTTTACGCCTTTTTATGGTGTTTTTGCAAACTGTTTGCAGATGCCTTTGCCGTCAGGCGTATAAAATGCCGTTCAAAAAGTGAGGAGTGATGGTTTTATAATCGCTTTCTCGTATTTGTCTAGGAGATCATTGTGTCAAGTGCGATAATAGCCCGGTGTTTGAGCTGCTCAATTTCAGGCGTATAGTGGTCGGCATAACGCCACACCTCCGCTATGCAGTCGTGCCGGGTTGCTACCTTGAGTTCTTTTTCCGAAAATCCTGCCATGAGTAAAAAGGTCGCGTATGTATGCCGGTAACTATGCAATGTCAGGTTTGGTCTTGTAAAGTTGAGCGTTTCCATCGTAGCAATAAAGTTTTTACGGATTGCTGTATAACTCATTGGGCTATGAATATTTTGAGCAGAGAAAAAGATAAACGCATCCGGTTTATCTTTTAGCGGGTGTTTTTCGATATGTGCTACCAGCTTTGCAGCAAGCGTATCGGAAATAGGGACCATATCAGTGCGCTCTGTTTTTGTGCATTTAATCCGCTTACCCGATCTGGAATAGTTTTTATCAACTTTGATCGCGTAGCCTTTTTCTGTTTTAATTACATCTTGTATCTGGAGCGCTTGTAATTCTCCAATGCGGCACCCTGTTTTAAATAATAGCTCATTGAGCAGCTTGTAGACTTCCAGTACAAAGGGATTATCATCACTGTTGAAGAGCCTATTTAGCTCTTCTTTGGTAAAAATTGCCTTTTCAGCTTCTTTTTTTGCTTTTTTTTGTGCAGATTTTGTTTCACGTGATATTTGGTGTGCTACATCCCGTGTAATCAGATTATGCTGATAGGCATAGCTGAGCGCTTGACTAAAGATATAGCGAAACACCTTAATTGTACTGTCTTTAAGGTTTCCTTCCTTTTTGATAGCACCGAGCAGCGTATCAATCTTTGCCCCCGTTATTTCGGTCAAGAGACATTGCGGAAAGAATTTTGCATACTTTTTTATAGCCCTTGCTCTATCATGAAACCGCTCTGGGTTCGGCGGGGTTTCTCCCCTTCTGATAAAACCTTGAATGTGCGGGCTTTTGTCATAGTCCCAGTAAAGTTGGGTATAGTCATAAAATGTCAAGGTTGAAAGCTGGTCTAACAGCAGTTTTGCCTCTTCCGGGGCATCTTCGTACTCTGCCGCTGATACGGAATAGGGCTGCTCTGTGTTTTTGTTATAAAGGATAGTTTGCAACGTCTTAGCAACAGCATCTTGACAGGCAGCTTGTATCATCGCTGCCATTTCAGTATTAAGCGGGTGTTTTTCATTGGAAAGCGTTATCATTGAAACATTCTTAACCCATTCGGTGTACTCTGCCGCAATGCCGCTATCAAATTCCATCGCCCGCCGATAAGCTATAAGCATCGCTTCGTTCCGGTCTTTTGTGCCGGTGCTTTTGGCTGTAAGGTACTTCTTGTTTGTGTAGTCATACAGCTGTGTTTGATAAATGCCTTTTCGTTTGTGCATACTCCACGGTTTACGCATAAGGATTGCCTCCTAAACATGATGATACCCTCCCAGTTACCACCATCGGCACCCCCTACACTATTCTTTATGGAACTATGGTATCTTTCACTTCTTTAACCGTTTTGAATGCGTTCCACATCCGCACCATCATGGTATTTTCCGCTAAATACTGTAAGCCCTGAAGCGTCAAGCTGATTTCCGATATGTCAATATCGATCTCGCCGTTTATATAATCATCAATTCTTACGCCGGTGATATAACCGGCATCATTAAGCATTTTGATATAAGCGTTCCATCGGTTTTCAGTAATTTTGAGCGCTTTAGGGCTAATTTCTTTTTCAGCGTCAAAATCTTCATAGTCAAGCCCTTTCTCAAGCCGGTTGAGAAGGGTATAAATTGTTTTAAATGCCTTTGTCATATTGGCATTATAACACACAACCGTATTTTTTGCAGTGTTTTTCATAAAAACCTCCGTAATAGCTATGTATTATTGGCAATACGCCGGTTGTACTGGTTCAGCATTATCGCCAATTACATGTATCGTTCTTTGCGGTTCCGAAACGGAAAGCGGAAGGGGATCCGGTACGCATTGGGTTTGTGTAGGGGCAAAAATAGACCGCTGCATCAATGTAAGTTCTTCGTTCATACCCCTATAGTCAGGCTGGAGGGCTTGAAAAAGGCGGTTAAAAAAAACACTTGCGGTTTTTTCTTTTTTCATATATGATAATTATCAATCTTAATGATTAACATTTTTACGATCTGTAACAATGAGTAAGTATATTGTTTTTATGATACAGAAGGTTTATTAAAGCAGTAATACCCTCTAGCCGATACTTGACGGTAGGACAAGCATGGCTAACTTTATAGAGAAAGGAGGTGTACTTATGGATAAAACCAATGTAGAAAAGCTGCAAAAGGAAATGGATAGCCTCGGCATTCTTAATATTGAGGCATCCGGCGAGTTTACTCCATCCTGTATTCAAGACGCTGTCGACGTGGTAAAATCAATCAATCTTGATTTTCATCAATTAGCAGAACAAGCAAAAGAAAAACGATGTAACCCGCTAAAATAATGAGTAGTTGTTAAAGCATTTATGTTTTACGTTTTTAGAAATGACGATATAGGGGTAATAAACATATACAGAATGTAGAAGTCTGTATAAACTTATTACATGAGAGGAGTGATGGCTGATGGACAAAAAGAAAACCTATGAATTAGAGCAAAATATTCACAAGTTAGGAATATTTGATATCCAAGCCTATGATGGTGAATTGTCATTAGATATTATACAAAATGCAATCTGTTCTACGCAAAGAGTGCTTGATTCTCTTGATTTTGATGCTATCTCTGCTGAGATTGCTAAGGAAGAGGAGAAGTGTAACTAATAATGACACCATATCCCGGTAAAAGCATTCACGATGTTGAATGGGCTATTGAAATTTTTCGTCCTCTATTAAAAGAACTGCATATTCAATATGTCGATGCAAAAGCAAAACCTTGTTGCATACAAGCAGCCCGTTATCGTACACTTGTCATAAATGGTATGGCGCGATGTCTTGTCGCTATTCAAGCACAAAGTATACCGAATGGCAAAAAAGGATACACTACTTCGATTTACAACAAAAAAAGAGATTTATTTATATTTTCGATAGTATTAAATGAAGATTTATACCAATCCGACGATGTTGAACTGCGGATGCAAAGAAAAGCATTAGCAATACATGAGTTTGTTCATTGTGTAGCAGCAATGTTGTCGGTTTCAGTACTCGGCAAAGGTCCAAGCATTTTAATTAATCAATTGAAAGAGCGATTAAAGGAAAAGTTAGTTGTTACCGCATCTGATGACTTTGAACGGCTTATTGCTGCGCTTGGCATTGTTAAAAAAGATGAACAAAACAAGGATATTCCTTTGCCTTTATTTAATGACAAACATTTCAGAATAGGATTTGAGGATTTTCAAGATGATTATGCAGATTTATATTTAAATTTTCTTTTTTCATATCGTCTCTTGTTAGATATGCTCCCAAAAGATTGGATTGCTCAATTGAAAAATTTAATCAAAACAAATTCGATTAAAGATTTAGCTGAATTTTTTAATATATTAATACAAAGATTGAGGGAAGAAAAAGCTATTGGTGAAAAATTCGCTATACAAAGAATGCGTTCATTTATTCCTCGCTTAATTAAAGAATTTCTTTTAACAGCAAAATGATAATCTTGAATAAATAATAGACACACATCGTATTTACTTTGATTAAGGAGTTTACCATGAAAAAGATTGCGGTTTTATTGCTGCTGGTGTTAGCACTGGCAGGGTGTCAAATGTATAAGACAAAAGATACTATTATTGAAAATAAGTCTGATTATGTTGCGACAGTCGATGCAAAAAATTTTAAAGAGAATGACAAGCAGATTTTATCTTATAAATTTACAGTAAGCGCGGGCAAATCGCTTTTACTACCCATGTATACTAATGGTGATGTTTCGATTGTAAGTATTGGGCGTAATTATTTGAAGAAAGTTACTGATACACACTATGAAATTTTAAATGCTCAACCTGTTAGTTTTATTGTTTATAATACAATCAATAAGAAGGTGAGATTATCAGATATGCATAATTTATTTGACACTCAAACTATTAATGAAGAACAAACAATTCATATGCAAATATTTAATCCAGAGAAAATACAACCGATTGCCGTTTCTGGTGGTGTCGTTTTAAAAGCCGATGTTCAGAATCAGAAAATTATTATTAAGTATTAATTCAATACATAAAAACATTTCTAAAGTTTAAGACATCAGGAAGGATTAAACCATGAAAAAAATTTTATTCGTGTTGATGTTACTGTCTTTTACATTGCCTATTATGAGTTGTTCTCAAATGAATAACCCACCCATTTTTGCAACTATCGAAAAAGAGCAAAAACCTAACTAACACAAAGATATCTTTTACCATTTTCCTCTGAAATATAGACGATGTCGTTTACTGTGGGCTTTCCTCTTGATAGCTTTTTAAAACGAACAACTTTATCAGCTATGTCGGGTTCATAGGCTTTAATAGGAAAAGGGATTGTATCATCCCAATGTTCGTAAGTTGTTTCATATTTGTCGTTGTACCATCTTCCTTTGAAACCATAAGAAAAATTTTTATTAGAGCCATCCATAAAAGTAAGTATTACCATGTGTTTCTCTGTATAATAATAATACATTCCTATAGGGGCATAATCTTGACCCGTTTGTATTTTTTCATATTTAATTTCTATAGCTTTGATTTTTTTATTATCTACTACACCCTCCACTAATTGTGTCCCGTTTTTGTTTTCTTTATATACCTTAGAAGCTTTAGTGTTGACATCGTAATTAAATAACAATCCGATATTTTCATTTCTTTTTATAACATCAAAAACAGAGGTCGTGATTATCCCTGAAAAATGCCCGTCATCTAACGTCGCATTCTTCGCAAAAACATTCCCCGCGGCATCAACCTTGAATATCTCCTTTCCCTTGTTATTTATCTTCAACCCGTTCGTTTTATCAAACCATGCTTCAAAATCCTGATGGGTGGTATTGTCGCTATCAATCCGCAGCTTTTGTACAATAAGATTTTCTACAAACGTCTTTTTTGCGGCTAACTCAAGGACGTTGATATAGTCTGCCTTGAGCTTGCCATTTACAAAAACATTATCGGACTTGAACTGTATCTGATCTGCTTCAAGGCTTATTTGACTGGCAAGCAAGGCGGCGCGGCGGGCATCTTCCCAGAGCGGTTTTATAACAGCACTTCCGGCATTGCCTTTAATACCGTAATAGTCAGTATCTTTTACCTTGGCGTATACGGCGTTGACTTTCTCTAAAGTGCTTGCTTTTATGAGCTTTTCACGGGTTTTTGCGTTAATGATCACAGGGAGGTTAAGACTTAAAGACATCTGCCCCGTTGCCCCTCCGCCTTTCACGAGGGCATGAATTGCCCCTGCCTGTATGTTTAAAAGTGCGGTAAGCTCGCGGCGCATATCGTCTGCTTTTGCAAGGATTTCTTTCTTGGTAATGCCGATATACGTTTGTAAGCCCTCTTCCGTGTCCGATACCTTCAAAAGTATTTCGTCTTTGGTAATAGATAACCCGTCTTTTGCATTGCGGGCATCTTCGTCCATCTTGTCAATCAAATCTTCAAGAGATGTCCCGCCCCCGTGGAGATTGAATACATCGGAAAAATGATTACCGCGGGTTATGACATCGATCGCCTCTTGCGCGGCTTTTGCAGCAGCTTCAAGGGCTGCTTGTTTTACGGCTTGCTCATTTACCTTTTTTAATTCATCCCGTGTTACATAACCATTATCAGCCGTGTGCGGTTTGGGGTTGCCATCTGGTATATAGGTGATATTACTTTTATACTCCGGCATATCCCCGTATTGATATAATGCGTGATTGTAGTCTTTTAAGGTAAGCGTATAGCCATAGTCAGCCGGTTCGATGCCGACTATTTTCATCGTGCGGGTAACAGCAGAAAAGCCGCCATCAACATCCAGCATTCCAAAACTTAAAACGTCTCCGGTATGCGGTATGCTGTCTGCTGATTTACGCACAACAGAGACTACTTTTAAGGTGTCGGTTCTTCCCGTTCCTGCAACTTCAACGGCGCAAATACCATGTCCTGTATCATCGATACAATGAATAATAACGCCGCATTTTTTTCCTTGCGGAAAATCGACATACCCATCAATGGTGATTGTTTTTAATAAGCCGCCCCACCATGTTACCTCTTTTACCACCGCATGAGAAAGACCGACGGGCAAGGCTTTATGCTGCACTTCAACGCGGCTAAAAAGCGGATAGTATGCGCCTTCTGCACCGACTTTGACAATGACCGTACGCGGCTGTGCGAACTCTTCAGCCATCTGCCGCCAGACATATTTATATGCCATCTTGTAATCGGTGATATATTTTAAAGCGGTTGTGCTGATTGTATCGGTTTCTGGGTTATACTCTTTTCCAGAGCGCATAAAAACGACACTATCAGCATCATAACCTGCATCACGGTTTATATAGGTAACTTTTTTCCCGTCGGTTTTTCGCTTGAAGGTTTTAGACGTTTGTATACTGATAATATTTTCACTGTTGAGCAATGCGACTGAATAAGCGCGTCCGTTATCAATAGCAACTTCGATTTTTCCGGTAAATTCGCTGTAGAGTAGTGCTGCATTACCATTTTGACAGAGTGTGTCGATCGTGTTTTTCTTTTTCTCCCCCTTGGTAATAACCCCATCAGCAAAAAAGCCCATATCATCGCAGTACTCATACCATGCGCCGAAAGAAGCTAAATCAAGTTCATCGTCTTTGTACCGGCTTGGTTTATGATGGGCACCGGTGAGTATTTCAAGTACCCATGCAGCGAGGTTCCGTGTCGGCACTTTTGAGGTACTCCAGCTCTTTGCGGTTTTATTCCAGACGCGGGCTACACCCGATTGAATAACCGAAAAGCTGTCGAGCATATCGGCGGTATTTTCGTTTGCTGCAACACGGATGCCTAGACGAGTGCATTTATCGCGCTTATCCGCTTCTAACGGTACTGCTGCGATAAGCTGTTCAGATGATGATTTTTTTGCATCGTAGCAAGTAGTCTGTACGGCTAACAGGATCACATTTTCTTGACTATTGCTCTTTGCTTTTGGGGTTGTGCGCTTGAGCCGTATACTGATTTTCTTCCCAAAACTTTGAGAGGCTGTAAAGGTTTGCCTTGCACAAAAGCGCATCTGTTTACGAGTCTTATAGGTAAAGCTGAAAGAATGTGTACCGTTCTGGATAAAGCCTGTATCAAAGCTATGCCATGTAGGACTTGCTGCGTCCGGATCATTTGTCCACTCTGCCTGTAAGGTTACGCTTTGCGCTTTCCACGCATCATCTTCAAACTTGCGTAAACCGTCAAAAAGGACAATAACTTCTACTGCCATCGGATGAGAGGCAAGTTCTTGTATAACGCCTGCCTGCCATTCCTTTTCTATGCGGGCATTTTCCTCTGCATCATCCCCTGCGTGATCATGAGGAATTTGTTTATTTACCGTGACACTGATAATCTTTTTATTAAAGACATCGGTGGTAAAGTCTCCTGTCTGTCTTATTTCGATGAGATTGCGACTATCGTAGTAAGTTCCTGTATCAAAAGCATATACCCCGTTTTGCGGGGCGGTATCATTCCATGTTTTAATGACGGTGTTTTTCATGTGCAGCTTTTTGATCAGAATGTCATTAAAGCCGCATTCAAGAACGATGTTTAGGTACTGATCCTCCCCGCGGGTCCCGGCAATAGTGTAATATGGCGGGCATAGTAGATAGGGAGTGAATAACGATTCACCGATAGTATAGGGAAAATACTGCCCGGTTGCTGCTCTATTTTGAGCGCCTTTGATAAATGGGAGTTTTTCTATACTGTGTTTTGCCTTTGCATTTTTCTGTGCATTTTGCATTTCTTCAAGCTGTCTTCGCTGATTATACAGTTCGGCACCGACTATCATTCCGCCAACGAGAGCGCCGGCAAGAAGGAATGTCGTCGTGATAATCATCGCTGAAACAGGGTCTTTCGGCAAGATACGGATAAAGATAATATCATCATCTTGCAGGATATAATCCGAGTCAATGGCTTTCCCTGCTTTCAAAATAAGCGCGTGTTCCCAGTCGATAACGGGCAATACATCTTTTAAAACCCCGCATGCTTTATATGTTGTTACGTCTTGCCCAATGCTATTATAAACATGTATCGATGCCATAAATACCCCTTATCTTAAAAGTGCCGATGCGGTTTACCCTACATCCTAGCCGTGTCATGTGGATAAAGTCTTTTTCGTTTAAGCATACGCCGATATGTAATTCTTTCCCGCGTTCCGTATGTATTTCCATTTCCAATAGTGCACCCTCTTTCGGCTCTGCTATCGTATGGACATTGAGTGTCGGTGCATACAAACTGCTTAAAGCCACGGCATGATCTTCATAGTATACATCGTTGAGGCGGTACCCGGCGCGGGCGGCAACTTCGATACAAAGCCCGTAACAGTCATAGCCGGTTTTATCTCGTCCCCGATCTTTATACGGTATGCCCAATAAATCCGTAATCTCTATCATATCTCTATAGTCATCCCTTACGCATTACCGCGGTTATTATCTGCATCAAATATGTACGGCGGAAAGTTCATATCAAGCCTATCATCATTGGAAAAGGAAATAACAATCTTCAAGCCGTTATCAGTTGAAACGGAGCCGTATTGATGATGAAAGTGCTTGAGCGGGCTTATGTCCCCAGCTGCATCAAGAACCCCGATAACGTCAACCGTAAAAAGCTCATCGCTTGCCTCTACTATGTCGAGGGCGCATGTTCTAATACCGGTAATCTCAAGCGTTCCGTTTTGCAGTACGCCGCCGACTGTTTTAGGACGGGTGTACTTAAACGCGGATGCTTCATACGTTACTCCGTGATACGTTACATCTTCATTATTATTGATATAGTGTGCCGTGCCGACGTTCGGATGATGGATGGTAATAAGATACGGCAAGGTATATGCGCCGCCTAATGAGAGTGCCTTAAAGGTTTCGGTTTTTGTCATGATTCGATCCATTCCATTGTAATTTCTTTATACGCTTGCCCTTCAAAAGTCGGCGGCGTGTCCATCCGATACGTAGCAGTACCGGCGATACCGTCGAGGCGAGGAGCGCTAAAGGGTTGCCCGTTACCGCCCAGTGTTTTGGTGTACCATTCGTCAAAAATAGCTGCTTGCGCTTTTGTTATAAAGCACGATACGGCATATTTACGCTTGACGGTGCTATTTTTCTTCCAGGTAACGACACGCCCGGAATCATACTCATGCCGTAGTGCGTTATCGACATAGCCGGTCTGTACGCCGTATAGTTTTGTAACAGGAAAAGGAAAGGCTGTCATTCGATGCTTACCCCTGCGTGCCGCCCTTGCATACCGGCAAAACCTTGATCATACGTGCCGTCTGCAAAGCCTTTATTGATATGCTTATCAATAATCTCAATAAAGACCGCTCCATTGTGCTCTTTTGCATACGCGCTTACGCGATTGGACTGCGTATTGTTGACGGTGATAGGGAAAGAGGGTTTATACTGCCTCTCTCCGTTCAACATTGCCCATAATCGTTTCTGCTGTGGAAAGTTGGTAATCATTTCCCCGGAATTGACTTGAGCGCTTACTGTATCCCCGTAATAGCTTGCCCCTCCTACAATGCCGCCTTTTGCAAATTTCGGCGGCACGGGCTTACTTGCGACGATCGAGGCAACCTGTACCGCGCCTGCTGCCGCAACAATCGGCGCCATCGCTAAACCGACTGGGAAGCCGAGGGTAAGCGTTTTACTGACCCCCTCTGCGATATTGACTGCCGCTGAGAGCATAGAAGCTGTCCACTGAAACATTTTTACCTTGTACTCTTCTTGCGCCGCCTTCTTTTTAATCTCTTTCATTTTCTGGCTATATTCGGTCTCTGAGACTTCCCCCTTTTCGTATCTTTCTTCAAGCGCGGCAAGCTCGAGTTTTTGTTCATTTTGAATTGACTCTAGCATCAGCTTTGCGGCATCTTGCGCAACCTGTACCATCTGTTGTGTATAGCTTTTGATTTCTTCCATAACCGTATGCGCCCGTGCAATTTTCGCCTGTGAGTATTGTTTGTCTATTTCATCTTTTGCTTTTGCTTTTTCCTCTTCACTTAAAACTTCACTTGCATCAATCGCTTCTTTTAATGCAAGCCGCCTTTCCTGGAGTTCTTTATATTCTTCTGCCTCACTCTTTCTAATCCCTGTAAGCTCCCGTATCTTTTCTTTTTCAAGCGCAATTTCTTTTTCTTTCAGTTTTTCCAATAGCTGATCTTTTGTGTATTTTGTTTCGTTTCCTTCTTGCGCTTTTTCGATTGCCACAGTATCTAAAGCCTTTATCTTATCCTGCAACGTTTTATATTGCGCAAGCTGCTGATCAAAATCTTGCAGCGGGCTTAGTGTTATTTTCATATCTTTGATGGTATCTATTACTGCATTTGTTGCTTTAATTGCCTCTTGCAGTTTTTTTTCTGCTTCCGTTTGTGCGTCAAGGGCTTTCTTTGCCGCTTCCATCTGCTCTAGCCGTTTTTGTGCAACCGGATACCCTTCTTTTATTGCCCCATTCGTGTTTGTTAGTAAGTCGATATAAGATTTCATATAGACATTGAAAAGGTCTTGCGCCTTGACATTCTCACCCTTTGCCTTTGCTTCAAGCTCAAGAGCTTTAATGTTATTCTCAAGCTGCTTATTGCTTGCCCTTGCGTAATCATCGGCGGTCTTTTGTGCTTTCGCTTTATCTTCTGCTGCTTTTGCCGCGGCGGCTTCTTGCGCTGCTTTCAATGTTTCATCATTGCGTCGCCTTTTAAGTGCCGCGGTTGCTTCGTTGTACAGGTTCTGCTCTTTTTCTGTGAGTTTATTTTTTTTCTCTAACAGAGATACAGCCCGCTCAAGCTCTGCTGTTGGAAAAGTCCAGATAACGCTTGTACCTGCTTCGTTTCGTTTGAGTGCTTTTGTCGCCATATCTCGTAAGAAATCAGCATTGCTAAAATTGATTACATCGAGTACATCTTTTATTTTACCAATAGTAGCTGTTCCTTTTTCATAAAAGCCCTTCCAGAAACGATCCCACAGATCAACGGCGGGGGCAATAAGAGCACCGACCATCTCCTTAAAATCGCCTTTTGCCCCTTCTGCCTGTGCTTTTACATTGGCAAGTTCACCGGCTAAACCGTCATAGTGTTTACTAATGAGCTTTACCGCTTCTCCGTTTTTTAATTCCTCCTCCGTTAAGTTTTTAATCCCTGCAATTTGTTTCCCCAGTGCGCCCGCCTGCCCGGAGAACGTAGCATTTAAGGTTTGTACCGCGCTTTGTATATCCGTTCCGGTTCCTGCGGCATAATCGGCGGCGGCTTTCATAATGTCTCTGATTTGGGTTTCAGTGCGTCCAGTAGCTGCAAGCTGTGCCATCAGGTTGATACTCACCTCGTCTCCGATTTCGCTAACCTGTTGCAATTCGCTTGCGTATGCTTTTAGGCTTGCTACCGCTTGCCCGTCTAAATATGGATTATTCCGTGCGGCAACCTCAAGGGCTTTTTCCGCCTTTTCCTGTACATGGTATGCGTCTGAGCATTCGCGCATTACTTCCCCGATTTTCTTTGTTGCTGCAATAGCCGCAACAGCGGCGGCAACGTAAATCCCACCAGAAGAGGCGGCATCTTTAATCTTATTTGCAAAACCGGAGGCGGTGCTTGACGCTTCATTCATAACGGTGTCAAGTTTCTTAAAATCAACGGCTGCCTTTTTTGTCGTTTTTTCTGCTTCTTTCTCAACACTTTTGATTTCTTTGTTGATCTTTTTGACACCTTTTTCAACCCCTTCAGTTCCCAGTTCAACGGCAATTTGTACGCTATCATCGGGCATATATTATTCCTTTCCTTTTGCGGCGCTCTGTAATTGTGCTTCAAACTCAGCAAGGGCGGCATCATCTTCCGCATCGATTACCTCAATCTCCCATGCGTCTTTCAGCCGCTGCATTGCGCGGGTGTACTCATCCCGTTTGCCGCTGGTATTTTCCCAGAGTCTAAAACCGATTACGTCGTTAAGCTTTGTATCTCGTAAGCCTGCCAATAATGCGCTAAACCGGTACCAATGAACCGGTTCACTACTCAAGTCAATATGATATTGCTGCATAAAGGCGGCATAGATTAAATCAGCGTCAAGGGTGTAATCGAGTGCCGGCGCGCCTGTATCCTCGCGCTTATTCTTGCGCGGTAATACGTGCGGCGGGTTCATAAATGCTAAAAGAGCTTTCATACCCGCTATTCGATCCGGGGGTATCTCTTGAATAAACATAAAATCGCAGTCATGCGGCTTTAGTTCTTGCTCTTTCAGTAGCTGCCCAAAACGGATAAAATAGCGGAAATCAGTATGAATGCGGTAAAAAGCCCCCTCAAGCTCAATCGCTTCGGGGAGCTTTGCCTTGGTTAAATCGATCATTGCGGTTTTTATGCTGGAGTAAAGGTGGTATCAGCCCAGGTGCCTTCAATAAATGCCGGTTTACCACTTGCAGTGGACATTGCGCCTTTCTCGATTTTGTTAAAAGCAAGATCAAAATTGATACTTTCGTCTACCGTATCGAGCTGGCTAACTTTGACTAGCGCATCAACCTTCCATGCCTTATACACATCGTCTCCACCGTTTTTTCCCTTTTCACGGTAAAAGACTATCATGACATCCCGGTGTGCATCCTCTCCCGTTTCTAGCTTGAAAAGCATATCAAAAAAGATTTGATAGTCATCGGATCCTTTCCACATCGTAAGACTTTGCGCAAGGCTCGGCTGATAGCCGGTGATCTCTTCTTCAGGCAATTCGCTTGAGATGTAATCATACGTTTTTACTTGCGGGTTTAATGCAAGCGTAAAGGTCTTTGATTTTTCAATGCGCCGCCAGTCAGGAGCGCTTTCTGAACCTACGTTGACAAACGGTACAACGTGGGTTTTCCTTACCAATTTCTTTTTACCCATCGGTGGTGTATCTCCTTTTTATAGCAGGGTTGCTGCTACTCTTCTAAATAGCTGCACGTAATGGCAGCACTGTAGGTAGTAAAATCTTTATCATCCTTGCCGATAAATTGCGGTAAGGTGAGCGCTTCTACCATAAGCTCTGCGTCATCCGTTTCTATTTCAATCCCGTCGAGATCGTCGGTAATGCGATAGGCATAATCCCGTGCTTTTCCTGCATCCTTACAGCGGATATAGTAGGTAAGGTTCCATTTTACAAACCGTGAACCGTCGATATACCGCTTCTCTGCTGCGGGGGCTGGATCATGCCTAAGAGCAGCGCCGTCTTTATCTGCGTAAGGAATGAGATCATTATAGACGGTAAAAGGAAACAGCCCTTTATCCTCAACCCATTCGTTAATGTGTTTCGCTATTTCTGAGCCGTGCATTTACAAACCTCACCCATTTTGCATACCATCTCACCTTTGCCGCTTCAAACCATCGCGCGCACGCGTTCGGATTGCGCTGCTTACTATGGTCGAGCTGCTCTCCGTAATACTGCGCCCGTGCATACGGGGTTTGCCAGATTAAAAGCCCGCTTCCCATCGTGGTGTTGATAATCGCTGACTTTTGCAGAACGCTTGTTTCTTTGGGGCAAAAATAATTACTGTCTCTGATGATCAGGTTATCAAGATAGCCTTGTACACTTTCAAGGCGCTGTACAACTTTCGCTTTTATGATCTTGCCATCTTGATCTAACCGCTTTACCGAAAATGTGATTGTCATACTAGTGATACCTCCCAATGGTGTACCGTACTGCCATTGCCGGTATAGCACGGCGTTACCGCGCGGACGGTGTATGCTTGACTGTTCCAAAAAATAACGCTGCCGATTTTTGGAACAAACCCGCGCGGAGTGCTGTGCATACCGTCGATAAAGAGTAAAAGCTTATCGTCTTGCTCTTCGCTGGTGTTTCCGCGCTTTACGCTGTATGCAGGCACAATCCGTATATGTTCAAGCGGTATGCTTTCTGCATACTCAGCGCCGCCGTCTCGGTTTTTCCCTAGTACGTCTTGTACGCTGCATGAATGGACTAATAGCCGCTTACTGATCATACACGCCTCCTAGCGCCGTCCGCTTATCACATGACAAAAAAGCTGTAAGCATTCGTATTTTTTTGCCTCAAGGCTTTTTTGGGTCCCGCTCCACGAATAACCGCCAATGCTTTCGCTGGTCACTACGGTATCATTACCGCCTGCTTGGTAGTCGATTTCGATCATCATACAAGCAGCCTTTATTATGCCGTCAGGTTCTCGCTCCACAATAAGCCCATCATCGTACAGCCCTTTGACAAAGAGAACGTTTTTAAGGCGGTATGTGTTAAACTCTGCTTCTGATGGGATACCAGCCCGCCCTAATGCGTCCGAATAAAAATCGTAGGTTACTTTGTCAAAGTCTGGCATTGATTGCTTATTCCTTTTTCTTGCCCTTTTTTCCGGGATCGTCTTTCGGCTCTTCAGGCGTTGCCGGTGTTTCACTGCCGGGTATTTGCGGCGTATCTTTTGTTTGTTCTTCAATACCCGTGCTTGCCGCTGTTACCGATTCTTCTTCCGGGATATATCCTACTGTACGCATCCACTCCGTCTCCTTTTTCATCTTTTAATAGTGTGAATAAGCAGGCTTTTTACCGCCTGCCTCTCTTCTCTTACGCTGCTGTGTGCAGGTAGATACCGTTTTTCTTGTTTTCGTAGACATCGGCAATACCGTATGAACGGTAATTAAAAGCCCAGCCATCCGCTAACTGGTTTTCTTCAGGGCGGAAAATACTGACAACGACGTGCTTTGAAAATTGAATCAGAGCGCTTTTATGAATAATCATAAAGTTGACATCCTTCGCGCTTGCGTTCTTTTTGTACCCGCCTTGCTCCTCGCCGCTGCCTTTGCCGTTCAGCTGGTCAATAGCAGAGTAAAACCGCGCTTGCGGAACTTTGATAATACGGCTTTCAAATGTCGCTAACAGCTCTCTTGACTTTGTGGTGTCAAGCGAATGAATAGCGTTGAAATGTGCGGGGGTAAGGAAAAGATAGCGCCCTTCTTCCGGCACTTCCGCATCATCGAGCGTACCGATTGCCTCTGTGATTGCTTGCAGAGCAGCCGTTCCATCGGCAATCGCGGCGGCTTTTTTGGTGCCTGCTTTTAGTGCATATTTCGCAAAGCGATACGCATCGAGTTCCGGGGTAACCTTGGTACGAAGAAACTCAGCTACCAGCTGCCCGAATGCGACACCCGCGGTCTCTTCATTATCCATTGCGTCAACGGTAAAACGCCGTCCGCGATCAAAGTCGCATTTAACTGTCTCGTTTTTAAGATCAACGCCGCCAGAAGTATACCCGTCCTTCCGTGAGTAATCCCCAAGACCGTCCATATCCAATTTAGGGATGATAAATTCCCCGGCGTTTGCCCCCTGTGTTACCAGCGCCGGGCTTGTCTCTAAAACAGCCGTTTTAGACGCATATTTGTATACAGCATCAATCTGATCAATGTACTTCTTAAAGGTTAAAATAGTATTAGCCATGTTCTTTTCTGCTCCTTATTAGTCTTTTTCAGGCGGTAAACCCATTACCGCCCGTGCTGTTGCCCGCTCATCGGCTGCGTGTGAAGTGCCCTTCATGCTCCCTTGTACCGGCGGGGCAGGTGCGGTATCATCGGCAAGGATATTTTTTTGATCCTTGGTAAGGGTGCTAAATAAATCGTCAAGTGATTTTCCTTTAGCCTCTTCACTGCCGAGCTGTTCGGTGAGCTTTGCCGCAAGCGCATCACGGGTAATGTCGTTTACAAACTTCTTGCCGCTTAAAAAGTCCTTTACCTGTGCAGAGCGTTCAAGGCTTGCGATCTTTGCCGCCGCTTCCTTTTTCGCGGTCTCTGTTTCGGCTTTGTACTTTTCAAGCGTCGCCTTTGTCTCCTCGTAGTCTTTAAAACCATCAAGCGTTTTGTTCGCTTTTTCAAGCTGCGCCGCCACATCCTTTGCCGCTTCTTGCGCGGTGAGCGTTTTTTGCTTTTCGCGCTCTATGTCCTTGCCGTTCTCTGCCATAATCTGGTCGATAACAGCGGTTTCAAGGTTAAGCCCTTCTAAAAATTCTCGCTTCATACATCTCCTCTTTTGTGTTCTTCACATTACGCATCGTTTTACGGCGTTGCCCGCCGATTGTGAGTGCTGATCTTTTTTATTACGCGCTTATCTGCTTGTGCGCTTTACTCTATAGTCATGCTGCCGGGCGCTTTTCATAAAAAAAGCGAAAAAATCTTTTTACCCTTTACAATGCCGATAACAACAACGGCAGCAAGAACGGTTAAAAGCATAATAATCACCATCATCCGCCGATACAGTTTGTCTTTTTGTTCGTCAATTAGGGCTTGCTTTTCCGCTATTGTTTCGGCAGCCTCTAGCTCGTATGCGTTGTAAGATTGCCGCAAGGCTTTCAATGTCTCCCGCTCCGTCTGTAATTGACTGTTCAAGGTGTTCGCTTTGCTCTCTGCTTCTAGTAAGCTCACCGCTAAGGTTTTCGCTTTTTTCTCTTGCCCCCTCAAGCGTTCCGTTAAGCTGCTCGCTTGCGATTGCAGATTCTGTTTGTCTTTCGCTAAGTTCTCCGATATGCCCTCTAACCTGATAAGCTCCGTCTCCGTTACCGTATACAGTCGCTCTTGTGCAGCAGCAGGAAAGAGTAAACAGCACAAAACAGATAAGGCAAACAATAGAAACATTCTTTTCATTCATTCTTACCTCGTTTTTTGTTGCTTGACAGCTCCCTTAAAAAATAACCATTGAGGAAAATGCAAGACGGCATCAGTATGGAACGAATACCTCTTGTGTGTCTGGTTATCTATCCAATAGAAGTGCGGACAAAATACTTTATAATTTTTATGGTTTTCAAAAGCCGATACACATTTAATTGTTACTTTTCGCCCGTATTTTATTTTTGCCTTTACTGCTTCTATAAAACAGTTTGAATAGTATGTTTTTTCTGTTTCATTCATTCACTACTCCCGTTTTATTTATTGTCTTTTCCTCAAAAAACCCAACACCCGCGCATAGTTCCATGAACCGACATGGGCGCCGGTTTGCTTAAACCCATCCTGTTCAAAGACGGCGATCTCTTCCGAACTTGCATCAAGGACGATTGCAACGTGTCCGTATTTATTGCTTTTCGTTGGAGCGAAGATAACGACATCTCCCGCTTCTGGCTTTCCGCCTGCATATACCAACTTGTCAAAATACTTTTGTTCAAGCGGCATCGCATCATACTTGGTAAAAAGCTCAGCCGCTCCAACTACTCCGCCGGTATGCGGGATTGCTAATACATCCTTGCAGTACTGCCGGAACACATCAACGCATTGCGCTCCGTAACGCCCGTCATAGTCAATCTTCTTGCCGTTGTATTTTTCTACAAACTGCTCCAGTGTCATGTATGCCTCCTTGTCTTTACAACTCTATGCCTAACGCTTTTAAGTATCCGATATTCTTTTTGATGGGATAATCAATACAGATTTCTTTGTACTCCGGTAAGAGGAATGCCGATTGTTCAGCCTTGTACATTGCAATTTTTTCTTTGATGCGCCGAGCGATGATTTTTACCATCTCATCAGCCCAGTCATTGACGATTGTTTCTATTTGCGGTGCGATTTCTTTCCAGCTAGGGTACTGTTCCTTGCCGCACGGTACGGCAGGGAGTTTATGTAAAAAGGTTTTATAGTCTTGTTCGATGAAATAGAGAATGTCAGAGATATAGCCTTTGCGTTCTGTTGCCGTCAGCCGCTCCCGCATACAGTTATAGTCTACGCGCTCCTGCAGCACGTCTTTTACCAACTCAACACAGGAGAGCATCGGCATTTCACATTTTACGAAGGGTAAAAAGACTTCTTTAATTGTGCCGTTAATGCAGCGAATCACCCGCCGCTCGTCTGCCTTTGTTTTTTCATCAATTTCTCCAGAGAGCCGAAACAATTTCTTGCGGTACTCTTCATCGTGCAGCCGGTCTTTTTCTTTTTTCTCTATATCCGTTTTGAATAGCTCCAATTTATCATCAATATTCTTTTCAATGTCTCCAACGATAAGTTTTTTATCCCCGGCTCCTAGCTGTATGCCTTTTTTAATTACCTTATGTAGTAAAATAAAAATAAGCACTGCAATAAATGCAATTACAATCCATCCCACTAGAGGAATATTCCCTAAATGTTCCATGCTATAATTATTCCTTTCCTCTTTTACTCTACCTTCGGATAGCGCTGCTTTATCTCCGCTATCTTTGCAAGCCATACATCTTTATCTATATCTCCACGCATTACCTGCATACCAAGCGGATCAGCCTCTTGCTGATATGCAGCTCCCCGCAGCCGGTCAATGTAAGCGTTATACTCTTCCTTGCTGATAAGCCCGGCATCGTACTGTTCTTTTTTTGTTTTTTTTACGATATGCTCACCTTCAATTTTTTCATCGGCTTTGAGCTGAATAAGACCCGCTGTAAGTTTTTCAGCCTCACTCATATCGACAAAATCCGTACCGGCTTCATTCAATTTTTTACCTTCCGGTACCGGTACAAGACCTTCTTCAACCAACTGCGTAAGCGGCTTTTTATTTCCTGCCTGTAAGTCCGTGTACATACGGATGTCATCGCCGATATTGGCTTGTATATTCTTTCCGTAAAAGTACGTAACCCCTTCTTTTTCCGTCTGAGGCTTTTTACCTATAACGTGGTTGGTAATAATATTTTCTTTAATTTCTAAACGCTCTACAAATTCCATATCTTATTTCCTTCTATTAGTCTTTCACCAATACCCAGATTGTAAAGGTTAGGTTTCGAGAGCGGTTTTCTTCGGCTGTCGGGACAACACGAGAAGCTCTAAATACAAGATCGCCATATGTAAGATATCCAGAGCTGCCTTTATAAGGCAAATTAAAAGCATAACTTCTAAAAAAAGCTCCCATCTCGTTCTGTCTTAGTTCACCTGTTGTGAAATTAATATCAGTCTTTGAATGCCCCCAAATTTCTCGTATCGCATCTCCCTGCTCATCATCTTGAAAGATATACGCCCCATTCTTGATTTGCTCTTTAGTCAATCTCTTAGAACTAAACGCCTTCGCATTCCGCCCCTTTGCTCTAAAAAAGTTGCCGTCATAATTGACCTCGTACCAGCTATAGCCTTCAAAATGAAGGCTCGTGTCTTCCAGTGGGCTTGGCATCCCCGGCCACTGGATATAGCCGTTTTTGTACTGTTCAATAAACTTCTTATCTATCTTTGTGAGCAACGATACTTCTTTTGCCGCTACCGCTTCTTTAACCTTGGTCTCTACTGCTTCTTTAACCTTGGCTGTAGTCATAACATCAGGGAGACCAAATACTAATTCTGCATTTGCTTTTGTCCCGTCGTTTCTTACCGTCGGCGTTGCCCCTTCCGGCAAGGTTTCAAATGTCACGCTTTGTATTAAAGCTGCCACTTGTCCTAAGTTTACTGTTCCCATTTTTAAACCCTCCTAGAATGTATAAATCAACTCTCCGTTTGCGTTCAATGTCAAATTCGGAGCTACATTTCCGCTATAAGAAAGCATTAAATCACCCGTATTTCCGTCAATGTAAAATCCGAATAGACCAGCAGCTTCAACGGTTGCTCCCGTTCCTGTTTTTCCATTTTTTACAACAAAGTGATGTTGTGTATGATTGGTAAGCGTTGCCGTAAAGACATTTTCTCCGCCAGATTCGTTGCTTGTTTTTGTCTGTTCGATACTCTGGATAAATACACCTGTCGGGTATATTGTTGGTATAATGTTTCCATATTGCATAGTCTTACCCCGCAAAACAAACATTGATTATCTTGTCAGCCTCTAGGCAGGTAACCCGCACCCCTGTTACTGTGTTGGCAATGGTAATGTTTGTATTCTTTGTATATTCGGCATGAGTTTCGTCCGGAGCATCCCAGTAGCCACCGGTTCCGTCTTGCCCAATTCTCCATTGGCTGCTATAAGTTGTTTCTATAGTAAAACGGGCATTCCCTTCGGGGATATGAACCGAAACAGTAACCATCGAAACTCTATCAGGAGGTGTTGAAAAAAGCCCTTGCCCTGCTGCAATATTTTCATCTACATTCCATTTACTCGCTCCAATATTGCCCCGCGGAATTCCTTTTGTATATTTCATTCTGCGCTCCCCTCATTGTCGCTTTCAAGCGTTTCACTAGACGGCGCGGTATCTTGTCCCATCTGTTCGCTCAACAGCAGCTGTTGAAAAAGCGAGACCTTTTCATCTTTTGCTAAATGCGCAATAAGCGCGGCATATAATTCATCTGTGATTATTCTCATACCCTTATAGTCAGGCTGAAATGAAAAAAAACGCCAAAAAATGCAGGTTTTGATAAGAAAAGTGTTATTTTTTTTGTAATGCTTTCAGCTGCTTTTCTCCGGTCGGCATACCGATATACTCTCTCGCACGGTCGCGCCTAATACCGGTTTGCTCGGTAAAGTCTCGCGCCTTTGCCTGCCATTCGCCGATTTTGCAGCGGGCGGCAGTGTTATCAATTCCCATTGCTTCCTTTACCGCGGCTTCTTTTTTGTAGTGCCGTATCGTCCGTTCAATATGCCTTAATTGCTGTTCCCCTTCATAGCGGCTATAGCTTTTACCGTTGTAGTCTACGGTCTCTTTACTCATTTCGTCTAAATCGTCTTGGCTGTAGTGCCGTTCCATTCCTTCAAAATATGGATAAAAAGAATGTCGGCAGTTGATACCGCAAATACCATCGGCTTCACCGTAACCGCATACACTAAACGGCGGGTATTTTTCGCTTTTGCCGCTTACACTGTATACCTTACCCTGCCATTCTTCATGCTCCGGTCTCGCTCCTATATGCGCGGTAACCTCTACTAAATCGCAGTCGAGCGCTTCGCAGTTATCAATAGTTTGCTGTGAAGCAGTTTGATTGACACCGGTTAAAATATTCATACGAACGGCGCTTTCAAGGCTGCGTCTAACAGGTCTTGCATCACGGTTGTAGGTTATCATCGTTGTAACGCCGTCCTTTGCTATCTCGTTTGCCGCCATTTTCATTGCCGTATCGTAGTCGAATGCGCCGCTTGTTACCTGCATATACGCATTGTTTGCCTGTTTGAGAAAGGTTGTATTTGTTACCTCGGCACTGGTAAGGGTAAGACGTGATAAATCTTCATGCGTTTTTTTGATTGTCGTAAGCATCATTTGTGCGTTATTATCGCTGATAATACGCCCTGTACCTTCGGCAAAAATGCGGTTATCGGCACGGGCGTTTTTTATGAGGGCATCGTTAAAGATTGCCTGTATCTCTTGAACAATGCGCTTATCGTATTTATGCAATATCCGCGCAATATCCTGTTTAAGCCCGCCTGCCTCAGCTAATACGTGCGCTTGCCATTCGGTTGCCTCGGTGATCTTACCTACCCGTGCAAGACGGCGCGCCATACCGCGGAGTATGTCGATTTCAAGTTGTGAATAAATTTCTACGAGGTCATCCGAAAGACCGGCAAGGTAACGGGGTGAGAGCATGGGTAAGAGGCTTTACCGGTGTTGAGTGTCGCGGCGGGATTCTTCGTCTGCACACTGCTTTTCATCGTCAACATACCGCACTGCACACTCTAATGAATCTTGCGCCATGTCTTTCACTTTATGAAAAACGTCCGGTTCATAAAAAATACTATCCCAATCCGGCTCTAATGAGACTAAAAACAAATCCAGTGCAAAATACAAACGCGCAATAAACCATAGCAGCTTCGGCGTGTTCCTTTTAATTCCTGTTCTTCCCGCTTGTTCATCGGCTTTAATACGCTTAAATTTCATTGCTTCTGCCAATACGTTTACGCATTCATTTAGCAATTTTTCAAGTACTTCCGCGTCGCCCCTTGCCTTAATGACTTTCTCTAACTTTTCTACGTGCTGTACACGTTTTTCAAGGTAGGCGGCAACATCGCGGCATATATCTTCCGTTACGACATTGCTGGTACAGACACATTCATTTTTGTGTTCGTCGGCGCATTTTCGTAACGCATAAATAGCCTCTTCTAAGTTTTTTTCTGTAATTTCCATTTTATACCTCCTTAATTTACGCTAAATCAAACGGACTGGATTGTATCGGCTCAATCGGTACATTCGCTTTAGCGGTCAATTCATCTTCTCCGAAAAAGTCCCGCCGGTACTCCCATTTATCTCGTATACCGGCGCTAATCTCTTGCATCTCTAACTGCTTTGCTTGTACCGCGTCTTTTCGTGTAGCATCATCGTTCCAGGTAACGGTAATATGGCTATCATTGCTGCCTAAGCCGTAAGCGGCTGCTATATACGCAAAGACATCGGCGCATTGCTGGTACTTTACCTCTATTTCGTCTTCTATGCGGTCAATGATTGCATAGAGTTCCTGCCTGCCGCCAGAATATTGCGTTGCTGTCTGCTGAACACTTTCCATATCGGAAATTGTTCCCTTGCCGATGTTGCAGGTAAGTTCAATGCGGCGCAATATCTGTTGAAACATTTCATTCTGTGAAGCAGTGCGGAGATCGGGGGCGTGTTCGGTAATCTTCTTGCCGTCAGGGCTTCCATCCCCGTCTATCATCGTAACAAGCCGATTGAGGCTGCCGGTTATTTTCACCCCAACCGTGCCGCCGTCCCGTATTACCCGCTTTTCAAACATATCGCGGTCGGCAAATACCCGCAGCTCTCCGCCTTCCTGCTCCCAGTTCATTCGCTCATACTGTTCGTCTGCATCTCGGATCAGATTTTCAGAACCGGCAATAATTGCAACCGGTACGTTTGAGCCGTCAATTTTATTGGTGCTGTGATTGCGAAACTCAATAATCATCGGCTGCTTCACGCGCTGCCATGTATAGGAAGGGGTTATGTCGGCGGTTTGCTGGCAATCGGTTAAATTGACCTTATGCATACTTCCAAGGTCGTTACGGTATAAGGTGCATTCAACCGAATGAGCGCCGTCTTTGTAGGTGTGCTGCTCTACCAGTAGATAGAGCTTTTTACCGTCTACAATCTGTTTGAATATCAGCGCGCCGGTAAGCGTGCCATCAAAATCATAGCTTGTCGGTAAGTAGTTTCCTAATGGCAGTGCTTCATATTGGAGTTTCCCCGCGCTGTAAATCGGGCGTATCAGAGCGCTGCCTAAAAGCGTCATATACTCAACGATTTTATCTATGTTTGCGTCTAAATGCGCTAACACCGGTTTGATAGCATCGCTTCGTACTTCTATGGCAATTTCACGTAATACCATCATGGCAAGCCGCCCGGCTATCTGGTCAAGCACACCGCACGGCGGGGCTTTCTCGTTCCATGGAGCCTGCCCCGCTGCCATATCAGCCCAGAGCCTGATACGCTCATACATAACGCTTGAAATATGCGTATCGATACCGGTTACTTCTTTGATGGTGTAACTTTTAAAGAGGTTCAGTATGTTCATAAAAAATCCTTTTATTGCTTCAAACATTGTGCGCCTACACTCCCTATAGTCATCTTACGCTCCCGCTCGCCGGTACACTTTTTCCATTGCATACCGCACCGCATCCATGCAGTGATCAGGCTGCCCGTCTGGATAGCCCGTCATTACGTCTCCGCTTCGCTTGTCTATTTCGTACTCATAGAGGGTAAACTCATCGGCGGCGTGTGGACATCGTACCGGATCGATAATGATAGCGTCTAAGCCTTGCAGCCACTTAAAACCGGCATCCCGGCTGCCTGCTCCTTTTAGAGCGCCTCGCATATTCGCTCCGAACGCCCGAAAGTCTGCGATACTTTTCGGCTCTGCACTATCGGCGGTAATGCGCTCTAGTGCTATTCTGTCTTGTTCACCTTTTTGCCGCGTATCGTACCGGTACCGGTCATACTGTGTATTCATGTGGTCTTTTAAGGCATCAAACGCTTCTATGTTTCCGTGCTTGTAAAGCCGCATTTCGTCAAAAACATAGAGCGTCGCTTTTTGGTATGCGACTACAACGTACTGGAACGGATCGGGGTAATAACCCCAGTCAACGCCGCGATAGATATAATCAAACGCCTTTATCTGATCATCCGTAATTGCCTGTAGTTTGATATTTTCAAAGACGTTTAAGCCGGTACCGGTTGCCTCTCCAAGGTAGATATTTCGGTATGCCCGCTCGTTTGTCTCTTTCGTATGCGCTATATCGTGCAATATTGCATCTCCCAGCCATGCCGCCGGTATGTCGAGATAGGTAGTGTGTATTACCATGCGATTGCTATCGGGTGTGCTCGCTTCGATATTACACCAATGCCGTGTAGCACTCGGCGGGTTATAGCTTTCAAAGATATAAAATGTATCCCCGCCGCGTAATGCTGATATACGGATATTCTGCAATTCGCTTTCTGAAAATTCCGTTTTTTCTTCTACCCACAAAATAGCAAAATACCCGGATGCGGTTTTAAGTGATTTGATTTTCTCCGGATCATCGCAGCCTGCAAATAATATCCGCTGCTGTATGCCGCCTCCGCGGTTGTAGATAATCGGCAAGGCAGCCGTTTGACTACGCGGTATCTGGAAGCGACGCTCAAGCCCTAAAAGCCTTATTGCCCAGACAATCTGTTCAAACACGGAACGGCGCAAGGTGTTGGCGGTCTTTCTGATAACAAGTGCGTTATACTCTGGAAACATGACAATCAATAGGACAATGCAAATCGAGATAAACGATGATTTACAGCTTGCCCGCCCGCCGGTAAATGTATACCGCTCTTTTTTATGCGCCATAATTGCCCTGAATGCGCTATTGTATGCTTTCGCAAAAAGGGTGCTACTCGGTAGTGTCATCTATTTCTATCCTCAACGTGTTATCTGGAGCAGTGCTTTCAGGCGGCAGAGTAATTCCTGCCTTATCACTAAACTCTTCCCTTACACGCCGCTCAAGCCACCATTTGGCAGTTTGAACATTCCCTTCTTGAATATCCTTTATAATAACCGAACGCGCTAAATCGTTGACAATACACCCCTCAGCGAGAAAGGCTGCCTGTGTCTCTTTCCATTTTTCTACATACTTACGGGCAGTCTCCCATGAAGCGCATCCAAGCCGTCTTTGAACAACTGCCATTACACCACCGCTTGTTTCAATCGCTTTCAAAACTTGAGCTTTTGTATATCCTTTACCCACTCTCATTTTCTCATTTTTGTTTTACGAAACTGTGTATGCCATCAAAATAGTCTTTGTAAAAATCAAAGATATGCCGCCCGATTGTTATACAACCGTTCTCGGTTCGTGGGTTTGTATTTATATTTGCACTTGTTTGTATGCCAAAATAAAACTTATTTCCATATCCTGCAAATATTTTAGAATGGTTCCGAAATACAGCTATTCTGCCTGCTCCTTTATGCTTGGTATACAACTCGTTCAACATTGCCCACTCTATTTTATAGCTGCCAGGAAATATCTCACCGACATACGCATCAAGCTTTTTGATTGTACCATCTGTTAGCCATTGATCAAATTTCAAAATATCCTCGGCTCCCATGCACCACGTTGAAAAAAGACAATAATCTAATTTTTGATAGCGTAAAACAAGTTGAAGATAACTCAACGCATCTACATCACCAGCGGTTATAAAATTATAACTTGTGTTCTCTTTTAGCGCTTTTACGCCGCCCATTGCATCCCAGAGCTTTTGTTCAGAGAACCCCCGACGCATTTCATAGTCAAGCGATAATTCAAGGCACTTTGTTGTTCTACGATGCGTTTTATTCTCGCCTTTTTCTTTTTGCTTTTGCTTCTCTTTTGAATTGACAGTAATATTGCTAAAATCAATCTTGAAGCCATCAGGTAATTTTTCCATTGCAGCCCACCTTGAAATATGCGTATCATACCCTTATAGTCATGCTCAAGGCGGGTTTTTAGGATGTTTTTAGATTTATTTGTTCATTTTACTCTCCCTTTTTGCTCTTTCGTATTCTCTGCCGGCAATAAAAGCTTGCTCTCTGATTTCATACTCAAATATGCTTGCTGCTTTACAAAGTCGTAAAATATCAG
>NZ_JBQNBW010000004.1:0-64953 GCF_052169735.1 Treponema sp.
GGGTACGGTTTATACGATATGAGCGGAAACGTGTGGGAATGGTGCTGGGACTGGTACGACGATAATACGCCTGCCGAGGGACACGACCTTGACGGTGTTGGGGCGGGTTCGGTACGCGTCATTCGCGGCGGCAGCTGGTTTAATAGAGCGATTTACGCCGCTTGCGCCTCTCGGGACATCAGTAATCCGGTCAGCAGATGTGACTTTCTCGGTTTGCGTGTGGCGTACAGCGTTGGGAAATAATGGGGTAATGGGGGGATGCTTAATTACGCATTACAAATTATCCATTACACATTGGATTAAACATTACAAATTATTTTTAAGGGAGGTTTATATGACTAAACTACAAAAATGGTTCGGGGTAACCGAATCGGGGGCAAAAGGAATTGTTACAGCGTCGGTATGGTCGATGCTTGCGGATGTCGCATTTATTCTACCGATGTTTGTGATGATGTTCTTTTTGCAAAGTTATTTTGACGGGACGCTGCGGTCGGCGGGATTTTATATCGGTATTATTGCTGCCCTTGCGGTTGTGATGTATGTGCTTGTGCATATCAACTATAATACGCTCTACACCGCGACGTTCAAAGAATGTAAAGAACTGCGTGTGAATATTGCAGACCGGCTCAAGGCGCTGCCGCTTGCGTATTTTTCCAAACACGATGTTTCCGACTTATCGCAAACGGTGATGACCGATGTCGCTACAATCGAGCATGCGCTCAGCCACGCAATTCCGCAAACAATCGGTCTTGTGTTCTATTTAATTATAATCGGCGCAATGATGATTACTGCGCATCCGGGATTAGGCTTATGCGTATTTGTTCCGATTATTATCAGCTTTATTCTATTGATCCTGTCGAAAAAAATTCAGATACGGGAGACAACGCGCGACTTTCATAAACAACGTGAGCGAACGGAATTTTTTCAAGAAGCGATAGAACTGCAACAGGAAATTAAAAGCTATGGTCTGACGGAAGACACGGCGGGAAAACTGAACCGCAATGTCGATGAAGCGGAAAAATTGCACTTAACTGTGGAAGCACATCAAGCGATCCCGCTTAACATCGCACTGCTGTTTTTAAAGTTTTCTATCGGCATTACCGTATTTTTCGGACTAAAAATGTATCTGGCTGGCACGGCGCCGCTTTTGTATCTTATCGGCTATATTATTGCGGCTTCCCGTGTTGTGGATGCGGTTGCAGGTGTTGAAGCAAACCTTGCAGAGATGATGTATATTGACGCACGGGTCAAGCGCATAAACGAGCTGCGCGAAACAAAAACGCAGGAAGGAGAACCTGCTTCTTTGCAGCATTACGGTATTCAATTTAAAGATGTTGAGTTTTCGTATAACGATGGACAAAAGATTATCGACGGTATTTCGTTTACGGCGGAACAAAATAAAGTTACCGCACTTGTCGGTCCGTCAGGCTGCGGAAAAACAACCGTACTCCGGCTTGCGTCCCGTCTCTATGATTACGGCAAGGGACAAATCCTCATCGACGGCAAAGACATTGCAACGATTGATACCGATAGCCTTTTCAATAAAATTTCGATTGTCTTTCAGGATGTCGGGCTTTTTAATACCTCGATTATGGAAAATATCCGCGTCGGAAATAAAAATGCCAGCGATGATGAGGTAAAAGAAGCTGCCCGTCTTGCCAACTGCGCCGAGTTTATCGAAGCGCTGCCGGACGGCTACAATACGGTCATCGGCGAAAACGGCAGCAGGCTTTCCGGCGGAGAGCGTCAGCGTCTTTCCATTGCGCGCGCTCTTTTGAAAAACGCACCGATTATCATCCTTGACGAAATCAGCGCCTCGCTCGATGTGGAAAACGAAATGAAAATACAGGAGAGTCTTAACACCCTCATCAAAGGTAAAACGGTGATTATCATTTCGCACAGATTAAAGTCAATCGAGAACGCCGATAAAATCATCGTAATGAATCAGGGCAAAGTTGATGCGGAAGGTACGCACGCAGAGCTGTTGCAAAAATCAGCGCTGTATCGGAGTATGATTGAGAAGTCGGGGTTGACTGAAAGTTATACCTATTAAAAAGTGCAGGTAAAAGGAGCAGGAGATCATATATATAAAAAAATAACCAACCCTGACGTAGGGCGTTGCCGATAAACGGCGGGTATCAGGGTATTAAATCCACCGCTCGAATAAACGATAGCTAAAATCAACAACCCCGACGCTCGCACTCGCGTCGGGGTTGTTGATTAGTTTTCAGCGACCGAGGTTGCACGTAAGGCAGATATTTTCACTAATTCGTTAATACGGGAAAGAGCTTCTTTTTCCTGTTCATTTTTGGCGGAAATCTTGCCTAATGCTGTATCAATTTGCTCTTGGAAATTGTCTTTATCGATTGTGTACAAAACCACGTATTCAAATTCGGTTTTACCGGAAGACTGCTGCATTTTAACCCAAAATTCACGGCTTTTTTCAAATCCGCTAATTTTATTTGAAGAGAAAATACCGATTGCCTGCTCCGCTATTTTGACGGTTGCTGCATCATCTTTGTTTCCCTTGATTGCTGTTCCCAATTCGCTTGTTACATTCTGTGTAATACTGCGCGAAAGAGTATCTGCTGCATCAGCAGCTGCCCACGATTTGAGTAAATCAACGTCTTGTCCGCGAGCTGACGCAAACTTGATGTATTTTGAGCTGAACTCGCTCATCTTTTGGATTTTATCAACCGCATCACCCTGCAAAATAATCCGCGCCCATTCGGGAATTTCTGTTCCATATGCCGCACCTTGCCAGTCAACGACCTGAGGACGCGGTGCCATGGGCGCTGCCTGAGCACCGGATGTTGTAGTGCAGCTCGAAACTAAAAGCGCACTTCCTGCCAAAACCATAAAAACCGCACATATAAGTGCATTCATTGTCTTTTTCATTGTTTCCTCCATATAAAAAGAGTATTTTGATAGTATTTAGCACCCTAAAACCGATTCGCAGTTTACTAAGCGGACAAGGCAATGACTTTCGTGCCAGAACAAGCCGCTTAGCTTACACTGTTTAGGTGTTTCCTTTAGAGTTAATGTACGTTAATCTAATGACAAGGAATATCCAAGAGAGACTGCAGTCTTACCGTTTTCAAGTGGTGCAACTGCAAAATTCAACCCGTTGAGAATATCTGCAGCCCCCATCGATTGGTTTTTATTCCGCTTTACATAATATTTAGGACGTACAAACCCGTAAATAATTCTTGCTGCACCTGAAATACATCCGAGACTCAGAAAAGCAAGTCCTGCATCACTACCACCGCTAGACAGATCAGCTATACCGCCAATAAACATACCAAGGTTTGCCGCATGCCATGCGGTAAGAATAGCACCATCTACATAATTCCCTGCAATATACGCACCCGTTCCAAAGAGCAGATTGCCGAATCCTAATCCCGCAAGCTGCCCGCCGTGATAGCGATCCGCCCGCAGTACTTTTTTGCTGCCCTTCTTGGCTCCTGCCGATAAGAGCAAAACAACCGTCTCACTGGCATCAACTTTTGCACGATAAATGTCTTCTACTGCTGCCGTGGTAACGTTCAGTGCATGAATAACGAGCAAATAGGACTCTCCGAATGGTTTTAAGTTCCCGCGGATAACCGTCTGAGCCCCCGCCATTGCACCGATCTGCTGAATGGACTCATCGCCGACTTCACCCGAAAGCTGGAAATTCATTTCCTTTTTAATTGCAGCAAGGTTAGCACGGTCTGCAACCTTGAGCTTTCTCAATCGTACAAAGTTGACTGTCAGTTCATCCAGCATAAAGTCGCTCATATCTTCCGTGTCGGAAGAAATACCGATAATCGCTATCGTGCTGCCGGTCTTGATTGTTTTTGAAAACTGCTCCGCCGTTTCTGCCAAAGCAGCCTCAATTTCAATGGCAAAAGCCGCTGCATGAACCGTTAGCACCGCTACCATAATGCCAAGGATTTTTTTCATTCCTCTCCTCCTCATATTTTAGTATTTTCCGGCTGCAAAACATTTCCACAGCCGTATTACACTATTTAAAGACATCCATAAAGTTGGCGCGCAAATCTTTACCGATTTCGGTGTATGCCTTTCTGACCGCACTATCAAAATCGCGGTGTCCCCATTTCTTATAGCGGCGGGAATAAGAATACAGAGAATCACCGTGCCGATTGAGGATTTTCAGCACCAGATTCGGCTGGACAAACACGCCCGCATCATTTTCCGATCGCTCCAGCGTAATCTTGCCGGAGATGAGCAGCCCTGTGTTGCCTCCATAAATAAAGCCTTCATTTTCGAGAATTTCTTGTAAGACTGCAGCAATGGCGCCGTTCTCATCGTTTTCAATCCTTATTCCAAAAGATAAGCGCGGTTTAATTGTACGCATTCCCGTAATGCATTCATTTTCGATTGCGTTAATTTCTGCCTGATAGATTTTACTTTTTTCTGCGTTAAGAACGGTGAGTGTGTCTCGTGTTTTTTGTAATTGTCCTAGGTATTCTTTGAGGTGGGAAAAACCGGTAAAAGCGGAAATAGAAATACCTGCATTCTTACAGTCTCTCAATGTGTTTTTTGCTTTTTGAATACCACTATCCAGCTCTACCGTGCAGCGTTTTGCAGCATCAGCTTTATTGATGTAGGCGCAAACATGCCATTCCCCCGCGCGGTCGCAAAAAGCTTCGGAAAAACTGAGAAGAGGTAAGTCTGTCTCGGATTCGATTATGAGAGAGCTTGAAGCGGAACGGGATTTTTCGATCGAAGCAGATTCGGTAATAGTGCTTGAAACTTCACGGTTGATGGTTATGGTAGAATTAAAGTAGAGTGCGAGCTGCGTAACGGCATCTTCTTTTGCCTGTGTCTCGGATGCACCTGAACCGAGCGCACTTATGAATAGCGTATCAGGATATTTTACACTTCTATGAGAGAGCCACAGAGGAGCTTCTTGGGCATACGCAGAAGCAGTAAAGTAAAGTAAAGTAAAGTAAAGTAAAGTTGCGGTGTTTCATAGCTATAACATATAAAGATTGTAAGATTGTCTAGAAACCAATCCTATCTACTGTTTAGTATCTCAAATCAAAACAGTTTTGTCAAGTATCGTCCTTAGAATACAACAGTTGTATAAAGTATGAACTTTGGAGACTGTTGCATTGGTGTGCGATAGCGCACATACAATAAATGAGGTTTGCGGTACGCAAACTTGCCGTTCAGGAATATATAGGATGGATATTCGTGGGCGCGGATGTCCATGGTATTAATCAGAAGTACGTTTGAACAACAAACGTACCACCCGATAAGCACTACGCCTGCGCAGTGCTCCCAAATACTAACACCCCAAGCCAGCAAATCAATCCGGCGAGCAGTGCATACAGAATGAAATACTTAAATACCGACGCTAAAATCTTACTTTCCGATCCGGTTAAATTGGTTGCGCCTGCTCCGATGGCGATATTCTGCGGACATACCATCTTACCGATCCCTGCTCCCATCACATTCGCTGCAGTAATCCAATACGGATTGAGCTGCAAAGCCGTTGCTGTTTCCAATTGCAAATTACCGAATAGCACACAGGTTGACGTGCCTGAACCGGTTATAAAAGCTCCTAACACCCCGATCAGCGGAGCGACAAAAGGATAAACCGGACCGGCTCCGGCAACCGCTGCAATAGCAATATCGGAAATCATACCGCTATAGATCATAATCTTTGCAGTTGCTATAACAGCGCATATCGTAAAAACTGCTGTCCAGTATTTTTTAAGTGTTGCTATAAAAACACGCATCGTATCACTCAACCGTGCCTTTTGAATCAAACTGCCGCAGACTGCTGCAATAAAGATCATAATCCCCGGCGTATTTATCCAACTAAATGTAAGCGGTTTGCCGCCCGTGCCTGTGTACACCATAACGGAAGTTTTTATGTCTTTGATTGCATTATACAGCGGAGGGAAAAGCGGAGAGGTAGACAGCAGCAGTATAAAAATCAATATGAACGGAGCCCATGCCTGCAGCCCTTCTGCAAAGCCGATGTGAGCTGTTTCCGTCTCTGTCTGCACCGGCTGCGCTGCCGACTTAGTGAAAAAAGCATTGCGTATTTTGACAGCGATAATAATACAAAGCATTGCACACATCGAGCCGACAATATTCGGCAATTCAGGTCCCAAAAATCGTGCAAATAAAAGACTCGGTATGATAAAGGACAAAGACGCAATCAATGTAGTCCCCAGCACCCCTTTCAGCGCTTTTATCCCGCCGCCGCAGATCATTACTGCAAGGAATGGAGAAATAAAGGTATGAAGCACTTGTATGAAAGCAGCGGTCGAGGCAAGCGGTAAAAGCTCCAACCCGGTAATAGATGCCAATGTAGCAGTAGGTACCCCCACGGAACCGAATGCAGTCGGTGTTGTATTCATTACCAGACAGGCAAGTACTGCGGACACAGGATCAAGACCAATACCGGCAAGCATAGATGCAGGAATTGCAACAGCAGTTCCGAACCCAGCCATTCCTTCCATAAAATTGCCGAATCCCCACCCGATAATCAGCAGCAATATTCTTTGATCATTGGAAATAGTACCGAGCATTGTCTTAATGCGCTCCATAGCCCCGGTTGCTACACTCAGATTGTAGGTAAACAATGCGGCAATAATGACCAAGCAAATCGGCCATAGCGCATTCAGTATGCCTTCCAGCGCAGCTGATGCAACATGGAGTACCGGCAGCTTCCAATACAATCCTGCTAAAGCAGCAGTCAGGAGCAAGGCAATGCCGCATGCCGTATAACTCGGCATTTTAAGTTTACCTAAGGCAAGAATAAGCCACAAAATAGGCAGCAGTGCAAGTATAAAGTGTACCAACATCGGTTTTCTTCTCCTTATTCTTTTAATGCACCTTCGCCGAATCCCTTGATAAGCTGTGCATGGAAGATAATATAGAACACAATCATCGGAAGTACTCCGATGACAAGCGAGGCATATTGTAAACCGTAATCGATATTAAGCCGTCCTGCAAATTGGGTGATAGCAACCGGTAAACTCTTCAGAGCCGCCTTCGTAGTAAAAACAAAGACAAATAAAAATTCATTCCAATGATGTAGGAAAGACAGGATCACCATCGTTGCAATCACGGGAACCGATAAGGGCATAATCATCATCCAGAATATATAGCGGTATTTTGCACCGTCTATTTCAGCAGACTCGATCAACGCATTGGGAATGCCCCGGACGTATGAAATCGCAATCATAATGGAAAGAGGCAGATCGAATGCAATGTACGGAATAATAACACCGAGGCGGGTATTGATCATTCCTAATTTTGATTCCAATTGAAATAGCGGAATAATAACAGCATGAACACTAATCATTAAACCAAAAGCAAAAATCGAGGTAAATACTTTTGCTGATTTAAAAGGAAATTTAGTAAGCCCGAATGCAGCAGCCATTGCGAACAGCATGGTAGACACTGTTGCTGTAATGGTATAGATAAAACTATTGAGCAGTGCAATACCGAGACCGCCCTTAGCCCATGATTCGGTGTAGTTAAACAAGGTAGGCTCTTTTGGTAATCCTAACGGATAAATCATAATTTCAGCATTCAATTTAAAAGAGGAATAAAAAAGCCAAATCAGCGGGAACAGGGTGAGTACCGCAAAGCTCAGCATTAAAATATAAGCGCTCACTCGCCAGCTTTGAGAGGCTTCTTTCAGTATATTCCGTTTTGGGATCATCATATTGAGCCTCCTAATAATCAAAGCGTTTTGTTACGGCACGGCTTACCAGCAAGGCAATAACAGTAAAGATGATAATGATAACAGCAAGCGCGCTACCGTAACCATAGTTTTGAAACACAAAGGTTGTATTGTACATATACACAGCGATAACCTCTGTAAAATGCGCAGGACCGCCGCCGGTCATTGAATACACAAGATCAAAACTCTTAAAACTGCCGGAAACTGCAAGAATGGTATTGATAAAAATCACGTTTGCAAGCATCGGCGCAATAAGGCGGATAAAAATTGTTCCCTCCCGCGCTCCTTCCAGTTGAGCAGCCTCTATTACACTGTAGGGTATCCGCTGTAAATTTGCTAAAAAGATGACCATATAAAGACTGGTATGCTGCCACAACAGCACAAAAAGGATAGGCGCAATCGCAAAATACTTATCCTCAAATATTGTCATAATATAATCAGGATTATCGGTTAACTCACGTACAATAGTAGGAACTACACCGACAGGAGAAAAAATCCGGTTCCATAGCTGCGCTACAATAACGGAAGAAATCGTAATGGGAAGGAAAATCAGTACTTCAAAAAAATTAGCATGTTTGACCATTTTGCGGTACAGCATATAAGCAAGAAGAAGTCCGAGCGGAATTTGTCCCAATACCGAAATCAATACAATGAGGATATTATTCCGTAAGCCGATATAGAATACCGGATCGGTGAACATTCTGATATAGTTTCCCAGTCCGATAAATTCCATCTTTCCATATCCTTTCCATTTCGTCAGGCTTAAATAAAAGCTGAACAGCACGGGAAAAACAATGATTCCAATGTAAATGAAAAAAGCAGGCAAGATAAAAGAAAGATAGCTCATCCGTTTTTGCCGTAAATAAGTCATAGAACGTGAACCGCCTTTTAGAGATATCCTCTATACCAAAATTTTAAAAGTAGAGCAAAACTCCAAAAATTTATGCCTAAGTTTTTAGAGATGCCCTGTATGCACTAACCGGAATTGAACACAGCGGTATTAGCTTATCATAACAACTTATCCCTAAACAAGCCCCCATGACATTTCGGTGGAGCATACCGTTCCTCATACATCGCATTGCTATGAGCCGCTTAACATCTCTTCGATAAACTCTGCCGGTTCCCATTCCTTATTCAATATCTTATAGAGCCCTGCACACAAGGGCAGGCGCAGATCATATTGAGCGGCGAGTTTTTTCAGATAAGAGCACGCTACAATGCCTTCCGGTAAATATCCGAGGTTTCCGATATGGGCGATAAGATCATCAATCCCAGTAAAGGACTCCAAAAGCCGCTTGGTGATAATCTCCCTACCGAATTTACGATTCCGCCCGTACTTACTGCGGCAGGTAACATCCAAATCTCCAATCCCGGAAATAGAGGTAAAGGTTTCAGGATGGGTTGCGCCCATTGCCCGTCCAATAATCTGAATTTCGTTTAAGCCTGCCGCTAACAGAAGCGATTCCGTATTATCACCGAAAAAGTCAGACGATTCGATTAAAGCATCCAGTAAACCGAAGGCAATCGCAATCACGTTTTTTGCAGCGGCACAAACTTGTACACCGATAATATCAAGACTCGAATACACCAATAAACTGCGGGATTTCAGCATTTCGCGGCAGCGGATCGAATTGAGAGGATTCTTTGAAGCAGCAATTAAGCCGGTAAGCTTTCCGGCAGCAACTTCTTCCCCATGACTCGGTCCGGCAACATATACAACATGATCCCGATACACATCCGGTAATTTTTTTTCTAAAGCATCGAGAATAAGCTGCGGTTCACCCTTCGCATCGGGAAGAAATCCCTTGGTCAGTACCGCAATAAGCGGATATGTGTCATGGGTATCGGAAGAAACTCCAATACCGGGAAAAGATATTCCGGTGCCGGAAGATGCAGCGCCGGCTACAGTATCTGCACTCTCTGCAGAATCCGCGCTATCTATAGAGGATGCACCGCCTACAGGCTCTGCAGTTGCAAAAGGAGTACACGTAAGTAAGCGCTCAACCGTATCCATTAAATAGAGTGAAGGGCTTGCCAAAAAAAGAACATCTGCAAATCTGCATACCTCCTGCATATCAGAAGAAGCAGTAACAGAAGGCGGCAGTTCATAACCCGGTAAGTATTTTGTATTGACATGTTCAGTATTGATTGCGGAACACAGCTCAGGGCTGCGGCTCCACAGCATAACCCGGTTCCCGCTCCGGGCAAGCGCAGAGGCGGCAGCAGTTCCCCATGAACCTGCACCAAGCACCCCAACATTTTCACGCATAATAAAGCTCCTTTACCATAGACCTATTCGGTATACACAATACCGAGGTTACTTGCAACAGGGATATGAATATTCCATCCGCGGCTTGGAGAAATAAGCCTTTGTTCAGCACCTTCTTTGAGTACCAGCGAACTTGAACTGCCGCCGTCGAATTGCAGAGCATCGGAGGCTCCTAAACCCCGCAATAGTACTGCCGATTCCGTATACGAAAGTCCTTGGCTGTAGCCTTTCCATTCACCTTCCACTGCAAGCATAAACAACGTAGCACCATCGGCGGTAAGCCCTACAGCTGTCCGGGAATCGCGGCGTTCCAGCTTTTGAGGCAACACACGTCCATCCTTTAAAATCATCCAAAATCCGCCAAGAGCTGAGCGCACTTCCTCCGAGAAGGCAGCTTCCGTCTGCGTTTCAATAATCCGTGCAGTCTTATCGGCAGAAAAAAGCAGCGCCCCGTAGCGCGGATTCGGTGTACTCATACAGCTATACTCCGTTATATGAACCCCAATTACCCTGCGGTATCTACTAAATAAAAGCGATTCAGCATGGAACGGAGCCGCATTACAGGCAGCAACCGTATGCAGCCGTTCTGCAAACTCCTGTGTCGTCTCTCCAATAACACATCCTTGTGTATCGTAAAACCGGGCAGCCTCTGTGGTAACAATGCGGATAGAAGGATGATGTAAATCGATTTTAACGGCATGAGCAATAAGCGGCAGCCGGCTGTCATAGATATCCGCAGCTTCAACCCCCGGACAAAGCATTCGCCATACTATAGAATGTGTATCAGGCTCAAAAGACTGCTCCTGCTGAGAAGGAGGAAGCCCGGCACATCCTGCACACACAACAATGAGTACTGCAAGTACTAGATACCAAAAGCCCTTGTGCATGGATAGCCGCCCTGAGCGAGTCTGTCGTGAATACTTCTTATGTACCGGTATACTGCCGAAGCGCATACCTATATTAGGGAAGAATATATCAACATATTTCATTTTGTATAGCCTAACGGATTTACTATCCCTTTGCAAGAGAAAAGTGCAACCGTCTCAGACCTTGGAGCGAAGGTTCACCACCGCTAAAGCCGCCCAATCAAGAAGTCCTATCCGATAAACCGGTACTTTTCCTCAACGTATTGTGACTGAATTCAAGACAGGACGGTAAGGCTGATATGCGCGTATTTGCCAAAGGTATGTTATGTATGGTATACTATGCCTACCATGCCTCCTAAAATATGCCTTGTACTAACAGAAAATACAATAGGAAAAGATTTGCAGCTCATTGAGCACTATCGGCAGTGGATTGATGCTGTTGAACTACGGGCTGACTTTCTTGATCCGCAGGAATTACTGCACATTCGGAAGTTTCCGGAGCTTGCCGGTCTGCCTGTCATCTTGACTATCCGCAGGCTGCTTGACGGCGGACAGTTTAAAGGGGGCGAAGGCTCGCGTATTACCCTGTTTGCCCGCGGACTGGCATTTGCCGACTCTGATCCGGTTAAAAACTTTGCGTATCTCGACCTTGAATCAGATATGCAAGTTCCCAGTTTGGAAGAAGCAGCCCAAGCCTTTGATATAGGTATTATCCGCAGTCTTCATAGCACAGAGCCTATCCGGGATTTAGTCAGTACAGTGCGGGAGATACGGCGGACTGATGATGAAATTGTGAAAATCGCCTATAAGGCTCACTGCCTTGCTGATGTAACACGGTTATTTCAGCAGGCGGGTACTATAAAAGGACCGAATACCCTTATTGCAATGAGTAAGTACGGTATTCCCTCCCGTATTTTGGCTCCGCGGCTGCATTCAGCCTTTGTCTATACCCTACCGCAGGATTATATGACAAAAGCAAATCTCGCACAGGAATTTATTGATCCTATTACCTTACAAACGGTATACCGATTCCGTAGCATAACCGAATCAACCAAAATATATGGTGTCGCCGGAGCCGATACCTCAAAAAGCCTGAGTCCTGCCATTCACAACGGCGGTTTTGTACGCAAAGGAAAAGATTCTGTTTATATTCCTATTTCGGCGGTAACTGTTGAAGAGGTTCTTGACTTTGCGCAATGTGCGGGTATTTCAGGATTATCTGTTACTCATCCATTCAAATTTGATATTATTCCCTTCTTAGATTCAATCGGTCCTGCATCAAAAGCAAGCGGTGCCGTCAACACGGTGCTTTGCAATGAGGGCTGCCGGCAAGGTTTTAACACCGATATTGACGGGTTTACACGGGCGTTGCAGGAGTTCTTACATATAAAAACATTGCGGTTTCGGCATGTTGCAATTATCGGTACCGGCGGCGCCGCTCACGCAATCGCAAATGCTGTGTACCAGCTGCACGGGAATGCTTGCGTATTCGGACGCACTGCGGAAAAGGCACAGAATTTAGCGGAACGGTATGGTTTTCGCTGGGCTGTGCTGGACTTAGCATCTGTACCTCTATTAAAAAAATATTCGGCTGTTATAATACAAGCAACGTGTAGCGGTATGCAGGAAGGTGAAGATCCTTTAAGTTTTTATAGCTTTTCCGGGTATGAAAAAGTATTTGATGTTATCTATACCCCTGAAAAAACGGCGCTTCTCAAACGTGCCGAACATGCAGGCTGTGCAGTTACAAACGGATATGATATGCTCCGGTATCAAGCATATAAACAATTCGAACTTTTTACGGGAGGCTCTTATGAGTAATACAATAAGTAGTGAAGATCAAAAGATATTGGTTGCGCATACAGCGATTGATAAGCTGATCGCAGAAGGTCTTATTCATTCGGGAATGAAAATCGGTCTTGGAACAGGCTCCACAGCCATGCCTGCGGTTAAACGGCTGGCTGAGTATATTGCAAAAGGAACGCTCAAAGATATTGCAGCAGTTCCCACCAGTTTTCAAACATCAATAGCGTGTGAGGAATTTAATATTCCGATTTTTTCACTCAGCTCAGGACGCATTAACGGTTCCTTAGACCTCACCATTGATGGAGCGGATGAAATTGACACCAAGAAAAACTTGATTAAAGGCGGCGGGGCAGCCCTGCTCCGCGAAAAAATTATTGCGTACAATAGCGCGGTCTTTGTTGTTATTGCAGATGAGTCAAAAAGCGTTAAAACGCTTGGGGTGAATTTTCCGCTCCCGATTGAAATTGTACCGGAAGCGCGTCTCAGTATTATGAAAAAACTAGAAGCCTACGGTGTTTCTATGATTATCCGTGACGGTGTACGCAAGAAGGGACCGGTTATTACCGACAACGGAAATTTTATTATGGATATAAAGTGGTCAGCTCATGAAAAAATCAATCCGGTAAAACTAGAAAGCGAGCTGAATGCTATTCCCGGTATTATCGAAAACGGATTTTTTACGCAAAAAACGCCCCGTGTGTTTTTAAGCAGAGCGAGCGGTATTGTCGAAGAATTTTAGTGCGATGTCTTCTAAAAATTATGGGGCATCTTTAGAAGCTCTATACCTGATTTTTTAGAGATGCCATATAGTGCTGTTTTAGAAGATGTTTAAAGGGGATGTTTCAAGGGGTATTTAAGAGGAATATGGTATGAGGATAGGTGTTTTTGCCGCCGAGCAGCAAGAAATTGAGAATATTCAGCAGCGTTTGCAGGGGAAGAAAACTGAAAAAGCCGGTTTGATTTTTTATACTGCTGAATATGGCGTACATACTGTCATCAGTGTATGCGGCGGAATCGGGAAAGTGAATGCGGCAGTCTGCACTCAACTGCTCATTTCAGACTTTGGTGCAGAGGTTATTATCAATACGGGAACAGCCGGCGGCTTGAATGAAACGCTGCGGGTATTTGATCTTGTTGTTTCTGTCGATGCGGTGCAGTATGATGTTGATGTTTGCCCCTTTGGGTATGCACGAGGACAAGTTCCCGGTACACCCTCCCCTTTTTGGCAAGCCGATGATAATCTACGCTCTTGTGTGATGAATACGTTTGCCAAGCTGAAAACCGAGTGTGCTGACGATTTTCGCAATACCAACACTATGATTGCAGGGAGAATTGCATCAGGGGATCGGTTTATCGTAGATACTGCAATAAAAAAAGACATAATTGATGTCTTTCATGCTGACTGTGTGGAAATGGAAGGCGCGGCTGTTGCACAAACCTGTGTAATGAATGCGGTTCCCTTTGTTATCCTGCGGTGCATCTCGGATAACGCCGGAGAGCCTGCCGCTCTATCATACCAGCAGTTTTCCAAAGAGGCATCCCGTATTTCTGCCATGCTGGTATTGCATACGATTACGCAGCTGTAGGGCTTTGCTATAATGCCGGGATTTTTTAAGATATTCGGCGGCGGAGTGACATTTGGGGGAGTTTTGAGACACCGCCCACCCCTAACACCCGGAAAGGAATAACGATGGGAAGTTTTTATGTAGCCTTTAACGCAGTTATGCCGGCAGTTCTGCTGGTATCGTTTGGGTATTTTCTTAAAACAAAGCATTATTTGAATGAAAAGACAATTTCTCAGTTAAATAAGCTGTGTTTTGATCTCTTGTTGCCGATTGTAACGTTCAATAATATCAGAAAAACAAATCTGAATGCAGTGTTCGATCTATCTTTTGTGCTGTATGCTGCCGGGAGCATTATTGCAGCAATCTTTTTGTTAGTTGCCATTGTTCCCTTTTTTGAGAAAGACCGAAAAAAACAAGGCGTTATGATTCAAGGTATTTTTAGAAGCAACTTTGTTATGCTCGGTATTCCTATTTCTACCTATATTGCAGGTGAACAAAGCGCCGTGCTGGCATCAATGCTGATTATGGTAATTATCCCTATCTTCAATGGTTCTGCGGTTATTTTGCTTTCAATCTATGGCGGATATGCGGTTGATAAAAAGAAGCTCATTCTCGATGTCTTAAAAAATCACATGATTATTGCTTCGGTATTGGGGATTATTATGTCACTGGTGCATCCGCCGATCCCGACATTTTTAGATAAATCACTGTTGGATGTCGGTAAAGTCGGGGCTGTGTTTCCTATTATTGTGCTGGGCGCAATGCTCGATTTTTCAAAGATTTCTGCAAATTTCCGCAATTTGAGTATTACCCTTGCCGGAAAACTGATTGTCATGCCGCTCATTTTCCTCACCATTGCGATACGGCTCGGCTTTAGTTCCCAAGAAGTTGTTGCACTGATAGCGTTATACGGTTCACCCACAGCGGTTATTTCGGCAGTTATGGCAGAGCAGCTCGGATGCGATGGAGAGCTTGCTGCGCAAGTTGTTATCTTTTCTACGGTTATGTCGTGTATTACGATATTCGGAATTGTATTTGTGCTCAGTTTTCTAAAAGTGATATAGGGGATGCTCTACAAATTGAGGGCAGCTCACTATCATTTCGATAACGAAAACACTCGGTCTGTTCGACAACTTCCGTTTCCGAACAGGTTTACTTTAGAGCATCTTGAATCCTCCCTCGTGTTTCAGGATTGCGCATTCAATAGGCAAACGGGAAGCGCTCACTGCGAGCTGTCCGTTGAAGGAGATTATATGATAATTGTTGACCGTATCAACGTATTACGGAAAAAAATGGCAGAATGCGGATTGGATGCATATTATATTCCAACCTCTGATCCGCACCAATGTGAATATCTTGCTGAGCACGATAAAACCCGGGTTTTTATTTCAGGTTTTACCGGATCAGCCGGTTCGGTATTAGTTACCAAAACGCAAGCCTTTTTGTGGACTGACGGCAGGTACTTTTTACAGGCAGAGAAAGAATTACAAGGCAGCGGCATTATATTACAAAAAAGCGGAGAGCCGGGTGTTCCAACCGTATTTGAATATCTTGCAGAAAACCTACCGGCCGGAAGCACAATCGGTATGGACGGAAAGGTAATTGCAGCGGATTTGTTTACTCAATTTACCAATGCCTTACCGGAAATGAAGTTTATTATCGATCAAGATTTGATTGGACAAATGTGGGAGAACCGCCCTGCCCCCGTGCTGAGTACTGCATTCTTACTGGATATACAGTATACCGGAAAGTCAGTCAAAGATAAAATCTCCACAGTCCGTGAAATACTCAAAGAAAAACATACTGATGCAACTGTTATCGGTGCATTGGAAGATGTATGCTACCTCTTTAATATCCGCGGTAACGATATTGCCTGTACGCCGGTTGTTACTGCATATACAATTGTTGATATGCAGTCAGCGCGGCTCTATATCGATGCGCGGCAGATGACGGATGCAGTTCAGACAGCCTTGGAACAAGAAGGCGTTTCGGTACTGCCTTATGAAGCAGTCTTTGACGATGCTGCAAAACTCACCGGTACGGTATATATCGATCTTGCACGTACCAATATCTTTTTGCGTAATAAGATCAGTGCATCCATCCATACCGGGTTGAATATTACCGCAGCGATGAAGGCGATTAAAAACGAAATAGAAGTGAAAAATTACCGAAATGCCTTCTTCAAAGACGGAATCGCGATGGTTAAAATCTTGAAATGGGTAGAAGATCATGCAGCGGCAGGTGTAACTGAATGGGATGTTTCCGAACAACTGTTAAAATTCCGCGCCGAGCAGCCGGACTTTTTAGAAGCGAGCTTTACTACCATTGCCGGATATGGATCCAATGCGGCAATTATCCACTATGGGCCGCATAAAGAAACCGCTGCAACCTTACAGCCTAAAGGGTTCCTACTGCTGGATTCAGGCGGACAATACCGGGATGGAACTACGGATATTACCCGCACTATTCCGCTGGGACCGCTGACTGCAGCTGAAAAAGAAGACTATACGCTGGTACTCAAAGGACATATCCAGCTTGCATTGGCAAAATTTCCTGAAGGCACAACCGGTTATAAACTTGACATTCTCGCCCGCAATCCGCTGCGGCAGTACGGCAAGGACTACAAACACGGTACGGGACATGGTGTCGGTTACGTGCTTTCAGTCCATGAAGGCCCGCAGAATATCGGTTTGAAATATGTGAATACTCCAATAAAAGCGGGTATGATTACTTCAAATGAGCCGGGATTTTACTGTGCAGGAAGCCACGGTATCAGAATTGAAAACCTCACCCTCGCAAAAGAATGGAAAACCACAGAATACGGCACCTTCTTGGAGTTTGAAACACTGACCTTGTGTCCGATTGATACACGCCCAGTACTGAAAGAACTGCTGCTGCCTGAAGAGATTGCGTGGCTGAATGACTATAACCGGACTGTCTGCACTACATTAGAAGCCCATTTGGATGATGTACACCGTACCTTCTTAAAAGAACGGACACAGGCGTTATAAGACAGCCCATTATCAATCAACCTGTTCTGAAACCTCCGTTTTGGAACAGGTCTCACTACTGACGGAGATTATAGAGGAATGATGACGCAAGGGGCTATTTCTGGAAAAATTATTATGGGGATAGACCCCGGGCTTGCCTCTACCGGCTATGGGCTTATTATGGTAAGCGGCAGCAGAATACGCTGTATCGACTACGGAGTGATACACACTGAATCGGCACAGGTTCAAGGGAACCGGCTGCTTATCATTTTTGACCGGCTGACGGAACTTATCCGCACCTATACTCCGGCAGCCGCAGGTATTGAAACCCTCTACTTTGCTAAAAATGTAACAAGCGCATTGAGTGTTTCCGAAGCCCGCGGAGTTACCTTGCTCGCTTTGGCTCAAGCCGGTATTCCAGTGTTTCAGTATGCGCCGAACGCGATCAAAAAAGCTGTTACCGGTATCGCGCAGGCGGAAAAAGCTCAAGTCCAGCTGACTGTTCAGCTTTTACTCGGGCTGAAAACAGTCCCAAAACCGGATCACGCTGCAGACGCACTTGCTGCTGCCATTACCTACGTTAATACCGGTACAGCCGATATTTTTTCGAGCTAAAGGTAAGAATCAACAATCCCGACGCGGTTTGTGTGAGAATCCATTCCAAAACGTAAATATAGCTTTTTTTTTCTCTTTGTGATAGAATCGCACTATGATTGGTTTCTTTCTAAAAAAGAATTTTTTTGACGGCTGGGATCATTTTCTGCCGCTTGCCGGTTTTAATATTGTTCTGATAGTAGTCATTTTTTTGTTTTTTACCCTTGTATATGCTCTTTCATCCATTCCGCTCCTTGCTTTCTGCGCAATAGGAGCCGGTTGTCTGGTGCTTGGCGTGCTTTTGCTTACTATTTCTAACATGACGGCACAGATTGCAGATTACAAATCTTTCTCGATCAAAGATATTATGGAAGAAATGCGTCAAGTGTGGCTGCATGGCTCTCTTTTTGCCGGTTTAGAACTGTTGAGTTTTGCTTTAATCAGTATCACAATCCCTTATTATTTTGCATTGAAAAATTTTTTAGGCTTCTTTCTGGGTGTATCTGTTATATGGATATTTATTATCATCCAACTGTCATTACTGTGGTTTTTCCCGATACGGAGCAGACTTGAGTCGAATTTCCGCAAATGTCTTAAAAAGTGCTTTATTATTTTCTTTGATAACACCGGTTTTACGTTGTTTATGGTGATCTACAGTGTCATCCTGATAGTATTAACGCCGTTTTTAGCCTTCTTAATGCCGGGATTTTCAGGATTGCTTCTGGCATGGAATAACGCATTTAAGTTGAGGATGTATAAATATGATTGGTTGGAGCAGCATCCTGAAATACCGTTAAAAATTGCCCGTAAGCAAATTCCATGGGATGAGCTGCTTGCAGAAGACCGCGAAACAGTTGGAACACGCAGTATTAAAAACCTCATTTTTCCATGGAAGGATTAGCGTAATCACCACTCCTCACACGGTATATGAGGATTAATCCTCTGCACAAATCAACAACCCCGATGCGGCTTGTGAGCATTAACTCTCCGCACGAATCAAAAGGATATAAGCCGTTTCGTGTAAGCGAGCGAGATGAATTTAATTCCCGGTTCTCTGTGCCGGAGGTGTATATATTTTAAGGGAGGATACTATGAGTACCCATATTGGAGCAAAACAAGGCGAAATTGCTGAACGCATTTTGTTGCCGGGCGATCCGCTGCGGGCTAAATTTGTAGCGGAACATTTTTTGGAGAATGCACATTGCTATAATGAAGTGCGCGGGATGTTCGGTTTTACCGGCACCTATAAAGGTGTACCTGTTTCCGTACAGGGTACCGGAATGGGGCAACCGTCGTTATCGATCTATGTAAATGAACTTTTCCGTGAGTATAATGTACAAAAAGCAATCAGAATCGGAACGGCAGGTGCTTTGCAAAAAGATATTCCCCTACGGGCACTGGTTATTGCCATGAGTGCATCTACTAATTCCGGTTCCAATACATTGCGGTTCCGCGGAACTCAGTTTGCCCCGACTGCTGACTGGAAACTTTTAAAACACGCATACGATGCAGCTGTCCGACTGGGCTACAACCCCTTGGTCGGCAGTATCGCTTCCTCAGACGTGTTCTATGATGAGTTGGAGACATGGAAACTCTGGGCTGAGTACGGTCTTTTAGCAATAGAGATGGAAGCTGCTGAACTGTACACACTTGCCGCAAAATATAAACGTCAGGCACTCACACTGCTGACAATCTCCGATAATATGGTTACTCATGAAGAAACCACAGCTGAAGAGCGGCAGCTGTCTTTCACTGCTATGATGCAAACTGCATTGGAAGCTATTATCGCAGAATAACCCATTTCCGTTGCATATAAACGGCATACACTGTCAGCTATAGTCTACTGTTGACAGTGTTATGATGCTATTTTTAGAACCCGTTCACATTTGAGACCTTTCCTATGTACAAACCGCTTCCTTTTTTTCTCACTATATTCTGCCTCTGTTTTTTATGCTGTACCGTAACTGGTACGGAACTGTCTGTTTTACAGCAGACGACAGCAGCATCCCCAGCGCAAGATGAAACTGCCCCCCATTCTCATGCAGATAGCATACAAGCGAAAACTATTTCAGACTCCGCACTTCTGCTTACCTTTGCAGGGGATTTGATGGCTCATACCGTAAACTTTAATATGAAGAACTATGATTTAATATATAAAGATATAGAAAAAATATTACATGATGATGATTTGAGTTTTATAAATGTTGAAACTCCTGTATGCGATACCCTGCCTCTTTCTTCCTACCCTAGCTTTAATGTACACACCGATTATTTGCGGGCAGCGGTAACAGCCGGTTTTGATGTGCTCAGCTTTGCAAATAACCATACTAATGACCACAGAACAGTAGGCATTGACGGTACACTTGCTGCAGCTCAGATAGTACAAAGAGAACGGAATGCAGCTGGAACCGTACCGGCATTGCTTGCCTATTCAGGATTGAAAGAACAGGTCGGCGAACCGTTTAAGATGACTCAACTCTACTACAAAGGTTGGAACATCCTTTTTTGTGCAGTAACTGAAATTTTAAATTCGTATGATTCATCGAAGGAGCGACTTTACTATAGCCCTCCAACCGAAAAAGGACGAGCCGCCCTGCTGACAGCCATTCAAAAAGCCCGCGAGCAGTATCCGTGTGATCTTTTTGTCCTTAGTTTACACTTGAATGAACCTGAGTATATCCGCACTGTTTCAAAAAAGAAGAAAGCGTGGTTCCGGGATCTTGGAGAATCCGGAGTTGATATTGTTTGGGCTCATCATCCCCATGTTATGCAGCCATGGGAAACAATCACTGTGAAAAGACCCTTGTCCGCCGTATCTAGCGGTCAAAATCACACGGTGCAATCCGATACCATATTGCAAAATCTAAATGGCATACTCACCGCGGCGGTTACCGGAGAGAGGATTCCGTGTGAAAATAATCCTACAAAGCCGCCTTTGAAGCCGATGGAAGAGCATCCTGTTTTTTGTATGTACTCAATGGGGAATTTTATTTCGGGGCAGCGCTGGCATGTCAATTATGAAGACCCGTCCTATTATCGTGAATACACCGGCGATGCAGTAATGCTGCAAGTACAGAGCACCCGCAAGAACTCCGGAGGAATTGCCTTTACCGTGTCGCCTATCATGATTACACAGTACAACGAACCAAGCTATCCGGTGGTAAAGCAGTTTACTCCTACCTGGATTCAAACACTGAATGAGAAAGAACAGCGATATTTTAACCGCCGTTTTACCCTTATGAAAGACTATCTGCCGTTGTAAGGGATGTTCTCTTTTAAAGAAACTGCTCTATCGTAGAAAACGAAATTAATCAATAGCTCCAATGCTGATTGTGATCCTTACTGAAAATCTCTTAAAAAAACGATTCGCAATCCGCTTTAGCGCATGGAGAAAATCAATTAATGTACGAGTTCGGGGCTACTGTAATTTGGTCATCCCGTATTGTGGCGTTCTTTTTCAGCATTGCTTTTACTGCATCGGTTTTTACAGTAAAATGTATATCGGCATGTACGTTTTCAAATGCTGTTTCGTCAATATCTTTTATAACAGTAGACTCTATAATTACTGTTTTAAGATTCCTACAGGTGAAAATGCAAACGGACCAATTTCGATGACACTATCGGGGATAACAATAGCGGGTAAATCGAAACAACAGGTAAATGCAGCGCTGCCAATCACCGTAACAGTGCGGGGTATCGTAACGCTTGTTAAAGAAGTGCAGGCAGAAAATGCCTCCCTATCAATCAGCGTAACACCGGCAGGTATTGTAACACGTGTTAAACCGCTGCAGAAGGAAAAAGCAAATTTACCAATCTCTGTAGTACCGTTGGGTACTGCAAGGCTCCCTATGAGTCTCCTGGGATTGGTTGCTCCCATTACCATATCGCCCTCTATTTCTAAAAACTGCATATTTGCTTGTTCTTCGTCTGTAAGCGGTATTTTTGTTTGTTGCATAGTATTCTCCTTTTACCATTTTAGACAGTTTTTCTATTCGGTGCAGCTGCCTTGAATATCGTTTTCTTTTGCATTAAAAAAAGTTCTGCATCCGTGTATTGCAAAACGATTTCGCCGCGTTCTACTAACTGACGGAGCTGCTCGATAATCTTCTGCCGGGATGCCCGTACTTCCTGTATGGGTACCGGTCCCATATAATCCAGCTCTTCTTTCACTGCTGCCGCGGTCTCTTTGGACATATTGCGTTCCATTTTTTCTTGTACGGCGGGACACGGTACACTGAACGCCCGCAAGAAGTCTTCTTTATCAATTTTACGCAGCAGTTTGATGATAGAATGATTATGCAGTAGAGCAATATCTTTAAAAAGGAAGATGCGCTTCCGTAATGCTGTGTATGCTTCATAGTTGGTTTTCTCTAAAAAGGATAGTACATTTTCCGTAAACCGACTGTCCGTAAGCCCGATCATCTTTTCTAAAAAATCTACACCGCCGAGTTCGCTGCTATACGGCGCTATCATATACAGTTCTATTTTATTCCGTATATCCGCTGCAATGTGTTCCGCCTCATCTTCAGATTCCTTGTTTCCCTGTACAAGGTTTTCGATAACCTGAAACCGTATACGATCGGGAAGCATCTGCAAAAGTTCAGCCGCTTTCGGCAAAGGCACATTCCTAAGCAGCGGCGGTATAATCAGCAGATCTTCTTGCTGTAAAACTGCACACAGCGTTTTTGTATCACACTGCTCTATAAAGTCAAACGGTGTTTCTTGTTCATTTTTAGGTTTATTCATCTGTTCCTTAAAATTCAGCAGGCGAACAAAATATCAATTTTGGAGGATGCTGAATTGGTACGCGATAGCGTACATATAATCTGTGATGTTTGCGTTAAGCAAACTCATCGGTTAACGAGGCACCCCTATTTGGTTGCCGAAGTTATACCTTCCTTAAAATTCAGCAGGCGAACAAAATATCAATTTTGGAGGATGCTGAATTGGTACGCGATAGCGTACATACAATCTGTGATGTTTGCCACAAGGCAAACTCGCCGTGTTTTTCAGCTGCGCCATTTTAGCGGCTGAAAATAAACCTTCCATATTTATCATAACTCCTTCTTGTCAATTAAACATGAATTATTCTATAGGGTATCTCTAAAAAATGAGGTTTTTAAAGGTTCTCTATACATTCTATACACTATTTTAGGTAAGTCTACTATTAGCCCGCAAACTTACCGGATCGATAGAGGAAATAGCCAAAAAAGCAAAAAAAGAATAAACTTTTGAGCTATTCCCTATCCGCACAAATTGCCTCAGCAAGAAAAGCCGATCCTTTGTTCATAATCATGGCCGATTTTTTCATGCTTGCAAAGCTCGTGCAGTGTTTCAATATTTGGGTGCATACCGGTTAATACTTCGTCCATCATTGCTTTGCGGACAATGTTGTCAATCTGTCCGCCGCTCAAATTGTAATTTTCCGCAAAAGCCGTCAATTCGTTTTCGCCGAGAAACTTCAGTTTTGATTTCCAGATTTTCCGTTTTGCCTCGACGGATGGATTTTCAAACTTGATCTTAAATAGAAACCGCCGTTCAAATGCCGTATCTAAATTGTCAGCAAGGTTTGTCGTTGCAATCAAGATACCCTCAAGTTTTTCCATCTCTTCCAGAATAATATTCTGCATACTGTTTTCTGTCTGTGCCACATTGCTGGAATTGGTATCTTTCCGCTTGGAAAAAATTGCGTCCGCTTCATTGAAAAGCAGTATCGGCATCTTTCCATCTTGCTCCTTTTTACATGCACGGCAGAGTTGATGATAATCGGTAAAAATCTTTTTAATTTTCTTTTCGCTTTCGCCGAACCAGCATGATTTTACTTGGCTGATATCAACATGCAAAATCATCCGCCCCGTTGCTTTTGCCAGCTGATACACTGTTTCTGTTTTTCCGGTACCCGGCGCTCCGTACAGCAATACGGCAACCCCTTTAGGCAAACCTTTTTCCGAAAGCCGATTTTGTATTTCACAAAAATGTTCTTCCTGCAAAGAAGAGGTAAGACGGGCTATTTCCGCTTCATTTTTTTGCTCATAAAACAGGTCTTTTGCCGTAATTGCGTCCGGTTGAATAATACCGGTTCCCTGTGCCGGTTTTGTAAAAAGATCGATGTTTTCTCCTAACAACAGTTCTTTTGCTTTTTGGGTAATCTCAATCGTTGCATCGGTAAGCGTGCCTTTTTGATCGAAAGCGACTAAGTCCTCTTTAAATAAAATGAAACGTTCATCCATACACTCCCGTGCAAGAGCAAACTTTGTACTCGCCGGATACACGGTAGCGTCGAGTAATTCTGCAAGTCCTACTTCATCTCCGGTAATATAATGAGAACAGCAAGTGTAAAACATCATCCGTGCCTGAAGATTTTTTTCACCGGGCAGTAATTGCTTTGTTTCAATAACAAAGGGGTCGTCTGCATATCTTTTTTCTTCTGCATTCATTATCCGCACCTTTATCCCCAAAGAGTGCCGACGGCATACTTCATGTCTGATTTTATTTACCATATCGAGTACATCCGTTTCAGCCGGTGCGGGGGCAGTGATAACCGGCTTTTCATTCTGCAAAAGACACTGCAAAAATTCTTCCGAAAACTGAAACGAACTGTCTAAACCTATTTTATCATCATGCAGTGCATTTACGGTATACATATAATGTTTTACAATAATCGATTCGATATCTCCTCTACACGCCAACATCGTAAGCATTGAGCAGTCGAAAAAATCTGCGATTGTATTTAACCGGCAGGGTTTTCTCCTATTTTCAAAATGCAGGGCAAGCATAGCACAAAGAAGCCATGTCTGACGCTCATCCGTTCCAAAATAGTCATTCAAATGTGCAACAGCATGAGAAAATTCCTTTGAAGTCTTAATCTTTAACTTTGACCCGGCAAGTTTTTCCGCTACAGCGGCAACAGCTTCAATGACATTCATCGTCAATCCAACATTTTTCGGCATGTAATGCTCCTTCGTTTAAGCTAGGGATTAAACCGCCCAAAATAGTATGAGGTTTTTGGATGGTTATTTTGAATAGTATGTATTGAGATAATATAGGAGGATAAGGGTGTATATTTTATGAAAAAAGTGTAAAGGTACGATAAATTTAAATGGATTTTCCATTATTCGTGCGTACATTTAATTTAGAAATAACATGCTATGAAAACAGTTAATCGATTACCCATCCTGCATCAATCATTTCTGTAACAGAACTAAAAGCGGCAATAATTTTATCATTCGGCTTAGATATAAATCCTCCTTTCATAATCATATTCGGCGAGTAGCAATGTTTATTCGTGCGGAGGTTTTAATACCCCGCCGCTTGCGTCGTAACGAAAGGTATTAAAGCCGACTGCAACCACCTTATGGAACACACTGCGTCGTACGGCAAAAAAGTGTCCTCAACGTATCATAGATACGCCTCCGGTTAGAATTTACTAAGCGCCTTGTATCTGCTCCGCCTGTTTGCAAAAATCGGTTCGGAAGCGGCACGGATACCATATCTCTTCATATTCCAGCAATCGGGTTTTAACAGGATGACTATTCATTAATGCTCATAAGCTGCATCGCGTGTATGCACAGGGACACTACTGAACAAGCGCCGCGCTATCGTACAATAGAGTTTGCGGTAGCAAAGATTACAGTTGGGAATTGCTAAAAACTGTAAGCTCATCAGCTTTACTGATAGCGCTTCTTCTAAAAATCTATATCTTCGTTCTTTTGCAGATACCAGGGGAGAAATGATCAAAGCTTCACGTCCAGGTCAGCCGTTTCGGATGTTTTGCGTGAGGTATCGGTATGGATGACGCACTGAAAGTCTAAATACGCGCTGCTCCCTTCCTGTCATTGTGTGTAGAGGAGGGGCGGGCAACAGCGTTTTGCGAGTATTGGCATCCTCTAAAAACTATACCTGAGTTTTTAGAAGATGCCCTATTGCATCAACCGGTGCAGTGGTATGTACATCGATTGATGCAGGTGAGGAGGTGTTTTAGTGAGCGCCGGGAATCTTTACAACGATGCTTGCAAGTTCCGGTTTCTTTTCCAAGTCTTTCTTTAAGCCTTCAGCCCGTGCCTTGTTGACATAATCGGGTGACTGGAATGAATATGTGAACTTGGTATGTACATCGTATGTCCCTTTCATCAGCGCATAAGCGTCCTCTGTCATAACCAGTTCTTCATCAGTCGGGATAACGAATATCTTTACCGGGGAATCGTCAGCGCTGATACAGGTTTCTGCATTGCGGGTACGGGCAAGCGCGTTCTTTTTAGGATCGATCTTGATGCCGAGGTGGGTTAAACCTTCGCAGACTGCGAGCCGTACATCGAATCCGAATTCGCCGACACCGGCGGTAAAGACGATTGCATCAGGTTTTTGACCGAGAGCTGCAATATAGGAACCGAAATATTTCTGTAAGCGGTATACTTCCATGTTAAACGCAAGCCGTGCCCGGTTATCGCCTTCTTCCATTGCCTTAGAAACATCACGGCGGTCAACATACTGCCCGGTAACGCCGAGTAGACCTGATTTTTTGTTCAAAGCAGTATCCATTTCTGCCGGTGTCATTCCGGTTTTCCGCATAATATAGAAGGGAAGTGCCGGGTCGCAGTCGCCGGAGCGGGTACCCATCACCAAGCCTTCCAAGGGGGTCAGCCCCATCGACGTATCAAAGCACTTGCCCTGCTTGACGCAGCACATCGAAGCACCGTTTCCGATATGGGCAATAACGATATTGGTATCTTCCGGTTTTTTACCGAGGATGACCGCAGCGCGTTTTGCTGTGTATAAAAAGCTCGTTCCATGGAATCCGTAGCGGCGTGCAGAGTATTTTTCGTACCATTCGTGGGGAATTGCATACATAAAGCTCGTTTCCGGCATTGTCTGGTGCCATGCTGTGTCGATAATTGCGCAATGCGGAACATTGGGCAGTACCTTCTGAGCAGCTTCAATACCCATGATGTTTGCAGGGTTGTGCAGCGGACCTAGATCCTGTACTTCGCGGAATGTATTGATGATTTCGGGAGTTACGACAACCGATTTGATAAACTTGTCGCCGCCATGGGTTACGCGGTGCCCGACAGCTTTGATAACGCTCATATCAGTGATAACACCGACGGAAGCGTCTGTGAGTGTTTTAATGATGAGTTCTACTGCATCGGTATGAGTGGGGCAGGGATTTTCCAGTACATACTTGTCTTTTCCCTTTGCCTCATGTGTAATCACACTGCCGGGCTGTGTTACCCGCTCTACCACACCTGATGCGAGGACGCTTTTATTGTCCCAGTCATACACCTGATACTTTACTGAAGAACTGCCGCAATTCAATGTTAAAATAACCATGAAAAACTCCTACTTACTTGATACTATGAATACCGCATATAATGCTTTTTGAGAGGTATTCTTTTTTTATGACTCTTTAGTATACCGCAGTCTATAAGCTGCTGTAAAGACTTAGGCAAAAATTAATCGGAAAGCGCTTTAGAGAAAGACACCTTCCTCAATCCGCCGGTGATGCAAAACAGCGGCATTAGACCTATTCGATAACTGCGTTTTCGAATAGGTCGACGAGTTCTAAATCGCGCAAATAGCACGATTTAAAACATCGCATTTCACGGTAACCTGTTCAGAAACGGAAGTTTCCGAACAGGTTTATTGTCTCTCACTGTGTTTTATGGTATGGTAGTCGTCATGGTTGTGTTATTGCTTTTGTGCTTACCGCTTGTATTTGCTTCTTATGCATTTCAGCTGGAAGATAAAAATAGGCATATTTTTTCATTTTTTTTAGGAATATTTACGGCAGGTTTGCTGATTCCTGTGGTTTCGATCGTATTTCCCCTCGCACTGCACAACATTGATTCGATGAAAAGTTATGTGTATCATGCGTTTTTTACCCATACGATTGTGCCGCTATTGATCACAGCGCTTGCCGTATTTCTCTTATCGGGCTTTCAGCCCTTAGCAGTACCAAGCGGATTATTCGGTCTATTCACCGTAAAAATATATCAGCAGCTTTTTTTTACTAGTGCAGATCCTCGTGTGATGCCCGTTGTGTTCTATATATTGCTGTATGCAAGTACGCTGTTTATTTTTGATGCGCTGCTGCATTTTTGTGCGGAGGTAACATTTTACTATTATACTCTATGCGGTCTATGTTTTTTGGGATTTCTTGGTCTTCTTTTCGGTGCTTATTTCGGATGGGGACTCTGGTATTTCGGAAATATAAGCTCTGTATCTGCTGTTGCTCTTTTTGCAGGACTGACGGTATTGGCTCTGGCGCTGCATATTACGGTGTACCGGAGAGCCGGCTCGGTATAAAAATAGGATGTCAACCAAAGAAAAACTACTAAAAAGGTCTGTTTTTGAGGATTTACCCTCTTGTAAATTTTTCGGTCTTTGCCGATACTGCAAGTAGAGTTCTTTAGCCGCTGCAGAACAGACTGTTCCGTTATGAGTTGATAGAAGGAGCTTGAGTTGTTTGACAAAGTTTCTTTTTCAGATTATAATAAACAGGATTTCTTAGAATATCGGCGGAAATAAAAGGAGTTGTGAATGAAACAAGGCGTTGTTCTTACAGTCTTTGTTCTGATGTTTACAGTCGTTTGTATTCCATTGGCAGCACAGGATAGCGGTGTCAATTATCAAACGTACATGGTGGAGACTTTTGATTCTCCTGAATCATCAGAGATAACATGGAATGGTATTGGAAGTAAGTTTATTACTGAAGGTTATCCTATTTTAAAGTATTTTGACGGAATGCCGAATGCTTTACGGGTTATGCAATCCGATGCTGAACAAGAATACAAATTCTTAGGCGTACAATTCAAATTTAACCGCAAGGGTGATAACTGGGTTGATATTTATCCTACAAAAGGATCGGGCGAGGGTGATAACGCAGCTCCTTACGAAATTCCCTTTAAGGGCATTGTCCAGAGATTAGATCTGTGGGTTTGGGGTGTAGGCTATGCTTATGATCTCGAAATTTTAGTGCGTGACTGCAATGGACGTATTCATACATTGCCGGTGGCTACACTGAATTATTACGGCTGGAGGAATCTTGCCGTTACTGTTCCGAGCAATATCCAGCAAAGATCCCGGTATCTTTCTCAGACTAAGAATATGAGCTTTGTTGCATTTAGAATTCGTACTCAGCCCACTGAAAATGTTGATGACTTCTATATTTTCTTTGATGAATTTAAAGCATTAACAAATACCCGCATGGCTTCTTACGACGGCTTCGAGTTGGAAAAAGCTCAGTTTGCTGATACCGATTCAAATAAGGAGGGCGGAAAATAATGACAAAAAGATATTTTACCGTATTAGTACTGTTATCGGCTCTGTCGCTGTGTGCATTTGCACAAGACAATAGCGGTAATGCGCGAGATGCTTCATCTCTTGATCAAGCGGATCCTTCGCTCATCGGTATTGAATCTGCCGAACAGCGCTTAAAGGAAGTTTCGGTTGATAAGTTTGAAAATGAAGGTTCATGGGTTTGCTCTATGTCTTCTGATGAAGGTATTATCCAAGGGCGTTTGTTCGAGGGCGCTCCCAAGCAAAAGCAGCCGATTCCGGAAGAAGAAGGGCTTAATCTTCCTGATAATAAGGTGTACGGAGCAAAGATTTCGTACTATCGCCGCGGGTATAACAGTTTCGAGATATATGCCGTAAAGCCGATTCCGGTTGAAGGTATTACCAAGACGGTAAGTGTATGGGTTGTTGGAAGAAGCTATCCGCATGTTTTGAAGCTCATCCTTGAAGACTACATGGGAAAGCGCTTCGAACTCTATGTTGGTAAACTTAACCATGCCGGCTGGAAGTTAATGACTGTTGCGGTTCCTCCGCAGAATGCAGCAGGTACAGGTATTGTTCAGAAAGATTACCACTATGGTACCAGCATGGGATTAAAAGTCGTTGGTTTCCGGATTGAGTGCAATCCGTGGGAAGCTTATGGCAACTACTACATTTACTTCGATGACCTCCGCGCTGTTACAGACCTTTATGAAGTCGATCTGCGTGATGAAGATGATATGAAGGATACATGGTAGGATTAGCATACCTCTAAGAGTGATAGACTCTTGGAGGTGATCCCTCGTTTTTTAATGCGTGATATTCTTTTCAGCAGCTTTCCTATAACTTTTTGCTCTGTGATGTGCTGCTGGGAAGGAGGGCGAAAACCGGTGCTTGGTATGTGCTAAGTACCGGTTTTTTTATATACATTGTACTGTCCTGCCTTCTTGCAAAACATAATTTTCCCGCTTTTTTTTAAAAATGATATAACGTATGAGGTATGTGCTCCGGCACCGAGTTTTTTTACATCGGTACTAACACAGAGTTCCGGTAATTTATTGAGTATGTCTTGTGTAAAACTGTTGACTCCATGCAGTATTTCTTCCCGGTTGATTTTCAACAGCTTTTTATCAATGATTCGTGCGTTTTTATATCTGCTTCGGCCCTGTTTATCATCAATTTTAATAATATCGCAGTCCATGTATACAATCCGCACACGCAGGTGTGGATGATCGAGCAAGGGAAGAATTCCCGATAGCTCACGAAAAATTTGGTAAAACGAGCCGTGTTTGGGACTTTTGCGGTAGCTGCGCTGGGTGCCGTCGGCATTGAGCATAATGATAAAGGCGTTTTCGATGACCGGATATACTACGGTGATGGGATAGAGCGGTAAAAGTGTTTCCAGCTTATGCTTGAGAGCGGTCAATTTGGAAGTTTGAATTTCTGTAATGCGCCCGTCTTCAAAAATATCGCAGATAAAGCCGTGTAGAGGTTTTTCTTGTTCTGCGCCTTCGTCGCTGTAAAGATTTTTTAATGTTCTATGCAGATGTGTTTCATTATAGGTGTTGATCATGACAGATAGGCACGTAATTCATCTGCAGACAGCTGCTCCATGATATAGTAGGTTGTAACAATCCCTCTGTCTTCGCGGGTGCGTTTACCGCATACTTGATAGACTATCATTTTGTTGGTTGGAAGCGGCGGATATAATGGCTGTCCATTAATGTCATACAGGGAACCGATAGGCATTGTGCCGGAAATTTCTTGTCTGTCTCCATCGGGAAAGATCATGTAATATTCATAGAGCGTCATAGTGTATCGAGTATAGTGATTTTTATTAAAACCGCAAGTGCTCGTGCTGCACATGATTTTTACAACTTGTAAAAGGTACTGTTTTCAAAACGGTTTATGGCAATTTGCGAATTTATCCTGTAAAAAGTATTTTTTTCTTGCTTTTTCTGCTTAGCCGGTATACAATTTAATGTTGTTAAATTACTATGGGTGTCTTTGAAAGCTGTACTGCTGAAAGATACCGTATGTTTTGGAGGTAATGATGAAAAAGCTTACAGTATTGTTGATGATGTGTGTCGTTGCCGGTTCTGCGCTGTTTGCAATGGGCGGTAAAGAAGATGATAACACACCAATCACCCTTGTTATGTGGACACATGAAGATCCCAACCGGCAAAAGTTGGAAGAAGGCTATGCTGCCGAGTATATGGCACAGCATCCGAATGTTACGATTAAGTATTCCGTGTATCCTTCTACAAAGATACAAGATTTGATACCGACTGCGTATGCAGCAAAGAATGCACCTTCAATCTGGAATATGGAACTACAGAAGGCATATCCGCTTTTGGCACAGGGCTTGGTTGCTCCCATTGATCCTGCAGCACTCGGTCTAAAAAGTGATGCTGATATCATTGCTCAGTATATGCCGCACATGCTTGATCCCGTTACAGACAAGGACGGCTCTCTCTTAGGCAAAAAAGGAAAGGTATACGGCTTACCCTTTGAGCTGCAGAACTGGTGTATTTATCTTAACAAAAAAATCTTCCGGGATGCCGGGCTTGATCCTGAAAAAGATTACCCGAAAACATGGGAAGATATGATGGCGGTTTCAGAAAAGATCGTGAAGCGCAACGGTGATATTATTACACGCCGCGGTTTTGATTTCCGGTATGGCGACTATCTTATCTCGTGGGTTCCGATGGTAAGTCAGCTGGGCGGTGCTGTAGTTTCTGCAGACGGTAAAGAAGCAATCGTGAATACTGCGGCATGGGAAAAAGCTCTTGAATATATGCAGCAGTGGGGACCGAACGGCAAGAACCTCGGCGCTCCTACCTATACTGCAGCACGTAAGCAGTTTGATAACGATAAAAACGAAATAGCCATGCACCTTTCCGGTCTCTATCAGGAAGCACGTATGCTCAAGGCTAATCCCGCTTTTTATAACAGCAATGAGTGGATGATTATTCCGTATCCGGTATTCAAAGGCGGAAAAAACCTTTCAAACTGCTATTACTTCCAGTACTACATGGTCAATTCTCAGATACCTGAACGTGAACAGCGGGAAGCATGGCGCTTTGTTGCATTTATGCTGAGCCATCCTACTCAATATCTGGAAAAAATTGCCTTAATTGCTCCGAAAAAAGAATTGGTTGAAAGCGAACAGTTCAAAAAAATACCCTATAGCAATGTCTTTATCGAGGACTTAAAACGTGCTGAACCGGTATATTTTGGTGCTGCAAGCTGGCAGATCAATGAGTTAATTAAAGAAGCCATCGAAAATGTTATGATGAATAACGTTTCTCCCAAAGATGCTGTTGCAAAGCTCAAGAAAAGCGCACAATCACTCTTAGACGAGCAAATGTAAGAAGAAATTACAGGCAATCTCTAAAAACTGCCAGCCTATCGGTTTGTTCTGTAAAGAACTCGTGTATCATATCCTCTAAAGCGGATTGCACATCAGTTTTTAGAGATACCTGACGGTATCTTGAAAGGGGGCGGTTTAATCATTTTTAGGCTTGATAGTTCTGAGAGATACCGAGTACGTGGCATGGATGGTGAAGGTTATTCTATTTTTATCCGTGCCGGTGCTGCAAACACAGCTTATTTTGAGGAGATAGTATGGCTCAAAGAAGTCTTGAAAAAAAAATCGTAGTATGGGCATGGCTGTTTGTAACACCGGCACTGCTGTTTTTTACGTTATTTTCGTTTTATCCTATTGTGAATGCTTTTTATTTAAGTTTTTGCAATAAAAATATGATATCGCTCAAACCTCCGGTATTCGTCGGTTTTGCCAATTATGTTAAAATCTTTGCATCTCCTGATTTTTGGAATTCAGTGCGGGCAACCATTGTGTTCACGCTTGGTACCTTTATTCCGCTTGTTATCGGCAGTTTAGTGCTTGCTGCATTCTTAACATTCCGCCCTGCCGGTTCACGGGTATTACAGCTCATCTATTATTCACCGGCTGTGTTATCATCAGTTGTTGCAGCCTTGATCTGGAAGCTGATATTTGAACCGCGCGGTATTGCAAATCAACTAGCCAATGTTATCATTATGAGTTCCGGTGTTGATTTTAAGTGGCTCAGTAATGGAGTGATGCTGCAAATTTCTACCATGATTGTCTATTTTTGGAAGTATATTGGCTATTTTACTGTTTTGTTTTTAACCGGCTTGGGGAAAATCCCGCGCGGTATCTATGAAGCAGCTTTAATTGACGGGGCAAGCCGCGGGCAAACTTTTTTCCGTATTACCGTACCGCTTTTAAAACCTACTACGGTGCTGGTATCTATTATGGCGATGCTGCAATGCCTCAAAACATTTTCAACGCAGTACTTATTTACGCAGGCAGGATCCCCCTTGGCGCCGATCAATGTCATCACGCTGAATATTTATAATACGGCAATGCGTAATTACAATGTCGGCAGGGCGAGTGTTATGAGTGTTCTGCTTTTCCTCTTTATGCTCATTCTGACGATTATCCAGCTGCGTTTTTCACGCTCCGAAGACGTTTCGTATTAGTGTTAGGGAGTATACTGTGCAATTCCTTGTTATTTTGAGTATTATATTTGTATTATATATTGTATTGATGATAGTCCTGCCCGAACGCGGAAAAAATATACTGATGACGCTTTTTTTAATTGTCAGTGCTGTTGTTGTTCTTACTCCGCTTTTATTTATGTTTACCGCAGCTTTTATGCCTGCTGCAGAGATAACCAGTATTCCGTATCGGTGGATACCGGAGAAAATACAGTGGTCTAACTTTTACCGTGCCCTTGCCGGGAATGATGGAAATTTTGTTTTTCTCCGCAATACGCTCAATTCGCTCATTGTGTCTTCGATTATCACGGGTACAACGCTCATCCTCTCGTGTATTACCGGCTATGCCTTAGCGAAGTTCCATTTTAGAGGGCGGAATACCGTCTTTTTATTCATTATGATGACCATGATGATCCCTTTTGAGACTATCATGGTGCCGCTCTATATGGTTGTTTTGAATCTCAATCTTCAGAATACATACGGCGGATTGATTATCCCTTTTATGATGAATGCATTCGGGGTTTTTATGATGCGCCAGTATCTATTGACATTCCCCGACGATGTTATTGCTGCTGCCCGTATTGACGGCTGTAGCGAGCCGGGTATTTTTTCCCGCATTGTGTTCGTTAATTCCGGTCCTGCATTGGCAACGCTTGCTATTTTAACATTCCGGCAGCAGTGGGATAACCTCATGTGGCCCTTGATGGTAGCACAGGATCAGCGGCTTAAAACAATTCCGACCTATATTGTGAGCTTTGCCGAAGAAAAATTTGCGGATGAAGGCGCGATGATGGCAGTTGCCTTACTGGCAAGTTTACCGATGGTGATTATGTTTTTAAGCTTATCTAAATACTTCCTCGGCGGTAGCGCTATGTATTCAGCGGGAAAGGAATAATGATTATACCCTTGACATAAACTGCAATATTTTAGATGATGCAATATGGGTGATGTGGTGAAATTTACAAAATCGTATTTACAAACACTATCAACTCAAGCGCTGTTTAGGCTTGCAGACCGGTATGGGCTGTTTTTATCTGATGATTTAGCCCGCCATCTGTTGATCGGAGAATTGCTTGAACTTGAAGATGAGATGAGTACCGATGAAGAGGTGTTGGAAGTGTCTGCTGCCGTACAGCAAAAGAATGCCGTATGCAGCTATAATATGACGGAGATACGGGCAGTATTAAAAGATCCTTTGTGGTTTTTTGTGTTTTGGGATTTTCATAAGCGCTTATTTACAGAATTAACAACCTCAAAGGGATTTGAATCTTTTGTATTGAGGGTGCATTCGCTTGATTCTGAGACATTAACATCAGTGGATTTTTTTGATGTGCAAGTTCCGCTTGCAGATAGGAGCCGGTATGTGCATGTTTCATTTGATGAATGTCTCCATCAAGTTGAACTTATTGCCCGATTCTCGGATGGACATGATCAGCATTTGGCTCAATCAAATACCGTTAAGATGCAGCGGAAGAATATCCTTCAGAAGCTTTGCGTCTCGCAAAATACGGTAAATAAAATAATCAGTTTGTCAGGCTTGCCGACTTTAAAAAAATCTCATTTTCAGCATTATCGGCAAGCCTTTCGATAAATAGATGCAGCCCTTGTTAAGTGATTGCATACGGTTTCTCTCACATTACATGTACTCTATTCGAGGTACCCGATGATTAAAAAAAACATGCTTTTCGTTTTTTATGCCCATGTCCCCTATGTTCCTCATAGAGATACTGTCAGCGATATTGCTGCCGCTCCGTTTTATGATTTGCTTTCTTATAGTTTATTGCCGTTTTTGCGGATGTGCGATCGGCTAGATACTGAATGTATTCCTTTTAAATGCGTACTTGTTATATCTCCGCTTGTATGTGAAATGTTGAAATCTTCTTTTTGCTGCGATCAATATGTAGCGTATATAGACCGTCATATTGCCTTTGCGCAAGAAAAGCTTACACAAGACCTCTCTCCCGCGCAAAAAGAACTGACAATATTACATCGTGATAGGTTGCTGCGTAACCGCGATGATTTTATCGGCTTATATCAAAAAGATATTTTAAAACAAATCAATAAGTTTGCGGCAAAACAGAAGTTTGAACTGATGGCAACATCAGCTACTCCCTGTTTTTTTCCTTTTTATCAGGATATGCCGGAGTCTCTAGCTGCTCAGATGGAGTTTGGTTTGAGCAGTTTTCGGGAGACTTTCGAAATGGTTCCGGCAGGTTTTTGGTTTCCGGCAATGGGCTACAGCGCTGGGTTGGATCGTCTTGTCAAATCTTATGGAATCGATTATACGATTCTTGAAAGTCAAAGTTTCTTATTTGCGGATCATCCTCCTGCGCGGGGAGTATTTTCTGCAGCGGTTACGGAAAGCGGTCTAAGTGTGTTGGGTAAGGATACCGGAGCCTGTGCTGATGTAGAACAAGCTGTAGGCGGCTTTTATACCAACCCTCATTATCTTGATACGGCAAGAGATATTGGTTTTGAGCTTGATGAACAGGGCTTATCAGCCTTATTTAATGTTGAGCAAGGCCGCCGTGCTACCGGTTTCTGTTATTGCAGCAGGAATGGCGAAAAATATGATGTCTCAGTAGGAAAAGCACAGGCAGAACGCGATGCAGAACGGTTTATTGCAAATCGTTCTGCGGTGTTGGAAGAAGCTGCTTCTTTCCTGGACGGAGAATCTCTTTGCTCTGTATGTATTCTTCCACTTACTTTTTTTGGTAAGATATGGTTTGAAGGGATGTACTGGCTTGAATCGGTCTTGAGAAAGATTGCAGCTATGCAGGACATGGAGTGTACTTTACCGACGGAGTACCTAAAAAAGGTGCGGCGTATACAGAGTATTGAACCGTTTTATGCTTCGCATTTACCGAGCGGCTATGCTGATGAGCTGCTCAATAGTGCTAATGACTGGATGTTTCCCTGTATACAAAAGGCGGTGGAGCGGATGATCGATCTTGCCGAACGTTTCCCGAATGATCAGGGGCTTAAAGAGCGGACTCTGAATATGGCTGCAAAAGAAGTGCTGCTTGCTCAGTCGATGGATTGGCCGCTTATGGTTGATGCGCAGATTTCACCGGAATATGCTGCAGAACAATACCGCGACCATATTGCTGCTTTCACCGCAGTATATGAATCTTTGGGAGCCGGTTCGATCGGTACTGAACAGCTTATCAAACGTGAAAAAGAGTATCCGATATTTAAAGAAATGAATTATCGATTCTTTGCAAAATAAATAGAAGCTGCAGAACCAAATGTCTGAACAGTTTCATAAAAATGGCAACTTTTACAGATTGTATATACGCTATAGCGTACCAATACAACAGTTTCCAAAGTTGACACTTTGTTCTGTTGTTCAATTTTAAGGAAGGAGTAATATATGAAATTAGTGCTGATACGGCATGGAGAAAGTGAATGGAATAAATTGAATCTATTCACAGGATGGACTGATGTAGAGCTGTCTGAGAAAGGCGTTGAGGAAGCAAAGGAAGGCGGAAAGGCACTTGCTGCTGCCGGTTTTGATTTTGATATTTGCTATACCTCTTATTTGAAGCGTGCTATTCATACACTGCAGTTTGTGTTGGATGAGCTTGACCGCAACTGGTTGCCGGTGGTAAAGACTTGGAAATTAAATGAACGGCACTACGGTGATCTGCAGGGGTTGAATAAGGCTGAAACAGCTGAAAAATATGGTGAAGCTCAGGTAAAAATTTGGCGGCGTTCTTTTGATATTGCACCGCCGGTACTCGCCGAAAACGATACGCGCTGTCCGTATTTGCAGACACCGTACCGCGGAGTTGATAAGGCTGAACTTCCCCGTACCGAAAGCTTGAAAGATACTATTGCCCGGGCAATTCCGTATTTTGAAGGTGTTATTAAAAAAGATATGCTGGCTGGTAAACGGGTGTTAATCGCTGCACATGGTAATTCCCTTCGTGCATTGATAAAATATTTTGAACAGCTCAGCGATGAAGAAATTATTCAGGTTAATCTGCCGACCGGTGTACCGTTGGTGTATGAATTTGATGAAAACTTTAAAGTATTGAGCAAAGCCTATTTAGGTGATCAAGAAAAGATCAATGCCAAAATCAATGCCGTTGCAAATCAAGGAAAAGCAAAATAACAGATGCAGTGGTTGATCCTCCGGTGCTTTGCGTCGGAGGATAGTGCCTCCATGAGATGGTGGCAGTCAGCTTTTAATATTTACATAATTATGGCTTCAAAGTGCCGGAGTATGCAATTCTCCGCATGAATAAAAAAGACCGGTCCTTCAAGCAAAAATGGGTCGCGTACTTCGCATAAATTATTTTTAGGAGATATGCTATCGGACCGGTCAAAATTTCTTCACGAGTAGAGTATACTACTTTTTCGTTGCTTGCTGCAAGAGCTTGCGACCGGTACTGAGTACACGGTGTGCAACAAGCTCTTCTGAGCTATCTGCCGGAATGCAAGTTGGTTTTGAACCATCGGTATTACCGATTTCACTTGGTTTCATGCCGTACCAAACATGCATGTGGGCTGGTGTGCCATGCGGTGTCGTCATTGCTAAGAATGCAAATTTCCCTGCTTGCTGCCGGTCGGTTGCCATAAAGGCATTGGCAGAGGCTCGGAGTTCGTTTGCGCCATCCTGCATATACGCACTGCGTGAAAGTTCCGTAGTGCCCTTCCATACTACTAACTCATTCTTATCCATCCCGGTGATAAATTCAAGGTGTGTAAAATCGGCGGCATTACCGTAAGATTTTTTCGCCATTGCGATGATCTCTTCCTTGGTGAAGTCGTTACCATCTTTCTTTCCTGCAAATTCTTTAATGAGCTGTGTATATGCGTTTTGAACGGCAGGGCGCTGATCATCATAAATCAGTGCCGTGTTGATCCATTTTCCGGCATATGCTGCAAATGATGCTTGCGGAAGCATACCTGCCAGTTCCGGAACAATTGGAGTAAAGAGCTTTACCAAATCTTCATGCGAGTATGCTGCTTCAGTGTAGGTCGGCCACCACAGAGGATCAGCGTCAACTAAGGATTTTATATCGGAGCTTCCAAACCGTATATGCCAGTGCAGCATGCTGTCGGGACTGTCGCGGTGTGGAGGTACTGCAATAAAATAGCGTGCGCTTGCAAGACCTTGTACCGGCTTTACCGCTTCAAAAGTATACCATGATGCTTTTTCAAATCCTTTAATAGGACTTGTGCCGACAAAACGGTATTCGCATGCGATTTGCTGTTCTTTGCCGTCTTGATCTGTTACGGTAAATAAAACGGTATTGGAACCATCAAATTTTGCTTTTAATACCGGTGTTTTCAGCATGCCTGAAACTGCTGTTTTAAGCCCTTCAGCATTGTAAAACGGCATTTTTTCTGCCTGCGCAGTATAGGTGTCATTCAATTTGGACGCACCGGACACTGCGCTGAGAGATTGCCATTCTCCTTGCCAAGCAGCAAGCTCTTTTCCCTTTTCCAGCTGTGCTGTTGCGGGTGTTGATGAACAGCCTGTGATACATACACTGCAGAGCATCAATACTACTGCAATGTATCCAAAATGTTTTTGATATATCATCATAAAACCTCCTGATGAATAGACCTGTTGGATAATTGCGTTGTCGAACAGACCGGCGAGTTCTAAATCGCATAAATAAGTACGATTTAAAACATTGCATTTTAAGGTACCCTGTTCCGAAACGGAAATTTTCGAATAGGCTTTGACTACCATAATTACAAAACTTGCTTAAAATGTCAACCATCTGTAACAATTTTTTTCCTATTTATAGGAACCTCTAAAAATCTAATCGAGTTTTTGCAGATATCCTGATGAATTGTTTTGATTATCTTTGCTCTCTGCGGTTTATATTATAGAAAAAACTGCATCTATCATCTTTGTTTTGCTTTTTCTCAGTTGTTGATTTTATTGTCTATGCGGTATATAATCCTCAAATGCTTTTTTATATATCAGGGCTGTTGTCATCTGCTTTTGGACCTATGCGGCTTTTACAGTCCTATTTAGTGCTTATTGCTATTGCGTTTTATCTCGGTTTTTTTCTGACTGTGTTTGTATTGCCGCGTTTTTATGTTCGGTTGCCTAAGGATCGGGGTAGGGAGTTTACGGTTGCTCCTGAAGCGGCAAAGGGGAAACCTACCGGCGGCGGTGTGGTATTTATTACCATATTTGTTGTGATGATTTTTTTGCTGATTATTCCTTCAGCGACGCAAATTGCAGTATTGATTTTAACCTGGCTGGTTATGTTGACTGGGTATTTGGATGACCGCTCTCTTACGCCGTGGGGAGAATACCGAAAGGGACTTTTGGACTTGGTACTGTCGCTGATAACGGCAACGGTGCTTTTCCATTGTTATTTTAACGATAGTATTTCCTATTGGATCCCGTTTATGAGTCAAAGTATTGCGGTGCATCCCGTAGTATTTTTTACTGTTTCGGTTTTGATTTTGTGGTTTTCAATTAATACAACGAATTGTACCGATGGAGTGGATGGGCTTTCCGGGACGTTGATTTTAACCGCGCTCATTTCCCTCGGCGCTGTTTTCTATTTTATTATCGGGAATGTGAAAGTTTCAGCGTATTTGCTGATTCCGCATCGGATGGATGGTGCTCAGTGGGCTCTTATTTGTTTTAGCCTTTCCGGAGTGCTTATGGGGTATCTGTGGCATAATGCCTATCCGAGTAAAGTGATGATGGGGGATGCAGGCTCCCGTGCTCTTGGTTTTTTTATCGGAGTGCTGGTTATTATTTCCGGCAATCCGTTCTTACTGTTGATGACGAGCGGGATGATCCTTTTAAATGGCGGTACGGGGCTGGTAAAACTTGCTTTGCTGCGCTTTTTTCATATCCGCATTTTCAGGAATATCCGCTTTCCGCTGCATGATCACATGCGGAAGAATTTGCAATGGTCGTCTACACAAGTATTAATCAAGTTCCTTATTTTGCAGCTTTTGATTACGGTTGCTGTGTTCGCCGTTCTCTTTAAAATCCGGTAATTTTGAACTGCTTAAAGCGAATGGGAATGGTGAAAAACTACACGCTTTATCCGTTTTTTCATGCTGATCCGTATTTTTAGCGATGTCCGATAATCTTGAGTTACGGTATGAATGCTCATGAGAATATGCTGCTGACGGCAGACTCCGCTCTGTTTGTCCGGAGCGAAGCGCTTATAGGTGCAGAAGGGATTGAACGGTTCCGCAAACTGCGGGTTGCCGTGTTCGGAATCGGCGGGGTAGGGGGCTATACGGTTGAAGCGCTTGCCCGTGCAGGGGTTGGTACGCTCTATCTTATTGACGGCGATACGTTGAGCTATTCTAATCTGAACCGGCAACTCTTTGCGCTGCATTCTACCATCGGGCAGTATAAGACTGCCGCTGCTGCTGCACGTATTGCCGATATAAATCCTGCCTGTACGGTTTATCAAATAACCCGGCACGTTTTACCTGCGGATGACGGTACGCTGCCGGATTTACCGTTTTTACCGGATATTGATTTTATTGTTGATGCTGTTGATACTATTGCACTGAAAGTTGCACTTGCAGCAGCGGCGGAATCCTGCAGTATTCCGATGCTTGCGGCAATGGGCTGCGGGAATAAGCTCCGTGCTGATCTCTTTACGTTTACAGATATTTATAGTACCTCTGTATGTCCCTTGTGTAAAACAATGCGAGGTCTGTTAAAAAAACGGCAGGTTAAGCGTTTACGGGTCTTATATTCACGGGAAATACCGAATGTCAGGAGCCGTCCGCCCAGTTCTGTTTCTTGGGTACCTGCCGCTGCCGGTATTTTATTGGCTGGAGAGGTGCTTAATCAGGTATTGCTTGGTGGTGTATCTGAACGGTAAAATGCGGCGTTTTCCTAAAGCGCTTTTCTCCTTAGCTCTTCCATTTTCCGATGCTCTTGTGCATTGATCATATCATCCAGCATTACATCTTGCTGTTTCAGCCAATCTGTTCTCCATTCTACTTCTTTCCGTTCCCGTAGTTTTGTAACGATGAGCCGTTCTTGGTGTGCTTTTATATAGAGCGCCCGCATTTTTTCTATTACCAGCTCTGCCTCTGCCAGTGCCTTGAGCTGTTGTTCACGTTCTCCATGAAGACGTTCAAGGTAGTTGCCGTGTATGCTGAAGTCTTCACTGGTTTTTGCACTGACTTTGAGTGATTGGCGCGTCCGTACTTCTGCCTTGCCTATTTCTGTAAGGCGTAATACGATCGATTCGCGGGCAGCAATAGCATGACCGAGATTTGTTTCAGCTTCTTTTTCACGGAAGGTGCGGAGATCTAAGAGTTTTTGCAAGCGGAAGTGAAATCTTTGCATATCTATCGGTCACTTTACTGGACTATACCCGATTCTGGCTGGTTAAGCTCTGTCTGATAGAGATCAGCTGCTTCTGACGGCATAAGATATTTCTTAGCAGCTCCTGTTCCTTCTTGAAAGCTTTCTTCTTGCGGTATATCAATATGCGTAATGCTGCTGAGCTGCTCAAGTGTTTTGTTGATAGGAGCTGGATCGTTGGTTTCTTGCTGCAAAAACGCTTCGATTTTTTCGTGGTGATCGATTGCTTCGTCGATGGCTGGATTGCTGCCTTTTTGATATGCTCCTACTTGGATCATATCCTCCGCCTCTGCATACACAGCCATGAGGCGGCGCATATATTGGGCTGCTTTTTTGCTGCATTCGCCGGAGACACGGTTTGCTAAACGGGAAATACTGCCAAGTATGTCGATAGCGGGGTAGTGTCCGCGCTGTGCAAGTTTTCTATTGAGTACAATGTGTCCGTCTAAGATACCGCGTACCGCATCTGAAATCGGTTCGTCCATATCATCACCGTCAACTAATACGGTATAAAAACCGGTAATTGAACCCTTTGCCGAGGTGCCGCTCCGTTCAAGTAATTTCGGCAATACCTCAAATACGCTTGGGGTGTAGCCGCGGGTTGCGGGCGCTTCTCCCATAGAAAGGCTGATTTCCCGCTGTGCTTTTGCAAACCGTGTTACCGAATCAAAAAGGAGCATCACATCCTTGCCTTGGTCGCGGAAATATTCTGCGATTGCAGTTGCCGTGTATGCTCCGCGGATACGGGCAAGCGGACTGGTATCTGAGGTAGCAGTTACTACTACGGAGTGCTTTAAGCCTTCCGGACCAAGATCATGCTCTAAAAAGTCGTTTACTTCGCGTCCCCGCTCTCCAATAAGAGCAATAACATTGACATCTGCGTTGGTATTCCGTGCAACCATGCCCATCAAAGTCGATTTCCCGATACCGGAACCTGCAAAGATACCGACACGCTGTCCTTTTCCGACAGCAAGGAGGGCATCTATGGCACGGATTCCTGTTACAATGCGGTCTTTGATCGGGCGGCGTTCCATAGGATCAGGCGGCTGTGCAATAATAGGGTAGCGGAGGGCTGAGTAGGGTTCTTGTTTGCCGTCGGCAGACTTTCCAAGCGCATCAACCACCCTACCGAGCAGCACTGAACCTACGGGTACAGAGAGCATAGTGCCGCTTGCAATCACTTCACAGCCGATTTTTACACCTTGTATATCGCTATAGCTCATAAGCTGCACGGTAGAGCCATTGAGACCGATGACTTCAGCAAGAATACTCTCCGAACGATTCTTTATATTAATTCGGCATAATTCGCCGACACAGGCTTGCGGCCCTTGACTTTCGATAAGCAAGCCCTGTACGCGGGAAACAACACCGATGTGTTTGATCGGCTCCGTTTCGTCAACCGCTTCGAGATATTTATCAAAGAGTGTGCTCATAGATTACTTACGGCTTGATGCTGCAGGAGCTGCTGCCGCTTGCGTGCGTATGGGGGAAATTTCAAGGATACGCTGTTCAAGCTCATGGAGCTGCGAAGCTATTCGTGCATCTACCGAACCGAAATCAGTTTCGATAATACAGCCGCCTGCATCAACGGTATGATCTTCTACAACGGTTATATTCTTGATGTTTTCAGCAGCAGCTAAGAAGTCCTTGGTATGTTCCGTCGTTAATCCGACATCGGCAAGATTTACCCGCAATATGACATCGGCTCTCCCTTTTACTTTACGCAGTGCATGAATAATATTTGAGCTTACCACATTCCGCTGGTTTTCGGAGATTACTTTTACAACCTTACGGGTCATCAGCAGTACTAAGTCTACAATCTGCTGTTCGGTCTCGGAGAGAATTTGCTGCCGTTTATCCATGGTACGTTCGATCATCGTATGCAGCCGTTCGATTAAACGGGTTACCTCCGCTTTTCCTTCTTTATATCCTGCTTCCCGTCCTGCTTCAAAGCCTTCAGTGAATGCCTTTTTTTGGGTTGCCGCTTCCGTTTGCTCTGCCTTGTCGATAATATCAGCTGCCTTCTTTTCTGCTTCACTGACTATTTCTTGCGATTGCGTCCGCATCTTTTGACTATCGACTTGCGCAGTATTCATTTGGCGCTTCACTTCATCAAAAGCGGTCTTTTTTGCGTTTTCGATAATTTGATCAGCTTCACGGTGCGCATCTTCGATGAGTTTCTCTTTCTCCTGCTCCCACTGGCGTTTAAACTCTTCCGCCTCCTGCTTCAGCTCTTCGAGTGTCGGTCCCTCAGGTACGGGAGCTGTTTCTACTTCTTCTTCAGACATCTCCGGCTCAAATGTTTTTGCCAAACTCAGTACCATATCATCGCTGATCTTTTTTACTTCAAAATCACGGAAAATATTTTTAGCCACTTTCAGAATCTCCTTTTGCAGGCACAATTATTCCATTGACTGAGAGGAATACTCAAAAATTTTAGTTTTTGGAGTATCCTTATACAATCATTTCATCTTCATCCGAGCGGGCAATAACAATATCGCCGTTATCTTCCAAGTGCCGGATGATAGAAACAATCTTTTGCTGAGCTTCTTCGACATCCTTTAATCGGGTCGGCCCCATAAATTCCATCTCTTCCTTCAGCATGCTTGCAGCGCGTTTTGACATATTCTTGAATATTTTATCCTGTACTTCAGTATCGACAATTTTAAGCGCTTTTGCGAGTTCTTCGGTATTGACTTCGCGCAGTACCTTTTGAATTGAACGGTCGTCAAGCATAACGATATCTTCGAATACAAACATGCGCTTTTTAATTTCTTCTGCAAGGTCGGGATCTTGATCTTCAAGAGATTCGATAATCGACTTTTCGGAAGAGCGGTCAACAAGGTTGAGAATTTCAACGATATTTTCAACACCGCCTGCTGCCGTGTAGTCTTCACTGGAGAGGGTAGAAAGTTTCTTTTCAAGAACCCGTTCAACTTCGCGAAGAACATCGGGCGAGGTTCTATCCATGGTAGCAATACGGCGCGCAACATCACTCTGAATGTCATCAGAAAGGTTTTGTAAAATAACCGATGCTTTCTGCGGTTCCAAGTATGCAAGAATGAGTGCAATAGTTTGCGGGTGTTCTTGCTGGATAAAGTTTAAAAGATGCGTAGGATCGGTACGCCGGATAAAGTCAAAGGGGCGTACCTGCAATGAGCTGGTAAGCCGGTTGATAACCTCAATGGCTTTTTGGCTGCCCAAAGACTTTTCCAATAAGCCGCGTGCATAGTCGATACCGCCGGTTGTAATGAATTTCTGAGCTTGCATTAAATCCTGAAATTCCTGTAAAACTGCATCTTTTAATTCGGATTCGATGGTCTCCGTACGGGCAATTTCAAAAACAAGCTTTTCAATTTCATCTTCACGGAGCTGCTCCATGATTTTTGCAGAAATTTCTTCCCCGACCGAAACTAAAAATATTGCTGCTTTCTGCCGTCCATTCAAGGATTTTATATCTTTTTGTTTTTTGCCGCCTGCTGCATTTGCTTTTTCTTTTGCTGGTGACACTGCCATACTATTCCTCCATCAACCATGTGCGCAGCAGCAATGCAACATCTTCAGGATGCTCGCGCGCAAGATTTATAACATTTTCTGATAGTTCGCGCCGCTTCATCTCTTCTACGGACATCGAAACTTCCATACCTGCCTGTTCAGCCTCCCACAGAGCTTTTTCACGTTCAAGCTGATGCTGGCGTAAGAGTTCTTCTTCGCGGAGGCGTTTTCTCCGTTCAAGTTCTCTGCTTATCACGCGGTAGATAATAAAGATGAGCAGGAGAACAGCCAAACCTGACAAGCTGATTAAGATAATCCGCTGCCGTTGGATAGCTTTAAAGTACGCCTCATCCTCTTTTTCAAAATCCGCCATACGGTCGAACTGGATATTAAGTACACTCACCGAGTCATTGCGCTTTATATTGTAGCCGATAGCGTCTTGCACTGCTTTTGTTGCCTTTTGCAGCTCTTCATCGGAAATAGGAATATACTCGCGTTCTATGTGTCCGTCTTTGACTACCACATTCCCGTTTGCATCTTTCTTTTTGCGCCATTGCCCGTCTATATTGACCGACACGGTACGGCGTCCCATTTCAGGGCTGACAATCTCAGATGTTCTCCGGCTGCCGATTTCTTCGTTGGTTCTTACGATAGACTGCGTAGACAAACCGGTAAGGTTACTAGTGTCCCTGTATGAAGGCGGTGTTTGTCCTTCTACACCTGCCGGTCCTTCGGGATTATAACCGGTGCCTTGGTAGGTGGTGGTTGCTGTTTCCGAAGACCGTGTTACCGATGCGCGTATTTCGGAGTCATCATAGGGGGTATCCGGGTTATCCGCCTTGAGCTGGAACGGGAGATATTCAATTGTTTCCGCCGTTTTTTCCGACATATCCATATCGATTTTAATACTGAGATCACGGACACGGTCGGTACCGTATGTTTTTTGCAAGATATTTAATATCTTTATTTCATACTGTGTTTCCAGCTTTGAGATAATCTTTTGCTGTTTTTCGATAAGGGATAGGCGGTCATAATCTTTCATACCGGCAAAATCATTCAGAATACTTCCATTGTTATCCGCGATGGTGATATTATCATCTGTGAGACCTTCTACCGCGTACTTGAGGAGTTTTTGGATTCCTTCTATCTTTTTGCGGTTTGTGCTGATGTCGCTGCCGGGTTTGGGATAGAGAATAATGCTGGCTGTCACCGGATTTTGCTCTGCCTGAAAGAGTTTATCCTCCGGGATATTAACGACAACGCTTGCGTCATCCACATCATCCAGCGCTTTAATATGTTTCCTGACCTCTTCGATAACGGCACGCCGCACATCAATGTTCCGCTCAAAATCCGTCCGCGTCCAGCGTTCTACATCAAAAATAGCCCATGGATCGGTGTTTTTGGGAATAAGATCTTCCCGTAACAGGATAGTCCGCATTCTACGGGCTGTTTGTTCATCCTTTACGGAAATAAGTCCCGCCTCGGAAACGGACGTTTTTACATTTTCTTGATTGAGCCGCAAGACAATCCGTTCTCTGAGCGCTTCATCCGTTACCGGAGTATCAATAAGCAGCACAAGAGAGGGCTTTGCTGACCATGAGGTAAGCAAGACAATAACAACGATTGCCGCAATGACAACAGCTGCCAATATCCCCTTTTGGATAGGCGTCCACTTGCCCCACAGTGTTTTGATTTGTGCGAGCGTTTTTTTAAACCATTCGTTCATGTGTCCTCCCCTTACAGAACGAACCTGCTACAATAAGTATAACAGCTCCATTATCTGGTTATAGTAATATCATTCCAACTTTTTACAACGCGGTCAATCAGCGTTTGTGCAATTTTTAACGACATACTGGCTTCCGCCATTGCAATCGTTATGTCATGTACATCAACGGATTCCGGGTCAACAATCATCTGCTGACCAAGTTCCGCAGTACGCTGCTGTTTTGTATTTACTTCATCAAAGGCTTTCAGCAAGGTTTGCTCAAAGCTCATTGCTTTTTTGTTTACTGCCGTATCAACTAAATCCGTATCGGAAACCATGCGGCTGCGGAAGTTGTCAACGGTAACCGGCGCTATTGCCGGATTTTTCATAACGGCAGGTACCTTGTACAGGGTTGCCGTATTAGTAATAGTCATACTGACTCCTTTTTAACCTTGGCTATGTACCGGTACCCTATTAGCGTCCGATTTCAAGTGCCCGCTGGAACATTTCTTTTGATCCTTGGACAACGGCAGCATTTGCTTCATAAGAGCGGGAAGCGGAGATAAGGTCAACCATTTCCGTTACAATGTTTACATTCGGGTATTCCACATATCCTGCCTTAGGTCCTGAAAGAATGGCATGGGGATGATCGGGTTCATACGAAAGCCGCGGTTCGGAATTGTCTTTTTCTATGCCGGTTACCCGCACTCCCGTACCGACTCCCCGATCCATATCCCCTGAAACGAAGGGAAGCCGCCAGTCAATCCCATCACTTTTTTGTGCAAGAATGACACGGCTGCGGCGGAAATAACCGCCTTCCTGTGAACTCGTAGTGGAAGCATTGGCAATGTTGTCGGAAATAACATCAGTCCGCAGCCGTTCGGCGCTCATGCCGGTTGCCGCTATATTGATACTGCTAAAGATACCCATGTATTGCTCCTATAAACCTCAAACCTTATTTTAATACCGACTGTACTTGACTGTACTGAAAACCGGTCATTTGACTCAACAGCTGATACTGCATTTGGATCTTGAGGATGTTCATTGCTTCTTCCTCAGCATCGACATTGTTTCCGTTTGCTTTCACTGTAGTTGCATAATCCAGTACACGCCGCGGAGACACTGACCGGTAATCGATAACTCCGTCTGATGCAATATGGCGGGGATCAGTTACTGCAAGCTGAAATTGCCCCGCACTCCGTTTTTCGGAATCGAGGGCACGCTTTAATTCCGTTTCAAAATTGACCGAAGTCCGCTTAAAATCCGGTATCTCCGAACTTGCAAGGTTATTTGCCGATACGGTATAGCGGAGAGCGTTTACATCAAGCGCCCGGTGTAAAAGATCAACCGTTTTTTGAAAACTGTTAATATGCATCTCAACTCCTTTAAATTATTTGTATACTCATATATCGGCAGTAAAATTTTTTGCTTGAGACAGCTTACAAGATATAGCGGGATAAATCCTGATTCTGTACTATATCTTTGAGGCGTTCGTCAACATACGAGCGGTCTATTTCGACTGTTTTTCCGCTCATTCCGCTGGCGTTAAACGAAATATCTTCCAGCAGCATTTCCATAATAGTATGAAGACGGCGTGCCCCGATATTTTCCATCCCCGCATTGACTTCTGCTGCGAGGTTACTCATACGGTCTATTGCATCATCGGTAAAGATGACGGTAACGCCTTCGGTCTCAAGCAGCGCCTTATATTGTTTTGTCAATGCGTTCTTGGGTTCAAGCAAAATCCGTTTAAAGTCCTCAGCATGGAGCGATTCCAATTCAACTCGAAGCGGAAAGCGTCCCTGAAATTCAGGGATCAGATCGCTCGGTTTTGAGATGCTGAATGCACCTGCTGCGATAAAGAGGATATGACGGGTATCGACAACGCCGAATTTCGTGTTGACTTTTGAACCTTCTACAATAGGAAGAATATCACGCTGTACGCCTTCGCGGGATACATCGACACCGCTGCTGCGCTCGTTTTTTGAAGCAACCTTATCAATTTCGTCGATAAAGATAATGCCCATCTGTTCAACCCGTTCTTTGGCTTCTGTCGAGATTTTATCATGATCAACGAGCCGGTCAAGCTGATCATCCATAATGACTTCGCGCGCTTCTTTTACGCTTGTTGTTTTCCGTTTATGCTTACCGGCGCCCATCAGCATACTGCTGATGTTTGACATAGCATTTTCGAGGTCTTCCATGCTGGAACCGCCGGCGAATATTTCAAATGAGGGCATGCCGGACTGCTGGATGGATACTTCTACCATTTTATCTTCAAATTTCCCGTCCCGCAGCATTTGACGGAATTTTTCCCGGGTTTCGTGCATATCGCCTTCGTTCTCAGAGCTGTTTTCCTCAGCTGTTTCCTGTGTATTATCGGCTTGTGCAGGTTCTTCTTCTTCGGCTTCTGTCTTGTTTGCGATCAGAAGTTGCCTGACTGTCTTTTTATGCTTGCCCTTTTTTTTATTTGATCCGGGCAGCAAGAGGTCGAGGAGAATTTCTTCTGTGTTTTTTTCCGCTTGAGCTCTGAGCGTGTCCTGCATTTCGCTTTTTACCATAGAATAGCCGACAGCCATGAGGTCGCGGATCATCGATTCAACATCACGTCCGACATAGCCGACTTCCGTGTACTTGGTTGCTTCTACTTTGAGAAAGGGCGCTCCTGAAAGTTTTGCAAGGCGGCGTGCTATTTCTGTTTTGCCGACACCGGTTGGTCCTATCATCAGAATATTTTTTGGGGCTATCTCTTCACGGATATCCTCACTCAATTTGAGCCGGCGGGTTCTATTCCGCAGGGCAACGGCAACTGCTTTTTTTGCCTTTGCCTGCCCGATGATGTATTTGTCTAGTTCCGCAACAATATGCGGAGGGGTTAATTCATCTAAATTGATGGTCATACTATCTCCTATAAAAACTTTTGCAGAATAAACCTGTTCGGAAACTTCCGTTTCTGAACGGGTTACCTTAAAAAGCGATGTTCTAAATCGTACTATTTGTGCGATTTAGAACTCGTCGACCTATTCGAAAACGCAGTTATCGAATAGGTCTAATGTGTGAGATAAAAAGCAGTAACGCAATTTCAGCCGTCCTTTTTATCATAACGCTCTTACAGTTCTTCTATATGTATGTTCTCGTTGGTATATACGCAGATTTGACCCGCGATATTCAGGCTCTTTTCTGCAATCTCACGAGCAGTTAGGTCAGTATTGCGGAGTAGGGCAAGCGCTGCGGCATAAGCGTAGTTTCCGCCTGATCCGATCGCTAGTACCTCTTCCTGCGGTTCAATAACATCTCCATTCCCTGAAATGAGCAAAATAGTCTTTGCATCTGCGACTAAAAGCAGCGCTTCAAGGTTTTTCAGCATTTTATCGGTTCGCCAGTCCTTTGCCAGTTCTACCGCTGCTCTGGTAATGTCTCCGGCATATTCTTTTACTCTACCTTCAAATTTTTCAAGTAAGGTGAAAGCGTCGGCTGTTGCACCGGCAAAACCGGTCATTATCTTTCCGTCATAGATTTTTCGTACCTTGCGGGCATTTCCTTTCATAACGGTTTGCCCCATCGTAACTTGTCCATCTCCTGCCATCGCAACTTTCCCGTTCCGTCTGACAGCAATAACTGTTGTACTTCGTACTTTTGTGTTTCCCATGTATAACCTCATTCCATGTAATTTACAAATATAACATAAAACGCGGGGATTGTATATCATCCGAGCAGCAGCTTCAGGAAATATTTTAGAAGACCGCTATTCTTTTGCGCAAAATGCCGCCCTGTTTTTAAAAGACGTGCTACTGTTCTGCCATAGTTGACAGAGAATTGAAAAATATACTAGGGTATCTTGTAAAACGTATGTTGTTTTGAGAAAATTTCTACTATAATATTTATTTGGAGACGAAACATGGCAATTATTATTCAGGGATTTGGTAAATCACTCCCTTTAAAAGAGATGAAAAATACGGATTTTCCTGCGGAACTCGGTACATCGGATGAATGGATACGGAGTCATACCGGTATTGGATCCCGCCGGATTGCCAGCGCGGAGGATACAAGCGCATCGCTAGCGTATCAGGCATGTATGGATGCGCTTAAAAACAGTAAAACTTCCGAGCCTATAACGGCGGATAAAATAGATCTTATTATTTGCGGCACGGCAACCCCCGATTTTCCTGGCTCTCCATCAAACGCTTGCCTTATTCAAAATAAGCTGCAAGCGGTGCAGGCAGTGTGTTTTGATCTGACGGCAGGGTGTTCCGGTTTTATCTATGCAATGGACACGGCGGCGGCTATGATGGAACGGCACCATTGGCGTTTTGCACTTGTATGCGGAGCCGAAGTCTTAAGCCGTATTATGGACTGGACAGACCGTTCTACCTGCGTTTTATTCGGTGATGGAGCAGGGGCGGCGCTGCTTGAAAACACCTTTGAACCTTGCGGGCTTGGTATCGGCGCTACCGTACTCGGCACTGACGGCACCGGAGCGGACAAACTCTATATTGCGCCTGACCGCCGGGTACACATGAATGGAAGAGCTGTGTACGAGTTTGCAGTCAGCCATATTACTGCAACAGTCAAGACTCTCCTTGCAAAGGAACATTTACAGGCAGACGATCTCGATTTAATTGTCTGTCATCAGGCAAATGAACGGATACTGGAAGCAGCGGCGAAACGGCTTAAAATCAATTTCGATAAATTTGTCCGCAATATTGAAAACTATGGAAATACTTCAGCTGCTTCCATCCCAATCACTCTTGCTGAACTGACAGAGCAAGGCAAGCTGCATGAGGGTATGACTATCCTCATTACCGGATTTGGCGCGGGCTTAACGTGGGGCGGCGCTATTATCCGGTTCTAATCCTGAGGGGTATTCTTAAAACCCACGTTTTTTAATATCCCTGTTTTTTATAGAAGGTACATGATGGAATACGTTTTTTTATTTTCGGGACAAGGCTCTCAATTCAAAGGTATGGCAGAAGATATTTGTAAAAAATATCCGGCTGCCCGTGCCGTTATTGATACGATGAGTGCCACCGCAGGAGAAGATATTGCCTCCTTCCTGTGGAATACGGAACCGGCTGAACTTGCACGGAGCGACAGGAGTCAGCTTGCGATTACGGCAATGCAGGCGGCGATTCTCGCGGTGTTGCAGGAGCATGGAATCACACCTTCCGCTGCTGCGGGCTTTAGTCTGGGGGAATTTTCTGCATTGTATGCGGCAAAGGTTTTAGACCTTACAACAATGACAAAGGTTGTCGCTTTGCGCGGAAAAATTATGCAGAAGGCGTGCGAAAAATTAGATGCACGGGGCAAAGCATCCGGAGGCGCATCAGGTATGGCGGCGGTTCTCAAACTTGCGCCTGAGCGGATTATCGAAGTACTAAAACCATATTCCGATCCTGAGGCAGGAACCGTCTTTGCAGCAAATTTGAACAGTCCGATGCAGACCGTTGTGTCGGGAACTGCGGCGGGGCTGGATATTGCAGAAAAGCTCTGTAAGGAAGCAGGTGCAAAACGGGTTGTCCGGCTTGCGGTAGCAGGTCCCTTCCATTCGCCGCTCATGCGGGAAGCTGCAGAGGAATTTTCAGCTGTGCTGCAGGATATTCCGTTCAATGATCCTGCCGTTCCGATTTTTTCAAATGTAACTGGAAAGCGGCTTTTAACTGGCGCAGAGGCAAAACAGAATGCTGTGCTGCACTTAACCCATCCGGTACGCTGGCTGGAGGAAGAACAGGAAATTGCTGCGCTGACAAGCACGGCAGCCTTGCTGGAAGTAGGTCCGGGAATGACGCTGTGCAATCTGTGGCGGGACAGCGGCTGTGCAGGAAACTGCCGCCCTACCGGTACTGCGGAGCAGCTGGCTGATGTGATAGACGAATATCATTGAGGGAGTTTGCAACTTACATACGAGTATGTTTGAATTAAAACCGGTTGTCTGTAAAGAAGTGGATAAAAAACTCCACGCCTATTATACGCTGACATGGACTGCTCTAACCCGTGCCGATAAATACAGGATCACCACAGCAGTTCCGGCTATTGCCGGTCTGTATGAACTGTATTATATGGATGCACATAAGCGGCTTAATCTGCTCGCGGTTACCCATGCATGGTACGGAGGCTTACGCAGTAATTTGCGGCAAGCGGTTGATCCCTATCACACGCACGATCTTGCATTACGTGCACTTCTTGAAGAATCTCCACTGTACTACCGCTATTCATGTTCGGATTCTTTTGGAGATCTTGTAGATGTTGTATGGTTTCTCCATACGGGGTACTTTCCTCATGATACACGGGTAGCTCACTCACAGCGCTATAAAAAAATCTTTTTAACAGAACAGGCTCCTGATAAAATATATTGGTTGGATGACTAAGGTGGAATAGATATGAATAAGCTGAAGAAAAATGAACTTACAGGACGTATTGCCCTTCTCGTTGCATCCTTATTCTGGGGAACGACATTTGTTGTTATTAGCAGTACCAATGATTTTTTCCCGCCTGCATTTTTGGTTTTTATGCGGTGTGCAATCGGTTCGGGGTCATTGCTGCTCTTTTTTATCCGGCGTTTAAAAAAACTATCACGCCAATATATTATGATCAGTGCCTTTCTCGGTTTTCTAATGACGATCGGCTATTTAATGCAGGGGTTTGCAATCACAAATGCAGGCTGCCCGCCGGGGCGGTGCGGCTTTCTTGTTGCGACCTATTGTGTCCTTATCCCTTTTATCTCGTGGGCGGTAGAAAAAAAGAAACCGAATATTTATCACATTATTGCAGCGGTTATCTGTTTGATAGGTATCTTGTTTATTTCGCTGCCTGATCTTATTAAAGATTCAGATGTAAGTGTTAATTGGGGCGACCTTATTGCTATGTTGGGCAGCGTTATTTTCGGCTGTTATCTTGTATTTCTGAGCCGGTATGTGAATAAACTCGATCCCATCCTGCTCACCATCGGTAATCTTTTTTTCGGTGCCGTATATGCGGGGCTGTATAGCTTCTTTTTTGAAAATACCGCTGTAATTGTGTGGAATACTCATTCCATCTTTGCTGCCGTATATCTCGGTTTTGTGTGTATGTCGGTTACCAATGTGCTGCAAGCGATCGGTCAGCAGTATACCCCTGCGTCTACCGCTGCCTTGATTTTTTCTTTGGAGTCGGTTTTCGGCATTATCATCGCGGTGTTGTTCTGGCATGAGCAGATAACCGTCTCGCTTATTATCGGGTGCTTTTTTATCTTCACGTCGATTGTCATTTCCGAAACAAAGCTGGGATTTTTAAAGAAAAAGCTGAGTAGTACTGTTTTTAGAAAGTTTTTGTCTTAAAAAGGAATCTAAGGAAAACCTCTAAAAACTCAAGTTTTTAGGGGTTCCCTATATACTGAAAAGTATCCTAAAATATTCCGTTTTGCTGCCTACTGAGACAGCACAGGAGGAAAATATGAGTAAATATGTTATTGTCGGCGGTGTTGCAGGCGGTGCAGGAGCAGCCGCCCGCTTGCGCCGATTAGATGAAAACGCTGAGATTACCGTTTTTGAACGGGGAAGCCATATCAGCTTTGCAAACTGCGGTCTGCCGTATTATGCAGGCGATGTCATTCAAAATAGGGATGCACTTTTTGTAATGACACCGGAACGGTTTAAAGAGATACTCAATGTTACTGCGTTGGTAAAGCATGAAGTTACGGCAATCAATCCGGCAGCAAAAACAGTAACCGTTAAAAACCTCGATACCGGTGCCGAAACAACAGAGGCTTATGATGCGCTTGTTTTAAGCCCTGGCGCTTCCCCCATCCGCCCTCCTATTCCGGGAATTGATGATGCAAGTATCTACACCCTTCGGTCTGTGAGCGACATCGATGCGATCAAATCAAAGATCGACAACCCTGAAACAAAGCGGGTTGCTATTATCGGCGGAGGGTTTATCGGCTTAGAAATGGCAGAAAATCTTCATCACCGCGGTATGCAGGTTTCTATTATAGAAGCAGTAGATCAAGTTATGAATGTCGTAGACTATGATATGGCGGCGATGGTTCAAGCAGAAATACGGCGGAAAGGGGTTCGGCTCTACCTCAAGGACGGGGTAAAAGCATTTGAGCGCCGCGGTAAGGATTTGGCTGTTTGTCTACAGTCGGGAAAAGAGGTACTCTGCGATGCGGTGATACTTTCAATCGGTGTACGTCCCGACACAAAGCTGGCAAAGGACTGTAATCTTGAACTTGCCCCGAACGGTGCTATCAAGGTGAACGAATATCTTGAAACTTCGCACAAGGGTATCTATGCAATCGGTGATGCTATTTCCTTTAAGAGTCCGCTGTTGGGAATGGACGTAAGTATTCCGCTTGCAGGACCTGCAAATAAGCAAGCTCGTATCTGTGCTGACAATATCATCTACGGTAATAAAAAAGCATACTGCGGGGCAATCGGTACAAGTGTTGCAAAGATATTCGGTTATACCGCAGCCGCAACCGGTTTAGGAGAAAAAGCGCTGGATAGGGCTGGTGTGCCTTATAAGCAGGTTGTAACCCATGCAATGCACCATGCCGGCTATTATCCGGGAGCTTCTCTGCTTTCAATTAAAATTTTATACAATCCCGAAAGCGGTAAGCTGTGGGGAGCGCAAGCTGTCGGGGTTGAAGGCGTTGAGAAAAGAATAGATGTGATTGCAGCCTATATCAATAAGGAAGGTACTATTTCCGACTTGGCTGAATTTGAACAAGCGTATGCACCGCCCTTTAATTCTGCAAAAGATCCGGTTAATATGCTTGGGTTTGTTGCAGAAAACGACCGTGATGGATTATCAACAGTCATTTCATGGCGGGATATTCCGCAGTATGCAGAAAAAGGAGCTTTTTTCCTTGATGCGCGTACCCCTGAAGAGTTCCAGCTGGGTTCATTGTCGGGTGCTGTTAATATTTCGAATACCGCATTACGAAGCCGCTTAGCTGAGGTACCGAAAGACCGCACCATTGTGGTCAACTGCGGTATGGGCTTACGGGCTTACCTTGCGGTGCGTATTTTACGGCAGAACGGCTATACCGATGTTGTAAATCTTTCCGGCGGATACATGACGTATAAAGCGGTACAGGATGAGTTGGAGCTGTTAGCAAAATAAGGCACTTGCATTAAAAATATTTTCAGCGGTTGACTTCTTTCTGTGCGAAATTTTGCTTAAAATTTCGCACATTTTCCCAGTAAATGGGTAAATGTATCACGTAGAGTAGATAAAAATCGCGGAAAAATTGAGACTGTGACACCATTTGAATCGCGAAGAGGTTCAACTCTGGTCGAATAGTATCAATTTTTCTGCGGAGTTGTTAAAAAACGGTCTGATCTGTTTATCCTGATATAGATAGGCAATGGCAACTAGCGTAGGAGCTTACCGTATATTTACCGAAATTGCGCCTTGACGGAGTATTTTCGGTACTGCGGAACAGACATCTATGATAGTAGAAGGTAAGCCTGCAAGTTCTCCGCCGTCCACCGCTAAGGCAACCGATGCTTCAAATTCCGCACAAATAGTGTCGATATCCGTAAGAGGCGGCGTTCCGGAGCGGTTGACGCTGGTGGAATAAATCGCCTCTCCGGTTGCTGCAATAACATCTCGTAGCCATGGATCGGCAGGACACCGGAATGCTTGGGTTTCAGAGCCTTTCAGCGGCACAATAAGAGTGAGCGGAGCAGGCCATAGCTGTAAAAGATAGTCCGGTACTGCTGCATCCGTGTACCGGTAGATATCGGACGGTTTTGCTATAAGGGCTATGAAAGGTTTATTTTCTTCCCGCCCCTTTATCTGTGCGATAGCATCAGCTGTTTTGCCGAATAGACCGGAAAAACCATAAATAGTGTCAGTGGGAATGATAACAATTTTGTTGTTACGCAGTGCCGAGGCAGCGGCAGCGGCTGAACTAGTATCCTTCTTTTGAATGCGCATGTTTTTTACTCACAATCATTTCACATAATATCACAATAATACCGACAGAAATAGCAATAGTTTTACAGATAGCATCCGGCAAAAAACGCGGCGGCTCAATTAAATAAAGGACTCCTGCATCATCGGTATATTCAGTTGTTCCTGAAAAATTCATGAGCTTGATCAGACCCTCTCCCTTGTGTACATAGCCGAGGTCATGTGCATAGACTGCGATGGTTTGAGGATCGGAAGACAAATTTGCAATACGTATATTCAGCTTTTCGCTCATATCGGAAAGCAGCTGCACATGTTGAATCAGCGAATCACGCTGCCGTTTTAACTGCTGTACCGCAAAAAAACCGCGCGGTCCGAAAAAAATTGCTAAAAAACTATAAACAAGTGCAAATATAAAAATCGGTGCGATGATTTTCAAATAGAGCTTCATATCTTACTCTAATAACGGCAAAAAAAATATTTTCTTGAACTTTTCTTAAAACTGAGTATAATGAAGAAGAGGGGCTGCTTGGAGCAAAGATTGTTTTGGATATTTACAAGTATTTACAACCTTCAAGCTGCTTTCGCTCATGTTATATGCAGACAATGCCGATATATGGTATAATACCACCGTCATTCGGGAGAAGATTTTATGGATAATTTTAACAAAGGCGATGATGGATACGATCCTAATTTTTCTATTGATAATAGTAATTCGGAAAAATTGGATATGTATGGCGTATGGCTTAAACAGCGGAAAGATATGGTAGAACCGGATAGCTCGGAAGATGTGGAATTATTCGGTGAAGACGATTCTGATGATGCTATGCATTTTGATGATGATTTTTCGTTTTCAGATTCTTTTTCCGATATAGATGATATGGACAATATAAATAGTGAGGTGCCGGAATTGGATGAGCTTAAGATGGACGATGATACAGAACCTGAGGTAATTCCATTGGAATCCACCTCTTCATATTCTTCGAACGATGATGCATCAGATATTGCGCTCGATGAAGACAGCTTCGAATCGCTTGATCTCGACGATTTCTTAAGCGATGACAGCCCCGCAGAATCAAATCATGAAGAAGGCGCTGATCCCGCAGAAGAAGAGCCGATTGATCTTGATTTTACAGATGATGCTGAGGAAGTTCCTGCTGCTGAAGAAGATGAAGAACCTCCGGCAGGATTGGAAAATTTTAGTGAAATATCTCTGGAAGATTTTGAAGATGCGGATCATGGAGACGGCAGTCTTGAAGTGGTTGAGGATTTTGATGATATTCTTGCAGATGATGATGCGGGTAAAAGTTCAAATACTGAAAAACGCTCTGATTCTTCCACAATCGATCTGTCTGTAACAGTTGATGACGACGCGGATAAATTACAATCATTTACGGATGTTTCTTCCCAAGTGGTGGAGAATAACGCGGACATTCCGATTTTCGGAGGGGAAGAAAAGTCTGATACAGCCGCCGGTGATGCAGCCTTCTTTGACGATGTTGAGGCTGTGCAGAAGGATCTTCTTTCGCCGCAGCAGTCCGATGCGCATGCAGCACCCGCTGCTGAATCTGCAGCAGCGTCTGTTCCTGCCGATCCTGTGCATAGTGCAGTTGCGGATGATAAGGCTACTGCATTATTGATGAAAATTGCCGATGAAATCAGTGATTTGCGGGCGGAACTCAATAGCTTAAAGGCGGGGTTTGCTGCGCATACCAACGTTGGAGCGGCTGAAAACTCTCCTGTACAGGAAGAACCTGTTGCTGAGACCGAAAGCTCCGGTTTCTTTAGCGATGATGATACTGATGAAACCATTTCATTGACCGGTGATGAATTGAACAATATTCTTATCACGGCTGATTTTACGGAAGAAAAGAACACCGAAGAAGACGAAGCTGTTGAACCTGTTTCGGAAGATTATGAAATTCCTCCCGTTTTGACCAAAGATATAGTGCCGGAAATTGATGAAACCGATGAAGCAAGCGTAACATCTGACGCTGAATTTGAAGCAAGCATTACCGAGCATTCCAAAGACAGTATTGCTGATGCGGCAGCGGTAGAGGGAGAGAAAGCGCTTGCTGCCGATCCCGTGTTCAATGTCGAAGCTGCCCCGATTACATCGCTGCCGGAAGATCTGAGCTATCTTGATGATGATCAATCTGCCGACAGTGCCGGCGCTGAAGTTACTGAAGGTGTTATAGCCCAAGGCGAGGCAGCCGATAGGAAAGAGGCTCTAAAAGCAGATGAGGATCAATTCTCACAGGAAGATACCGATATTGAGTCTTTCGATATTCCTTCCGAGCAAGAAATCATCCTGCCGGAAGCAGAGAGTGCCTCAATAGATACGGAAGCTGCTCCGACTATTCACGAGCTGCAAGCGGATGAAGATTTTGCCAATCCTTTTGAGGATCCTGCTAGTATCCCTGAGCTTGAAGATGAATTGATCGAAGAGCCGTTTGAAGCAGAGCCGATTGTGCCGTCAAAGGTATTTGAGGAAACAAAAGTTGAAGATCAACCTGATGATATAGATGAATTGTCGGAGTTGGAGGAAGCTATTGAGGAGCCTGAACTTGAAGTTACAAAGCAGGACACTCTGTTGCAGGCTGCTACTCGCAAGCGTGAACAAACTGTTTCAATGCCCTTGGAACTCAAGAATGAGATCAAATCCGTTCTTGCCTATATGGATCAGCTTTTAGAAGCCTTACCTGAACAGAAAATAGAAGAGTTTGCAAAATCGGAGTATTTTGAAACATACAAACATCTGTTTGAAGAGTTAGGAATTTCCTGATCCCTCTTTGTTTAATACCGCTATGCGATGTTGCATAGCGGTTATATGTATCTATGCCTTCCTTTCGCCTACATTCAAACTATAATCCCCATAAAGAAGCAGAACAATTTGTAAACACTATTGAGGGCAACCCTTCAATTATTGTGATAACAGAGCCGGGTGAGTCGTACCTTGCACCGGCATTGCGTTCTTCGTTTCCAGGGGCACGTCTGATTGCCATACGGTATACCGACGATTTGTTTTCCGACTCCGATACGCTGTGGGATAGTGTTTGGCGCCCGTTACGGGGAAATTTACCGTTTTTTTTGCTTGCACATATACCGGATGAACTGCTCGGCGCTGTCCGCTTTTTAAGCTGGAAAGCTGCCGATAAAGCCTTTCCCAGTCAGGCTGATGCTGTATGGAAAGGTATCAGGTATACAATTGATTTATTAACCAGTGTGATGCATACCCGCTCCTTTTTTGGGCGTACATGGCTCAAAAATATGATTGATAATGCAGTGAGGCTTGACCATCCGGCAGAAATACACTTTGGTTCGCAGGATTTTATACTTGCAGGAGCGGGACCGAGTTTACAGTATATGACAGCCGTACAAACGGAGCCCTATACCCTTGTTGCGGTTACCTCTGCATACGCAGCGCTTGCCGCACGTGCTATTCAGCCTCAGTTTTGTATCAGTACGGATGCAGGGTATTGGGCGCGCCGCTTATTCGACGGTATTCCGCATACGGTACCGCTTGCATTTCCGTTAGAAGCAGCCGTGCCGGCAGCGATGCTGCAGCATAATCCTTGTGCGCTGCTTTCTTACGGTTCTCCGCTTGAAACCATGCTCTGTACAGCGCTTGGCTTGTTTCCGCTTGCAGCCCGTGAAAACGGCACTGTAACGGGAACAGCCTGTGATCTTTTGCTGCGCCATACGAAGCAGCAGATTATACTTGCCGGAGTTGATTTAGCCGCAACACAAGGATTGAGCCATGTGCAGCCGCATCAAAGTACGGTGCGGCTGCTGTGTAGTGCAGACCGGATTCACCCTTTTGCTGCATCGCTTGCAACACAGCAGTTTCAAACACAATCACTCGAGATCTACCGGCAGTGGTTTTTGCAGCTGGCGCCGGAACGAACAAAACGGCTTTTCCGGGTGAGGGCAGGGGGAGCTGCTCTTCCGAATATTACTACACTCGATGCTATTCCCATACCGCAGCAAAAAACACTGGAGAATTCCGGGGCATTATGTTCTATTCCGGCAGTGAATAAGGAAAAAGCCCTTCAGCCGTTTTCTATCCGGTCATATACAATCGCTGCCTTTTCCGAGCGTATGCAGACAGTGCATTCGCTGCTATCCGCATTGCATACTGAGATTTCCGCTATTATTACCGAAAATCCGCAGCAGTTAGCGGCTCAAACTGTATCAATAGAAAAACAGGTGTGTGCACTCTGCGGGTATACCGCCTACTGCAATGTGTTAAAAGCCCCTGCTGATAGAGAATCGCAGCATCAGCTTGCTGAACAAGTAGACGGAGTGTTTGCACGGCTGCTGAAAAGGACGGCTGTATGACCGTTTTTGAGCGTAATCTTGCCGTAATTACCGTGAAAGCGCCGCATATAGCGGAAATACTGCGAAAAACCTCCAGCGGTACCGCTTATAAAGATGTAGTTGTTGCAAAAACAGGTCTATCCGTACCGGTTTTTGCAACAGGGCAGGCTCTACACTCTCTTTATGATCCTGCACGGGAATCCGAACGCGCCTTACCGGCTGAGTCCGGTTTTATGCTGTTTGGCGGACTCGGCAGCGGTATTCAGATATCTGCATTCTTGCAAAAATATCCTCACAGTGTTTGCGCTGTTACGGAAGCCGACTATCCTTCATTAAAACAATTACTTAGTTTAATTGACTATACCGATATTTTGTCTGACAGCAGGGTTTTTCTCCTTCCTCCATGCACCGATTCTGCATTTATCGCGGCTTTGACGGAAACATATCTTCCTGCCCTGCATGGCACCTTCGGCTGTTATCTCTTACGGGCATGGAGCGGTTATTTTAAAGACGCAGCAGATCATCTCAGTACATGTATCGAAACAGGACTTGAAAAAATAAAAGCTGATTTTTCCGTGCAGGCTCACTTCGGGAAAATATGGGTACGGAATATTTTTCTCAATTTGCAGCTGGCAAGCTGTATAACGCCCCAGTATCCCAATATTGATACAGCCCGTACTGCTTTTATCGTGGGGGCGGGTCCCAGTTTGGACAGCTGTTTGGATAAGTTTGCGCAGCAGCGGCAGCGCTATACACTGTTCTGTACGGATACAGCGCTGCCTGTTCTACTTGCACACGGGATTATACCGGAGTTTTTTATCGCGCTTGATCCTCAGTCCATATCGTATCTCCATACGTGCGGCACCATCCCGCGCAGTATTACCGGGATTTTTGACCTCTCAGCGCAAAAAACGGTATCCCGCCGTTTTTATGAAAACGGAAACCCGCTGTTTTTCACTGCCGGTAATCATCCGCTGGTGCAAACAGCTGCTGCGTTTTCTCCATTTCCGCAGCTGAATACCGTATCCGGGACTGTCGCTGTTGCGGCGTATCATGCTGCGCAGTCGCTGGGATTCCGCCGGATTGAATGCACCGGGATGGATTTTGCCTACACCGGCGGGCAGGCATACGCGCGGGGTACCTATCTCACAGCGCTTTATACCAACGCAGCAAGCCGGATTCTGCCGGAGGAAGATGCCTTTATCCGCCTTATGTTCCGGACACCGGTATACCATGAAGAGATAAACGGTAAATACACGTATAAAAGCAGTCTCTTAGATTCATACCGAACCGCCTTTGAAGCCGAAAAAAAGCTGTTTTCTCCGTGGAATCCTGCTGAATTCCGGCAATTTCCTTATAAACAGTTCATAAAAGCGCTGCAGCAGCGTATAGCAGCCTGCAATCGTGATGTACTGATGGGTTTCTTTCCCTTTCTTGCATGGTATACTGTGCATGGAAACGCAAATTTTGACGGTATGGAACTTGTATCGGAAGTGATTTCTGGGTATACTAAGCCGTGATGAAGAAGCTATTGATGTTGGTATATGCCGCTTGTGCTATGCTCGTGATTATTGGAAGTTTGTTATGGTTTGGTTTCACCCTTCGCAGCGATTCGTTATTGGGGAAGGCGGAGGCTTTGAAGCATTTTAAAGCATTCACACAGCGGACTGCCGATGTTTTTGCAGACCAATCATCGGAAGATGATTCTATCTTGTTGCAAACAAAACTCGAGCAGCTTTGCCGCAACTATCAAAAATATATCCGTACCGTATTGATAAGAGATTCTGCCGGGATACTGTTTAGCTGGCCGCAGAATGCCGATATTTTTTCGTATACTGAACAGCGGGTGGTTACGGTTAAGAATTTGCCGCTCTTTTTTACTGCCGCTCAAATGCATATCCCCGTGCAGAATCTGAATACGGAGATTACTGTGCATGCTGCATTGCAGACGGTTCCCGTGGAAACTGTTTTTAATCGTGGGCGTGTTGTGTTTTTCCTCTTATTGCTTATCGTTCTATTGACGATAGCTGCATTGATTTTTTCATACATTGATTTTAAAGACAGCGGTGAGGGAAAACGGTCCGTTCCGGTACAGGATGATACACCGCTGAATGCTAAAACGGGGGCGGAAACATCACCGATGAAAGAAGACTCTGGAGAGGCCCCTACTCAAACACCCGATTCGTCCCCGGCTGATAAGACAACTGATGCAGCATCCGCTATGGGTACTAGCGCAGCTCCGGAAGAATCCTCAGATGTCTCGATTACCGAGGCTCCCATAGAAGTGGATGCTTCTTTACCGTTGAGCGCTCAGCTTGAATCACTTAACCGCCTGCATATCTATGAAGATAATCACACGGATGATGCCCGCACAGATACCGCTCAAACTTCATCTGCCGCAGCATCTGGTGAGATGAAACCGGTAGGTACTATGGAAGAACCTGCTGAAATTGAACACCAGGCATCTTCAAATGATGTAGATACATCTGCATCAGCTGTTCAAGCTGTTAATGAGAAAAACTCTGCCGGTGCCATACCGCCTCGTGCTATGTATGCGGAAAACTACGGCTCTTTTGAAAACTATAATCAGCCCCAAGCTCCTAAGGAAGCCTCGGAACAAGCCGCTTCTTCAGTGCCGTTTGAACCTGCTCCTGATCTATATCCGGACACTTCTGCAGCTCATTCTTTGGCACAGGCTACCATTATTGAAGAGCTTACAACCGCTATTACCGAAACATCTGTGGCGGAAGAGGATTTAACCTTATTGCTTGTTCATGCACGAGGTATTGCACAAAACCAGCAGGTAACGCACTTGCTGCGGGGAACGCTTGACCGGATTCACAAAGTCTTTACATTTAATCAAGATACACTTGGGTTAATTGTTTTCTATGCACCTCTTGATCAAGGAATGCAGATAGCAAATCACCTTTACGATGAAGTTTATGCGATTTTAAAAGACCCTGCTGATAAAAAATCACTCCGTATAGGACTTACCACACGGGCAGGACGGTTAATCCCGGCAAACCGCATGATTGAGGAAGCAAGCGCTGCAATCGGCAAGGCGATTCAAGAAGATAATGATCCGATCGTTGCTTTTAGGGTTAATCCGGAAAAGTATCGGCGGTGCCTTGCACGATTGAGTTAGCGGTTGCTGCGGGTGAGGTGGGGATTGTTTGGATAATACGATATTCGTTTATTCTGAAATAGGGGATGATTATGGTAGAAATCACAGTTGCTTATCCGAACAAAGTTTATTTTCTGGTTGACACAACAAAGCACAGTTATTATGATAGGGCTGCGCTGCCCGACAGGGTTTCGCGATAAGATACAGTGGGGCTTGGATATACTGTTGTTGGTATACGAGTTATATTCAAGAAAACTGAATATTATAAAATTTATGGGTGGTTCACTATGAATAACAACGATTTTCTCTTTTCAAAAAGCCGGTTCTTCTCTGCATCCCCTTTCGATGATGATGACTTCGATGACGATTTTGATGATGACTTCGACGATGACGATTTTGACGATGACTTCGATGATGACGATTTTGACGATGACTTCGATGATGACGATTTTGACGATGACTTCGATGA